>DATAED010000059.1:0-10683 GCA_036258195.1 Ktedonobacterales bacterium
ACGCCAGCGGGTGTGCCGGTGGCCAGGATGTCGCCCGGCTCCAGCGTCATCACCTCCGCCAGCGACGTGATGATAGCGGCGACATCGTACAGCATGTGCGCCGTTGTGTCGGCCTGCTTCAGCTCGCCATTGACGCTCAGCGTCAGATTCAGCGTCTGCGGGTTCGGTATCTCATCCGCCGTCACGATCCACGGCCCCATCGGACACGAGCCATCCAGACTCTTCCCGGTGAACCATTGCAGGCCGGGCGCATGTTGCAGATCGCGCGCGCTCAAGTCGTTGACGATGGTATAGCCGAAGACATGGCCCAGCGCATCCTCGCGGCGGATATGGCGACCACCCTGCCCGATGATGACGCCCAGCTCCACCTCCCAGTCCAGCTTCTGGGTGAGTGTGGCGTCCAGCGGGATGTCGTCGAAGGGGCCGGTGACGGTCGTGACAGCCTTGGTGAAGATATTGGGACGCCGCTGCCCCACGGGCGCCTGCTCGCCACTGGCGCGCAGCGACTCGGCGGCATGCTCAGCGTAGTTGCGCCCGACGCACAGGAGGTTCTTGGCGGGCCGCGGGATCGGCGCGAGCAACTGTGCGGCGCTCAGCGTGAGGGCGGCGTCCTCGGGCGCGGCGCTGGCGAGCTGGCCTATGCGCTCCAGCGCCTGCGGGCCAGCCGCGATCAACGCCAGCATGTCGCGCAGCAGCTCCGGCGCCTCGCGCGCCTCAGGCGCATTCAGCATCGTGGCGGCGCGCGACAGATCCACCAGCTCGCCGTTGCGCGCCACCCCCAGACGGATGCTGCCATCGTCGGCGCGGAAACTCGCAATTCGCACAGGTCGCTCCTCCTGGATCTCGCTCATAGACGCTTACATCACTCGTCAGTCTACCATGCCAGCAGCGCAGATCAGCGTCTCGCTGGCGCCGCCGATGCGTACCACTCAGCCGACCGGCGCCGCTCCGCATCGGTGGCGGCATGAACACGCGCCAGGCGCCCAAGGAGGAGTCGCAGGATGGAGCCACGTCGCCCATCGCCACGTCCACCATATGCCGCTGGCGAGGATCTCGCCACGCCGACGGTCAGCGCCCCACCGCGCGCTCCGCGCCGGCGTCAGCGTCGGCGGATGGCTGCACGCGAGGCTCACCGCGATGGCTACCGGGTCGGCGAGGAGGCGCTGACGCGCTCACGACGTGGGGCGGCGCCGGGGCGGCTGGCGCGCGTGGCCAGCGTCGGCGCGCGCGCTGCGAGGCGCACTCTGCGGCGCGTCTCACCCGCGCGGGCCATCGTGTGGCTGGCGCCGTGCGTCGCGCTCATCGCGCTGCTGCTCTGGATCGGCTTCGGCTCCTACTGGCAGGTGCGCCACGTGCGCATCGTGGGAACCAGCGACCCGACCCTGCTGGCGCTGGCCCGCGCGCAGCGGTTGACCGGCTGCGACGCCTTCCGCTGCGACTTCAGCGCCGCCCAGCGCGCCATCGCCGCGTCGCCGCGCGTCCAGCGCGTCAGCGTCTCGGTCATGTTTCCGGATACGGCGCTGGTGAGCGTCACGCCGCGCGCGACCGCCGTGCTGTGGAGCGCGCAGGGCCAGACCTGGGCCGTCGGCGCAGATGGCGTCATCATCGACGCCATCGCGCGCGCTCCAGCGCTGGCGCAGGGCGCCGCCATCGCGGTCGATGACCCCGCCGATCTGGGCTTCGCCGGGCAGGCGCCTCGCACCGGGAGCCATTTGAGTCCGACACTGATCGCGATGGCAAGTCAGTTGCGTATCAGCTCGGCAGGCGCGGGATCATCGCCCGCGACGCTGCGCTACTCGGCCCAGGATGGCTTCACGGCGCTGACCGCTGGCGGCACGCTGATCATCTTCGGCGCGCCCAGCGACGCCCAGGCTACGCTCGCCGATCTCACCAGCGAGACGCCAGCGGCGGCGAGCGGCGCGACGCCGCTATCGCCCGCCGAGGTGGCGCAGGGCGCGCGGCTCCAGGCGCAGGCGGCGCAAGACATCCTGGCGCGGCTGGCGCAGAGCGGCGCCACCGCTGGCGTGATCGATGTGCGCTGGGGCGCGCATCCCTACTATCGCTGACCAGAACAGTCGCGCCCAAAAAACTCCCCTCCCCCGCTTTGCGGGAGAGGGGCCGGGGGAGGGGGCCAGCCACCCATCACTCGAATGTCAGGGAAGCGAGACAGCTCATGAAGGATAGACAGCAGCGTCGGCCCGGCGCCGCTCGTGCGCACACCATCGTCAGCCTCGACCTCGGCTCACAGACCATCAAGGCGCTGATGGCGCGCATCGAGCCAGATGGCTCGCTCACTTTCGTCGCAGGCGGTGAGTTCCCGTCCGATGGCATCCACGAGGGGATGGTCAGCGCGCCAGAGCAGGCCAGCGACGCGCTGAGCGCCGCGCTCGCTGCACTGGAGCAAGCCAGCGGATCGCGCATCCTCAGCGCCTACGTCAGCGTGGGCGGATCGCTGGTGCGCAGCCAGGCCGCGCGCGCCCAAACCTCCGTCACCCAGCCCGATCAGTTGATCAGCCTGCGCGAGGTCGAGCAGGTCATCGGCGCGGCGCGCGGCGCGGTCGCGGCGAATAGCCACAGCGAGCAGTTGCATGTCATCCCGCGTGGCTACAGCATCGACGGCGTCAGTGGCATCCCGAATCCTGTGGGCATGGTGGGATTCGAGCTGGCGGTGGAGGCCTGCATCGTCACTGCGCCGCTCGCCGTCACCCAGAACCTCGTGCGGCTGCTCAATGCCACCGAGACCACGCCAGATGACCTGATCGCCGGGCCGCTGGCGGCAGGTGAGAGCGTGCGCGCACAGGCGCAACTGGGCCTGCCCTTCGCCGTCGCCAACATCGGCGCACAGACGACGGGCGTGGCCATCTATGCCGAGGGCGCCATCTACCAGTGCGATTGCCTGCCGGTGGGTGGCGATATCATCACGCGGCAAATGGCGCATAAGTTGCGGCTGCCCTTCGACGTGGCCGAGAAGCTGAAACGTCGTTACGCCACTTGTCTGGCCAGCCATGCGCCTGAGGACGACCTGATCGAGATGGAGCCAATCAGCGGCGCCGACGAGCTGCTGCCCACGCGCCTGCTGGCGGAGAGCGCCGCCGATGGCGCGCGGGAGCTGGCGGCGGCGCTGGCCGCGCCGCTCCAGCGCGCTCAGCGCCAGGGCGCCCGTCCCGCCGTGCTGCTGCTGACGGGTGGCGGCGCCGAGCTGGATGGACTGGATGCGCTGCTCGCCAGCGCCCTGCGCACACCCACCGAGGTGGCGCGGCCCGTTGAGCTGGTCGGCGCGCCGCCACCGCTTACCCGCCCGGCCTACGCCGTGGTGACGGGGCTGCTGCTTCTGGGCGCTCGCCAGCAGCGGCGCGCCGCACGCCGCGCGCCGGTCAGAAGCGCGCCGTTCATGGCTGACCTGCGACGCATCTTTACCGCGCCGCGATGAGCGTCGCGCCTGAAAGGGAGGCATCCCAATGCCAACTGAGAATCCGCCCGACGAGGCGCGCGAAACGCCTCAGAGCGATGCGGCCACCACAGACGCGGCGACTGCGGACGCCGCACAGCCTATCATCCACCTGAACCGCTCGCAGACCCACCCGCTCGCCGCCGATGCGCCACCCACCAGCGAGGAGAGCGCCGCCGCCGATGAGCCACTGGACATCGGCTGGCGTGATGCAGGCGATGACGCCGACGCCGCTCAATCGCAGGCGGCCCCGCAGCGTGAGGAGATCCATGAGCCTGGGCATGAGCAGAGCCACAAGCAGAGCCACAAGCAAAGCTATGAGCGGGAGTTTGAAGCGGCCAGCGCGGCGCGACTCATCGTCGTCGGCGTCGGCGGCGCTGGCTGCAACATCGTCAACCACATGATCGAGTCGGGCATGGGCGGTGTGAAGTTTCTGGCTGTCAACACCGATACGCAGGCGCTGAGCGCCTCGCGCGCCCGACAACGCATCTGCATCGGCGAGCGGCTGACGCGCGGCATGGGAACGGGCGGCGACCCCGTCATTGGTCAGCAGGCCGCGCAAGAGAGCTATGAGGAGCTGATCGAGGCGCTGGGCGACGCCGACATGGTGTTCATCACAGCAGGCATGGGCGGTGGCACGGGCACGGGGGCCAGCCCCATCGTGGCGCAGGCAGCGCGCGAGCGGGGCGCGCTCACCCTGGCCATCGTCACTACGCCCTTCGCTTTCGAGCGTCGCCGTCGCGTGCTGGCGGAGCAGGGAGTCGCGGCGTTGCGCTCTGTCGTCGATGCGCTCATCACCGTTCCCAATGAGCGGTTGGCCCAGATCGTCGGACGCGATACCAGCCTCTTCGACGCCTATCGCAAGGCCGACGAGGCGCTACGGGTGGGTGTACAGGGCGTCAGCGAGCTGATCACGGTCCCTGGCCTCATCAACCTCGATTTCGCCGACGTGCGCGCTATCATGAGCGAGGCGGGCTCGGCCTACCTGGCGACTGGCGCAGCCAGCGGCGAGAACCGCGCCGAGCTGGCGCTGCGCTCCGCCCTTTTGAATCCGCTGCTGGATGTCGATATCACCGGCGCGCGCGGGCTGATCTTCAATGTGACGGGCGGCGATTCGCTGAGCATGCGCGAGGTGGAAGGCATCGCCAATGCGCTGAGCGCATTGGTACATCCCGACGCCAACCTGATCTTCGGCGCCACGTACGACCCCAACGCTGGCGACATGCTCAAAGTGACGGTCGTGGCGACCGGCTTCGAGCCGCACGTCGCCCCCCAGGCGCATCCCTCGACGTGGACGCCCGGGCGCATCTCGCTGACGCCCGATGCGCGGGAGCCGCGCCCGGAGCCGCGCGTCCCCGGACGGATGCGCTTCGATGAGCCGCTGCCCGAACTCACGGAGTCGCCCGACGCAGGCTATCGACGTGGCGCCCGCGCCAGTCAGCCACCGTGGCAGACGCCATCGCAGCCACCCGCAGACGCTGGCCGGCAGGCAGGCGTGACGGTCAATCCCGTCAACCCGCCCGCCAATCCATCCAATCCGGCCAGTGTGCCGCCTGTCAGCCAGCCCGCTGCGCCGCCCGTCAACCTGAACGCGCCAGGCGTACCGCAGACCGCGCCGCCAGCGCAGCCGTCTGCGTCTTCTGGCGCCTCCGGTCAGGCCGAACAAGTTGATCGGGTCGTGCGCCCGCGCTACCCGCGCGAGGACTACGCTGAAAACACCGAAGAATTCGCCCGCGAGCCCGAACACGAGGAGCGGCAGGGCTTCTGGAGTCGCCTTTTCTCACCCAGCCCGCCACATGAGATGCCGCCGCGCCATCCATAAGGGCGCTTGGCAGCGATGAGCGCCCGCTACCTAAGAATCGCGGCTGAGCGCCCGTGCCTTCAGGCATGGGGGTGAAAGCCGCGCAGCGCGCAACATTCAATAGGCCGGGCAGGCCCTTCGGGGACTCACGGGATAACTTGCGGGGTAGAACCGAGCATCCCCCGCCTTGAGGCGTGGGAAGTGTCAAGGCTGATCCTTCCACGCCCACCACTTCAGCAGCGCCGGATCGTGCGGCTCCGGCCCGGCGAAGTAGACGGCGCAACGCAATGTGTAGAGCATGCAGCGGTCGATATGCGCGCCGCGCAGGGCGCACAGATTGTCGTAGAGCGCCTGCGGGTCGGCGCTGTCGAGGTCGGAGACTGCGCGCACGCCCAGATCCCACAGATCAACCGCGATGCTGGCCCCCACGCCAGGGATGCGCCGCAGCTCGCGCAGCGTCTCCGCTGGCGCCGTCTTTGTACGCTCACGCGCCTGGAGCATCGTTGGCCTGCCCTTCCGCTGTTTCGCCATCGCCACGTGCCGGGCTGGAGAAGCCCAGGAGGTAGCCATTGGGATCCTGCGCATAGAACTCACGCGCGCCATAGGGAGCCGTCATGGGCGCCTTGATGATCGTCGCCTTGTCCTGGATGGCGCTGTGCAGCGCGTCGGCGTCATCCACCCCGATATAGAAGGTCAGCGAGGCGCCCAGCGGCTTGCCCGCGAGCTGTGGTAGCTCCTCTTCGAGGCTGTGACGCGCCTGCAGCATGATCTCGACATCGCCGCCCTTCAGCGATGCCCACACGTACGGCGCCGCGTCGGGAACGGTCGCCGTGACCGTGAAGCCGAGCGTGTCGCGATAGAAGGCGATGGTCGCCTCAACATCTTCCACCATCAGATTGGGTGTCAGCGACTTGAGCGTCATCGTACGTCTACTCCTCACTTCACGCCACCCAGCGGCGGCGCGTCTCTCTCGTTGAACAATCGCTCTATAGCGTAGTATAAAGTGTATTGTGGTTCGATTCGGTCCGCATTTGCGGTGAGTTTGCGCCAGGCGCTGAGATTGGAAGGTGAGCCTGCATGTCGCACGTCGCCTATTCGCCCGCTACGCGCCTCCTGGCGCTGCTCGATCTGCTGCAATCGCGGCCTCGCCTCTCGGCGCAACAGGCCGCCGACGCGCTGGAGGTCAACACCCGCAGCGCGCGCCGCTACGTCACGATGCTGCAGGCGATGGGGATTCCGGTGGAGGCGCGGCGTGGACGCTACGGCGGCTACGCGCTGCGACCGGGCTATCGTCTGCCGCCGCTGATGCTGACCGATGACGAGGCGCTGGCTATCACGCTGGGGTTGCTGGCGACGCCGCGTCTGGGGCTGGCCGAGCTGGAGGCGGCCACGGCGGGCGCGCTGGCCAAGCTGGAGCGCGTGCTGCCACTGGCCACCCGCGAGCGTGTGCAGGCCATCCGCGCATCTGTGGCGGTGGATGCCACACCCACCGCGCGTGCCGCCGAGTCGCCCGCCCGCCTGGATGCCGTCGCGCTGTGCAGCGCCGCCGCCCGCCAGCGCCGCCGCCTGCGCCTGCGCTACCTGAATAGCGCGGGCGAGCAGACCGAGCGCCTGCTCGACTGCTATGGCGTCGTACACCATGGCGGGCGCTGGTACGCGATTGGCTTCTGCCATCTGCGGCGGGCGCTGCGCGTCTTCCGCCTCGACCGTGCGCGCGCTCTGACCCTGCGCGACGAGACGTTCACCCCGCCGCCCGACTTCGACTGCCTCGCCTACGCCATCCAGACGTTCGCCGCCATCCCCGATACCTGGCTGGCGCAGGCGCTGCTGCATACCTCCTTCGCGGAGGCCGCGCGCCAGGTACCGCCCGACTTCGCCACGCTGGAGGAGCGGCCCGATGGCGTGCTGCTGCGCGCCTATGACCGCAGCCTGGAGCACGCCGCGCGCTTCCTGCTCGGCCTGGGCTGCCCCTTCGAGGTCATCGGGCCGCCAGAGCTGCTGGCGACGTTCAGCAAGCTCGCGGACGACATCCACGCGATGGTGGGGCGCTCGCTACCTTGAAAACCAACGCACACGATGGCGGATTGAAAGCCGTCTGCGGCTACGCAAGCGAGGGACATTCATGCTCCCTCCCGCGCCGTGCGTCGGCCTTGCAAGGCCGCGTCTCCCATCACGCGGCGCTCTCGGCGAGCGCCGTAGAACTTGCCAGGCGCCAGAATGGCTGATAGGATGCGTGAAAGAACAGGCGGAACGTCGCATGGATGGGAATCCATCGCGCGGCGTTCGAGGAGAGCACCGTGAGCCAGGAATACGTCCCACCCACTCGCGCGCCGCTGATCGATGGACGTGAGCTGCGTGTCGAGGCCGATGGCGTCCACATCGGCGAGCAGTTCTATCCGCTCGCGCAGATTCAGGAAGCGCGGCTGCTCTTCCTTCGCCCGGAGACCATCGGGTTGACGCTCGCCAGCATCGGCCAGGTCGAATACTCGTTCGCGCGGCCCGGTGATGGCGCCGCCGCGCTGGAGGCCGTTCATCGCCTGCGCCCGGAGACACGCCGCGCCGATGCGCCCGCGCCCGCCGCCGACGCGCCCGCTGGCTATTTCACGCCCGTCGCCCCGTCCGAGCCAGCGCAGACGCAACCGTACGCGCCGTATCCGCCCTATCCTGCGTATCCGCCCAATGCCGCGCCACCGCAGCCTGGCGCGCCCTACGGAGCGCCGCCCTTTGGCGCGCCGCGCGCGGGCTACCCGCCTGCGCCAAATCGGGCCTATCCGCCGTTTCCGCCGCAGTTCGCGCGCCCGGCTGCGCCTGTTCCCTTCCCACAGTCGGTCATCGAAGCCTATGGGCCTGATCCCAATGGCGCCCGCGCCGAGCTGACGCCCACGCCGCGCCGCGCTGGCCAGCTCATCGGCGCGACCTTCCGCCTGTTTGGCAAGCGACTGGGCGCGCTGCTGGCGCTGGCGCTGGTGGTGGCGGCGCTGCCCTCAGTGGCCATCGCGCTGCTGGATGCGCTGGTCTCGCAACTGAGCGGCGTCAACCCGCTGGCGGGCGCGCCGAACCCCATCAATGAATTGCTGCAGGTGGCGAACGGGCAGAGCCCCGCGACGACCACGCCTGCCACCACCGCCGCGTCGCCGCAGGATACCGCCATCGGCCTGCTCTCGCTGGCGGCGGTCATCCTGACGCTGCTGGTGGCGGCGTGGACGACGGCGGCGCTGACCGTTGGCGCGCGCGAGGCGGCGCTGGGGCGGCCCATCAGCATCCGGGCATGCGCGCGAGAGGGCCTGATGCGGATGTGGCCAACGCTGTGGGCGCTCTTCTTCCTCTACGGCCTGCTGGCCATCATCGCCATACCGGGGCTGGGGCTGGCGCTGGCCTTCGTGCTGGGTCCAAATGAGCCCGGCGCGAGCGCGCAGCAGATCACCTCAGCGGACGCGCTAGCGCTGGCTATCATCGCGGGCATCATCGCCGCCATGACGCTGATGATCGTGGCCTATCTGTGGTCGCGGTTCGCGCTGTACCCCACGGCTGCCGCGCTGGGCCTGCCACAGCCGCTGCGGGTTGCCTTCACCATGACCGCCTTTGGCTGGTGGCGCATCTTCATCGCGCTGCTGGTCGTCTCGCTGCTGACGGGCGGGCTGACACTGGCGGGCAGCGCGGTGCAACTGCTCTCGGTGGCCGTGGCGACAGTGCTGCTGGGGCCGCTGATCCAGCTCGTCGCTGGGCCGCTGGGCGCGCTGATCCGTGTCGGCGTGCTCTACGACCAGCGTCTGCGCCGCGAGGGTTATGCGCTCTTCCAGCAGGAGGGTGTCACCATCCCCGACGGCGCCTCCGCCCATCCCTCGCCCGAGCGGCCCAGCGAGGTCAGCCGCTAGCTGGCGGGCGCCGTGCGAGCCCCCAGCCCCTCCCCGCCAAGGCGGGAGAGGGGAGCTAAGCGGCGCGCGGTTGGGGGTAACCCTCCGGCTCCCTCTCCCTCTGGGAGCGGGCTGGGGTGAGGGCGCGCGCCCAGTGATACCCCAGGCGCCACGCTGACCTTCATCATGGCCGCGACCCCTATCCTGCCGCCGCTGCAGCCTGCGTCGTCGTCGGCTCGCGCCGCGCCGCCACGGCCCAGACCATCCAGGCTCCCAGCGCTAGCGTGATCGCGCCCACCACCGTGCCGACGACGGCAAACTCGAAGGGGATCATCCCGATGCCATCGCCTGCCGCCCCTGGCGTGAGCAGATAGACGGTCTGCGCCAGCATCGCCACGCCATTCGTCACCCAGTACATGCCGAGGTAGGCGACGGCGACGGCGGGCGCCAGCAGGGCCAGCCGCCCGCCACGATTCCTCCAGCCGCGCGCCTGCGCCGTCCCCTCCACCACGCGCCACGTCGCGCTGAGCGCCGTCGCTGCGATGACGCTGGCGCAGGTCGCGGCGATCAGCAGCCCGCCGAGCACGACCGCCGCGAAGACGGCGTTTGTCACCAGCGGAAACCAGTCCTGGCATCCATCCACATAGCAGGAGGAGACGTGGGCAAGCTGGCTGTAGGCGTCCAGCAGGCGGCTCGCCAGCCCCACGCCCAGCGCGCCGAGCGCCAGCGACGCCAGCCCCAGCCGCCACAGCCACGACGGCCTGCGCCACAGCGCGACGAGCATGAGACCCTGGCTGGCCAGCACGGCGGCGCACACAGCGGAGGCCGCCAGCCACAGCAGCAGCGGGCGCGACGATGGCGGAATGATGACGGGCATCAGGCTATCGTATCCTTTCATTCTGGGCGCTCTCGGCCCGAATCTCTACTGCCGCAAACGCGCTTGCCCCGCGCCACATCGCCCTGCTGCGGGTTCCCCCTCCCTCGGAGGGGAGGGGGACAGGGGAGAGGTTCCGCTTGCCGAGCGACTGGGCGCCGCTCCGTCACGCTCACGCCTCTATCTCACCGCTCCTTCGCCTTCTGTTGCAGCTCGTACAGCCGACTGATCGCCTCCAGCGGCGTCAGCTCGTCGATGGGCAGCGCCTTCAGCTCCTCGATCAGCGGGTCTGGTTCGGCGGAGAAGAGCGTCAGTTGCACGGCTTGCGGTGGGGCTATCTCCCGCATGTCGCGCATGCGCTGGCGGCGGCGCGGCGCATCGCCCACCCGCTCCAGCTCCTCCAGCGCCTCCTCGGCGCGGCGCACCACCTGTCGCGGGATGCCCGCCAACTGCGCCACATGGATGCCATAGCTCTTATCTGCGCCGCCGGGGATGATCTTGCGCAGAAAGACGATGTGGCCCTCCTCCTCGGCCACCGCCACGTTGTAGGCGCGCACCCGTGGCAGCGCCCGCGCCAGCTCGACCAGCTCGTGATAGTGCGTGGCGAAAAGCGTGCGCGCCCCGCAGCGCTTATTGTTGTGCAGGTACTCTACGATGGCGCGGGCAATCGCCAGCCCATCATAGGTGCTGGTGCCGCGCCCGATCT
>DATAED010000060.1:0-9667 GCA_036258195.1 Ktedonobacterales bacterium
CGGTGGCGAAGCTGGCGGCGCTCATCATCGAGCGCGACCGCCTCGCGCATGATCGCGCGGTGGCCTACGCCCACGTCCTGGCCATGGCAGAGACGACGCGGCGCATGGATGAGTTTCTCAGCATTGCGGCGCACGAACTCAAGACGCCAGTGACCAATAGTCGACTGGTCGTGGCGCTGGCGTCCGATACGCTGGCCAACACGCTTGCGCAGGCGCGGGCGGATCAGGCCGACGCCGCCTCGGCTGCCCTGGCGCAGACGCTCGAACCGGTTCAGACGGCGCTGGAGCGGATGGAGAGCCACATGGAGCGGCTGAGTCGGCTGGTGGTCGATCTGCTGGATGTCTCGCGCATGCGTGCGGGCAGGCTGGAGCTGCGCGAGGCGTCGTGCGACCTCGCGGAGATCGTGCGCGAGGTCGTCGAGGAGCAGCGCCAGATGACGCCAGGACGCCTCATTCGGATGCGCCTGCCGGGAGCGACGAGCCATCCAGCGCTCATCTACGCCGATCGGGATCGCATCCGGCAGGTCATCAGCAACTACCTCTCTAATGCGCTCAGGTACTCACCCGATGACCAGTGCGTCTCGGTTCGCCTGAAGGTCAGTGGCGCCTGGGCGCGTGTCTCGGTCTGCGATGGGGGGCCAGGCGTCCCACCCGACCAACGCGATCTGGTGTGGGAGCGCTTCTACCGCGTCCAGGGAGCCCCGGGAACCGCAGCGGCGCCCAGCAGCGCCGCGATTGGCCTGGGGCTGGGGCTGCACATCAGCCGCATGATTGTCGAGCAGCATCATGGCCGGGTCGGCCTGCGCAATGCCCCTGGCGGTGGCGCGGTCTTCTGGTTTGCGCTGCTCCTGATGCCCGATACGCCGTAGCATCGCGCAATAGCCCCCTCCCCCGCAAAGCGGGGGAGGGGCTGGGGATGGGGGCCCGCTACGGCGCGGCGCTGATGGTCGGCGTGCTCGGCGTGGGTGGCGCCGCGACGCCCAGCGGGATGCTTGCGTCGCTGAACGCGGTCAGCGTGACGACGTTCTGCCCGGTATCCAGGAACGAGAGCGTGACGCTGTCGCCAGGCTGGGCCAGCGGCAACTCCGGGCTGAGCGCCAGCCCCGCCTTGAAGATGCGACTCTGTCCGTTCAGGGTCATGTAGTAGACCGAGGCGCCGCTCTCCGTGGTCGAGGAGATGCGCGTGATCTGCCCGCTCACCGTCACCGTCTTGCCGCTGGGTGTCGCGCTGGGGCCGCTGATGTTGTTATCAGCCAGATATTGCGCATACTCCGCCAGCGCCTGCGACTTATTCTGCGCCATGATGACATTGACGCCCTGCAGGTGCTTCGCGTCCACGATGCCGATGGCCTGGAAGCTGGCGCCGTAGGGATTGGTCTGCACAAAGGTCGCCACCCACGTCGGCTCATTGTAGATCTGGTAGAGCTGCACATTGCCGACCGTGTAGTTGCGGATGTTGGCCGGGTTCGACTGGAAGGCATTGGTGACGTTGTCAGTCACGCCGATGCCTGTCAGCGGGTAGAACGTCCCCGTCATCGCGCGCGTGTCGTACAGCACGATGCCCGTGCTGGAGTTGTCTGTGCCAGCGCTGGACGTCATCGGCTCCAGCCAGACCGGCTGATCGACCTGATTGTAGACCAGCTCTGGCGTGTCGGTCGAGGGCTTCTGCTGGCCCTGACCAGAGGGATTGAACCACGGCGCGTGCGCGTACTTGCCCCACCAGGTCAGGTAGTCATTGACGGCGTCGGAGGGGATGATGCGGTCAACCCAGTTTGGTACGGCGTTGGGCGCGTCGTTGGCGATGGCGCCTGTCTGGGCGTCCACCAGCAGCACACGCTGCGTGACCTCGCCCGTGAAGCCGCGCGTCGGCTGCATCAGCGAGATGGTGAAGTATGGGCGCCAGCTATCGTCCACCTCCAGCGTGGGATCGGCCAGGTCGCCGTTGGTGTAGCCGCTCAGGTAGACGTGTCGCAGCAGATCCTGATTGAAGAGGGCATCGGGCAGGTAGCGCATGTGATAGCCCGTGCGCAGCGTCGGCGCGGCGTTGGGGTCTTCGGCGTCCACGACCACATAGCCGGGACTCTGCCAGTTCCCCAGATTGGCCCAGACGTTGTTGTAGACCAGCGGGGCGATCCAGTAGAGATGCCCGCGCACGGATTGCAGGGTATATTCGGTCGGCTCGGTGTGATAGATCGAGCCGAGGTTCTGGCCGCCGCTGGCGAGCGTCTGCTGGCCCAGATACGAGGCCACGCCCTGTGTCACCAGCACGATATGATCGACATTGGTGGGTGGCAGCGGCTGCGAGGCTGAGGCCGTGACGATGTGCGGGATGGCGGCGAGCGCCTTGGCGTTGCCGTCGAACCACGTGGTGGCGACGACGATGAGACCATTGATGACGATGGCCACCACCAGCGCAGCCAGAATGGCGATACCGCCCGCCAGCGCGCCGCTCGGCACGCCGCCACCCGGCTGCTCGCTGACCACGCGCCCGCCACGCCGCGAGCGGGCGGTGAATCCGCCGGGGATGGAATTCATACGCTCATTCAGCGTGCCCAGGGCGCCGCGCGCGCGCAGCAGGCTGCCGCCAAACACGGCATAGATGCCCGACAGCGCCAGCGGCCAGAGCACCCATTGCCAGCCCCCATAGGGGCCAGTGAGGGCGGGCATGGCGAAGTAGAGAATCAACAGATCGAGAATGAAGTTCAGCGCCCACAGCGTTGCCACCCAGCGCGCCACGGCGGGTGTGGTGGGCCACGTTTTGCGCCCCATCACATACGCCAGCCCCAGCAGCAGCGCCGTCACGACAGTCGCGCCAATCGCGGCCAGCCCAACGATGATCATATCGCTCTCACTCTCAGATGAGGAATCGGTCGTCTGCAGGCGTGCGCGCGTCGCTCCGCACGGCCAGCGTCTATCGTCCCACAGCAAATACGTTGGGTCAATCAGGCGGTTGCGAGTGTGAAAGATCGCGGCCATGAATGGCCGGCGCACGGCGTGGATGGGGCATGAATGCCCTCTATGCGCCGCCGCAGGTGGACGCCGCGCGGCTTTCAAGCCGCCGTCGCGTGCTCTGGCCTTTCAAGGCCGAGAGCGCCGCCCACGGCGCGTGTACAATGCTGGCTGAGAGGAGAAGCGTATGTCGCAGCAGACACCCATCGCCGTGCGCGTCTTCACGCCCGCCGACCAGCACGCCGCCCGTGCCCTGATTCTGGCCGGACTGGGCGAGCGCTTCGGCGCCATCGACGAGACGCGCAACCCCGACCTCGACGACATCGCCGCGCGCTATCTCGCGCAGGGGCATCGCTTCGTGGTGGCCGAGCAGGCGGGCGCGCTGGTGGGAACGGGCGCGCTGCTCTACGAGCCTGATGGCGCCACCTGCCAGCTCGTGCGCGTCTCCGTGCGCCGCGATCTGCGCCGCCGGGGCATCGCGCAAGCCATCGTCGCGGAGCTGCTGGCCGAGGCGCGGGCGCAGGGACGACGGCGCGTCTGGCTCGAAACGGATGTCCCCTGGCAGGACGCCATCGCGCTCTACCAGCGGCTCGGCTTCACCGAGGACGAGCGCCGCGACGGCCTGGTCTTCCTCAGCCGCGCGCTGGGGTGAAGCCCCCACCCCCAGCCCCTCCCCCGCTCTGCGGGAGAGGGGAGCTAGGAGGGTGATGTGGGCAGCAACCCTCCGGTTCCCCCTCTCCCCGTGGGAGAGGGGGCTAGGGGGTGAGGTCGCGCCAGGTCGCCCCGCGCATATCTCCTTGCCATACGTTCCCCTCCGTTTTAGAGGGCTGGGGTGAGGTCGCTACCTTTTCCGGAACTCGTTGTCCTGGAAGAGGCGGCTGGCGGTGGCGGCGTTCTGCCCCTGATATTTGGAGCCGTGCCGCTCGCCATAGCCCTTGCGCACGGGCGCGCTCATCTCCTCGAAGGCGATCTGGCAGATGCGCATGCCGGGATAGAGCGCCACGGCGATGCGGCCAAGGTTGCTGATCTCCAGTGTGATCTTGCCCTTGAAGCCGGGATCCACATAGCCCGCCGTGCTGTGGATGACGATGCCCAGCCGCCCGATGCTGCTGCGCCCCTCCAGCCGCGCCAGCAGGTCGTTGGGGATCTCGACACGCTCCAGCGTGGTGGCCAGCGTGAACTCGCCCGGATGCACCAGGAAGCGCTCGCCATCCTGCAATTGGGTCAGGCTGGTGAGCTGCTCGAAGGTCGCCGGATCGCGGGGGTCGATCAGCGCCTGGCGGGTGTAGTTGAAGGTCTGGAAGTCGTAGCCCAGCCGCAGATCCAGCGAGGCTGGCTGGAGCTGCGTCTCCAGGTCGGGCGCGGGCGTGATGGTGATGTCGCCGCGCTCCAGACGCGCCAGGATATCGCTATCGCACAATATCATCTCTCTGCTCGAATCCTCTCACTGCTGCTCATCTTGTCGGCGTAGCGCGCTCCAACGTTCCCTCTCCCAGAGGGAGAGGGCTGGGGTGAGGGCTGCCCACCCCTACTAGTGGCGGCCACGCCCCTCGCGGTCGGCGGTTGGGTCATCGGGCTGCTGCGGCGGCTCGTCTCCATCGGTCGGATCGACTGGCGCGGTGGTCGCGCGCAGGCGGCGGCCCGTGTCGGTCAGCGACGCCTCCGGAACCAGGCCATCCAGCAGGCCCGCGCGCAGGGCTGTGGCCAGCGCCTCGATATCGGGCGCGGGCGGGCGGTCGTCGCGCAGGGTGGGCACGACGCCACGCACAGCGGCATGCGCGTCGGCCACGCCTTGCCCCGGCTTGAGTGGCGCGCGGAAATCCAACCCCTGCGCCGCCAGCAGGAACTCGATGGCGACCACACGATACGCCAGATCGAGCGCCTGCCGCAGCTTGAGCGCCGAGGTCGCGCCCATGCTCACGTAGTCCTCCATGCCAGCGGAGGTCGGAATCGAGTCGATGCTGGCGGGGTGGGCCAGCACCTTGATCTCGTTCACCAGCGCCGCCGCGACATATTGCGGAATCATGTAGCCAGAGTTTAGCCCCGGCTCCGGTGTCAGGAAGAGCGGGATGCGGTTCTCGCCGGTGTCCCAGTCGTGCGGGCCGGTCAGATTGTACGAGCGCCGCTCCGAGAAGCTGGCCACATGCGCCAGCGAGATGGCCAGGAAGTCAAGCGCCTGCGCCAGCGGCTGGCCGTGGAAGTTGCCGCCAGTCAGGGCGTCGCCGTCATCGGGGAAGAGCAGTGGATTATCGGTCACGGCGCCCAGCTCGGCGGAGAAGACCTGCTCGCAGAAGCCCAGCGCATCGCGCGCCGCGCCCAGCACCTGTGGCGCGCAGCGCAGGCTGTACGGATCCTGCACGCGCCCGCAGTTGGCGTGGCTGCGGTTGATCTCGCTGTCGTCCAGCAGCAGCCGCAGCCGCGCCGCCGTGCGGGGCTGGCCTGCCTGCGGGCGCAGCGCGTGGATGCGCGGGTCGAGCGGCACGTAGCTGCCCAACAGCGCCTCCGTGCTCATCGCCACGGCTACCTCCGCCGCGCGCGTCAGGCGCAGGGCGTCGGCCAGCGCCAGCGCGCCGCACGCCTCCATCACATGCGTGCCGTTGATGAGCGCCAGCCCCTCTTTCGCGCTCAGCGTGACGGGCGAGAGTCCGGCGCGCTTCAGCGCCTCGGCGGCGGGCAGCCGCTCACCCGCATACCACGCCTCGCTCTCGCCGATCAGCGCCAGGCTGAGGTGCGCCAGCGGGGCCAGATCGCCACTGGCCCCCACCGAGCCGCGCGTGGGGATGACGGGCGTCACCTCGCGGTTGAGCGCCATCACCAGCAGGTACAGCGTCTGCTCGCGGATGCCGGAGTGGCCGCGCGCCAGACTATTGGCCAGCAGCAGCATGATGGCGCGGGCGGTGGGGATGTCGAATGGCTCACCCACTCCGCTGGAGTGGCTGCGAATCAGGTTGCGCTGGAGCGTCTCGACCTGCTCAGGCGGAATCTTGACGCGGCTGAGATGCCCGAAGCCGGTGGTGACGCCGTAGACGGTGCGGTCTTCCTGCGTGAGCCGGTCGACGAAGGCCCGCGCCATCCGCACGCGCTCCAGCGCGCCGGGGGCCAGCGCCACCTCCGCACGCTCGCGCGCCACGGAGACCACTTCGGCGAGGGTCAACCGCAGCGCGCCCACGCCGCCGATGATGACACGGTGCGGCGCGCGTCGTCGCGCGGCCTGCGGGGGATTTGGGTGATCAGGATGATCAGGATGATCAGGATGGTCTGGATGATCCGACTCGGTCATGCCGTTTATCTCTCTCCGTCGTTGGGGATTCACCTGCTGAGCGTCCATAGGGCGTTCGCCTGGGGGAGCTACCTGCGCGCTGCAACCTGTTGCAGGTACGCCCCGTATTTTATCATGTCAGGCCATCTGCGACCGTAAGCCACAAAAGCCGCACACAAGAGCTTTTCCGATTTTGACATCCAGAATTGCAATGAGCCTATATCCCCACTCAACGAGTCATCCCTTGTAGCCGCTTGCCATCTATCGCTCACCACGCTTGTCGTATATCCAGCGCATCCCGGTGTGTCGCGCTTCGGCGCTCGTGCTATCTCAGGAGGATTTGCCATGCGGAACGATCTCCAGCGCGCCAGTGTCCATGGATCTGCCTCTGGCGCCGCCCTCACCATTGCCGCTCGCCGTCCGCGCCGCCTGGCGCTGGCCGACGTGCAGGCGTTCGCGCCCGTGAGTCACTCGCGCCACGCCGACCGCCGCGCCGCCCAGCGCAACCTCGTTGGCGCGGTCGAATACATCGTCACCTGGGGCCGCCTGATCCAGCGGACGGGCGTGCGCTTCTACTTCCTGGGGCGCCGCGACATCCCCGCGCAGCATCGCCATCTGCCGCAGATCGCGCGGCTGGAAGGCTCGGTGGCGTTGCTCTCGCCCGATGGCGAGGTCATCACGCTCTACCGCAACCTCGGCGCGCTGCGCGACATCCAGCGCAAGCTGAAGTATCGCTTCACCCCCGGCTATCCGGTGTTCGCCGCCGATCTGGCCGACGAGGCCGACTGACCTGCGCCCTCCGCGCGCCTGGTACAAAGGGAGCAGCTGTGTTGCACAGACTGCTCCCTTTGCTCGTTATACTAGCGAAGGCATGGCGCTTATCAGGCGCATGCTGAGGCGTCAGCGCTGGGGGTTGAGCCGATGGAGCCAGTCGATCCAGAAAGCCCGCGCGGTGGGCAGGGTGACGCGCGGGGACGCCTGGAGGCGCTCCGCAAGCTCGCGACAGACGTAGGTGTAGAGACTTCCCGGAAGCAGGTCGAGGTAGCGCCGCGCACGCCTCAGCCGCTAGCACGGCGCATCGTCAGCGGCCCGCGCTGGCGCGTGTGGCTCGCCCTAGCCGTGACGATAACCCTCGTGGCGGTCGTGCTGGTCTCCATCTTCTACCGCGCTGCGCCCGCTCCGGTCGTTCACACACCACGCCCACAAGCCGTCGTGATTACGCCCGCCTCGGAGTCGATTGCGTGTCCGGTCGATATTGCCTGGTCGCCAGACCTGGGCGAAGTGGCCATGCTGGGGTATGCCACGAGCTGTCCTGGGCCGGATGCGACGTATGACACAGGCGCAATTGACGAGACATCGAAGATCTACGACGGCCCACTTGCTCCCAGTCCCAATATGACTGCCATCGTCGCCATTTACGATACGTCACATGGCGCTCTCGTGCGGCAGTTCTCGCTCAGAGATATGATCCTGCAAGCCTTGCATGCTCAAGGACTCATCGCGCCTGCGTATACCGCGTGGTTGGCGACCGTGGCCGCTTCCCCAGATCAGTATATCGGCTTCAACTTCACCCATGTGCTGTGGTCGCATGATCGAAGCCACCTCTACGTGACGTTTACCTGCTTCCTCCCAGATGGGCCGCCAGTCTCGCCAAAGGCGGGGTCGCGCTGGCCAGGGCATGTGGCGCAAGGGTTGGTGGTCACGGACGTGAATGGGCAGCACAGCCAGGTGTACCTGCATACCAGTGAGCCACAGGCGGCTGGCGCGGCGGTCTGGGATCTCGCGTCAGGGCGCGTCATCGGCTCCATGGCGCCCGCGCTGCCCTTTGCCTTTCAACCCACTACGACTGCTTTTGCCTGGAATGGGCGGGGCGGCCTTCAACCGACCTCAGCTCTGCCCGCGACTGGCGCAGTTGGTGCGCCGCAGGGTGGTTCAGCCACCTTCGCGGTGTGGCAGCCAGGGGTCGTAGGAACGACGGTTTATGCGCCTCCCACTGTGCGAGACAACTTGAAGGGTGTGGCCGTCTTCGTCACCAATATCGCCGCCCTCTCGCCCAATGGGCAATACCTGGCCGCCTCGCTGGGGCTCGCCAGCTTGCTCACCCCGCCTCTCAGCGCTGCGACGCCAGCGCCTTTCACCGCTCCGAGCGCGGCCTCCCTGGCGCCGTATGGCTGGCAAGCGGCACCGCGCCTGCCTGCGCGAGACGCCGGCCTGCAACGCGCCATCGCGCTAGCCAGCCAGAGCGGCTTTGGTGGCGCCAACGGCGATACGCTGAACAGCCTTGCAGCGGTGGCCTGGAGACCAGATGGGCGGTATATCGCGGTGAGCGCGAACACGCCTACGCATGCTGTCTTCATCTTCGATTGCGCGACTGGAAAGCAGGTCGCCGCGCTCACTCCTCCTGAGATGAACGCGAATACGACCAACACCTATCAGAACCTGATCATGTGGTCGCCCGATGGACAGCGCCTGGCCTACTTCGACCTCAACAGCGGGACGCTGACCCTGTGGGGCAGTTCGTGGCTGCCCGCCTGAGTGTGACATTGCGACTGACCTTGGCGCCGCAGAATTTCAAGGATGAAACTTCGGTCGCGCGGCGCCGATTGTGCGGATAGGAGGCGTGGCGGCGAGGAGCGCGCTGCATCTATCCAGGACGCGCGCATGGCCGCCGCAGCCCTGCTGATCTCCGTTGACGCCTGCTGATCCTTCAGGATGAGGAGCCGCTGCCATGCCTCAGTCCCATCCCCACGCGGCGCGGCGCCTCGTCGTCGCCCTGCACGATGTCGCGCCGCCCTTCGAGGACGCCATCCGCGCGCAGCTCGATCTGCTGGCGGCGATCGGTGTGCGGCGCGTGTCGTTGCTGGTCACGCCAAACTGGCATGGCGCCGCGCCCCTGAACGTCTCGCATGGCTTCGTGGACCTGCTGCGCGAGCAGGCGGCGACAGGCAGTCAGCTCGTCCTGCATGGCTACCTGCACCAGCCAGCGCCGGGCGCCGCGTTCACGGGGCCGTGGCAGCGCCGACTGCGGGCGCGCCTCTTCGCGCGTGACGCAGCCGAGTTCCTGACGCTGGCGCCAGTGGAGGCCGAGGAGGCGCTGCGCCAGGGGCTGGCCGACTTCGAGCAGGTGGGGCTGCCGCGCCCCACGACCTTCTGCGCGCCGGGTTGGCTGAGCAATGCGGCGGCGGAGGCGGCCCTGCCCCGCGCCGGGCTGCGCTACCTCATCAGCATGTTTGGCGTGCGCGACCTGTGGAGCGGCTGGCGCATCAGCGCGCCGTCGGTGGGCTACATGGGCGCCTGGAGCAAGCAGGAGCTGGGCGTCCAGACGCTCAACACGCTCGTGCGCTGGACAGCGCTGCCCAGGGCATCGGTGGCGTGCATCTATCTGCACCCGCAGGGCCAGCCGACTGGCCCGCGCGTGCGTCGCCAGATCGCGCTAGCGTCGAAGCTGCTGGCGCGCGG
>DATAED010000061.1:0-9588 GCA_036258195.1 Ktedonobacterales bacterium
CGACGATTCGAGCCAATGTGGTATCAGGCCGTTTGCGGCGCAGGCGCTCGCCTGCGCCCCCACATGAGCATGCAGGCGATGGCCGCCACGACCACCACGCCTGCTGCCACCACATCCACCAGCGCCGCACGCTCCAATGGCGCGACTTGCGCCACTGCGCGCAGCAATTGGGCGTAATACCCTGACGGCGGCGAGAAGTGTCCAATATCATCGGGTGTCATGCACGTGGAGTAGTAGCCGGAAAGCGTGAACTGCGCCAGGAGGGCCTTCAACTCCCGGAAGCGCAACCAGAGCGCAACCAGAGCGCGACCGATGCCACCTCTGACGCGACGGCCAGCAAGGCACTCACAGACGAGACGATTATCGCTAGCTGCATGCCTGCCCGCCATGCGCACCGCACGGTGACCGCAGCCAGCAGGAACGCGAGCGGCAAGAGGCCAATGATCACGGTCAGGCCGATATGCCAGGCCGACAGTGTGTCCATTGCGGAGCAGACAGTGGCACTCATCGCACACTCCTGGATGTGAACAACCACAGGCTCGTTTCACATTCTGACGTATTCACCCGCCGCTCTTTACCGCCGCTTCCTCTTGCGCCCGCCGATGCGCTATCATGGAGGGGCGCGCTGCGGAGGCGCGGCGACCGAGCGAACGTGACGAGCGCGGGATCAGCGCAGGAGGACGGGCGATGGCGACGGCGCAGGAGCTTCTGGACGAGATCGCGGCGGAGGTGCGGGTCTGCACCAAGTGTGACCTGTGCAAGGGCACGAAGAACGGCGTGCCGGGTGAGGGCAGCGCCACCGCCGAAGTGCTATTCGTCGGCGAGGGGCCGGGCTTCCACGAGGATCGCAAGGGCAGGCCATTCGTCGGGCCAGCGGGGCAGTTTCTGGACGAGTTGCTGGCCAGCATCGGGCTGGAGCGCTCGTCTGTGTTCATCACCAACGTCGTCAAGCATCGCCCGCCGGAGAATCGCGACCCGCTGCCCGAGGAGATCGCCGCCTGTGGCGACTATCTCGCCCGCCAGATCGCCGCGCTCAATCCCAAGGTGATCGTCACGCTGGGCCGCTTCTCGATGGCGCGCTTCTTCCCCAATGCGCGCATCAGCGCCATCCACGGCCAGGCCAAGAAGATCGACGGGCGCATCGTCGTGGCGATGTATCATCCTGCAGCGGCGCTGCACCAGAGCAGCCTGCGCCAGACGGTGGAGGAAGACTTCCGCCGCGCTATCCCCGCCGCGCTGGCCGAGGCGCGCCGACTGGCCGCCGAGGGCAAGCTGGGCGGCCAGCCGAGCGGCGTCGCAGGCGACGGACGCGATGACAGCCCGCCGCCGCAGCAGCTCTCGCTCTTCTAGGCAAGCGTGGCGCCGCTCCCGATTGCTACGGTTCCGAACAGATAAAGAAGTTGCGGCCCACTGTGGGCGTCGGAGTCTCGGCAATCTGCGTCTGCTGAGCCGATGCGCATTGCCCCCACGGATGCGTGACAGGCGCCAACAGCGTCTCTGGCGAGTACGCCACCACGCCGGTGCTCGCGCCATCCACCGTCAGCGCGAAGCCGAAGGTGTAGTAGCCAGACGCAGTGGGCGGTGTAACACCAACGTCGATGGTCAGGGATTGCCCCGGCTGCAATGTCACTGGGAGCGGTCCTGGACCGGAGGGGAAGGAGTTCGTCAGGGTCGCAGTGACGGAGGCTCCCACTGGAGCATTAGGCGCAAAGTCCGCATGCATGTACTCATCTTGCGCATTGCCACCGCCGCAGCCACCTGGAGGCCCGCAGGGAATCCACGCGCTCAGCTCCCCGATAAACAATTTGATGCGCTCGATGCTGACCTGCTCACCGCTCACCACATGCGCCTGGCTCGACGTGTTGCAGATCAGTAGCACATAGCCACCGTCGCCCTCGTACAGATTAGGATTGACGGCAAGCTGCGTCCTGGGGGTGAAGGAGTCGGCTGGGCTGAGCGGCGGCACAGACATGGGCGACGTCTGCTGGTTGGATATCTGCACGGATGGAAACGCCAGGTTGCCGAACGCGATGTTCTGACTGACGTCGAGACCGTGTGTCGGCGTGAAGACGAACGTGTCCGCGCCTTGATACTGGCATTGACCCAGGCTGACAGTTGCGGTCGGCAGCGCGGGCAAGACTGCTGGCCCTCCAGCCTGGAAAGCCGCCGTCGCGGTCGCGGCGGTCGTCGCCGTGGCGCTTGCGGTCGCTGTGGGCGAATTAGCGGTGGCTCCCGCGCCCCCGCAGCCCACCAGTGCAGCCAGCAGCAGCGGCGCAACCAAACCTGATATTGCAAGCGCGCGGCGTTTGTTCATGGGCGCAGATTCCCTCTCTGGTGACCTCATGGGTAGACTCACCAGGCGCATCCATGCGATACGCTGGCCCCTTCATCATAGCAATAGTATAAAGGAGCGAGCTGTGAATCGCGCCACACTTGAGATCGAGCAGTTCGCCTGCGCTACGAACGCTTCTGAACGCTTCTGAACGCTACGACGCGACGTGCTTGCGCCGCTCGGCCTGACGGTGCGCGCTGTGAACCGCGTGGCCGACATGCGCCGTGCTGCGCATCACCTCGAATGTCTTGGAGAAGCCGCCGAAGATGGGGGTGAGCGCCAGGACGTTGAGGAAGGCTCCGACGCCGTCGTGGTGGCGCAGATCGGCGGTCAGGTCGCGCACCGCGCACATCGAGCCGATCAGCGGCACAAAGCTGATGGCGACCTGTGTGACCGCGCCGGGCAGCCCCAGATCACGCGCAAAGTCGCCCAGAAGCAGCCCCGCGCTGACATCTCCGACGAACGAGCGGCGGCGCGGCGGGCGAGTCGCCGGGCTGCGCACAATCGTCGCATCATCTGGCGCGCTCATGGTCGTCACGCTCGCACCCATGCTCGGCGTTGGCCACTGCGACGCTGGCTGCGCCGCCTCTCGCGGATCATACTGCTGTGGCGCTGGCTCACTCATGCTGTCTTCCCTCCATTCGTTTGGGATAGCTTCACGGGCGGGTCGTCGGTCGCATCAACGCTCGCAAGGTATACGTGCGGGCGCGCGCGTCGGTTGGCGCCAGATGGCAGCGCCGCCTGTATGCCGAAAACAGGATGGGGTATACTCATCACCATTGGAGCCTGCTTTGTATCCTCAGCCTATCACAACGCGACGTATGTGTGTGAGGCGCCTTGCCTCGCCAGATGTGCGGGGGTGGGAACATGCGCAAATCCACGATTCTGGTCTTCTGGGTGGGTGGCCTACTCTTCACCGTCATCGGCGCCGTCCTGCTGATCCAGACGCCTCTTCAGGAGATCGAGGCGCCCACATCGCTCCAGTCGCCCGTCATGATTCCCGTGTTCATGCTGTTTCTCTCAGGGATCGCTAATCTGATCGCCTGGATTGGCGCGCTCATCTTGGTGATTCGCCTGGGCGCGTGGGGCTGGCTGGTGGCCATCATCGTGCTGGGAGGGATCGGCATGCTGGCTTTCCTGGTCTTTGGCCCCGACGACTATGGCCCCGAGAACGACTACGACGCGCTGGCCGACTACGGCGACTACAGCGCGCCCGTCTGAGTCGGCCCCCTCCCCCAGCCCCTCCCCCGCTTTGCGGGAGAGGGGAGATGTGCGCGCTCAGGAGGTCGAGCGGCAATGGCAGGCCATGTGAACCGATGAGGTCGCACGGCCTCGAACTGCTGTCCGCGAAGGCGCTGCGCTGACGGGCGTCGTCCGGCGCGGTCCGTAGCGGGCAGGCCCGGCGCCACTCTACACTGCCTCTCAGGCGGGGCGAGCGCATCGCTCCAGCGATGAGCAGCGTCGCTGTACGCGGCGCGCAGAAGTCGAGCGGGAGGGGCGAGGCAATGAGCGCGACCAGCGAGAAGCCAGAGAGTGGCGCACATGACCGTGTGGGAGGCGGGCCGCGCAAACGTCGCCGAGCGCCAGCGCGGCCCGATCAACCCGCCACGCAGGCGACCACGCGCCCCAGCGCCCCAGCGCCTCTGCCCATCGCCAGCGCGGCGAGCGAGCCATTCTCGCCGGGGCAGCCGATTCGCCCAACGCCGGGGCTGAGCGGCGGCGCGGGCGGGCCGCGCCAGTGGGCCTTCCCCGTCGGCTACAACATCGCGCAGTATCCACGCTCCACCGAGGCGACCAGCTTCGAGCAGTTGCGCAGTCTGGCCGCGCTCTATGACGGCGTGCAGCTCTGCGAGCGCGCCTACTTCGATGTGCTGGGGCGGCTGGAGCTGCGCGCGCTGCCCCGCGCCGAGCTGCTGGCCGAGGACGAGCGCCCCACCGCGCCGCGCTGGCGCGAGGCGACCCGCCGCATCGAGGCGTTTCTGGAGAGTCCTGACCGCACGCAGGATCTGCGCGCCTGGCTGGTGGCCTTCGTGCGCGACCTGCTGGAGATCGACGCCGTAGCGGTCTATGCGAGGCGCACGCGCGGCGGCGACCTCTACGCGCTGGAGCTGGTGGCCGGCGAGACGATCAAGCCGCTGCTGGATGGCGCAGGCCGTCCGCCGCTGCCGCCCGCGCCTGCCTTCCAGCAGTTTCTCTATGGCGCGCCCGCTGGCTGGTACTCTCACGACGAGCTGGAGTATATCCGCGAGACGGCGCGCACCGACAGCCCCTATGGTATCTCGCGCATCGAGCGCATCATCCTGCGGGTGAATCAGGCGCTACGCAAGCAGAGCTTCGATCTGGCGCGCTTCACCGATGGCGCGACGCCGCTGGGGGTCATCCAGCCACCGGAGAATCTGACCTGGACGCCGGAGCAACTGGAGACTTTCGAGCGCGCCTTCAACGGTCTGCTGGCAGGGGCCGACCGCATGCGCGTACGAGCGCGGGCGCTGCCACCCGGCGCGACCTGGCGCGCGCTCAGTGGCGACGATCCGCTGGTGGAGTTCGACCGCTTCCTGCTCAATGTGACAGTGGCGGCGTTTGGCCTGACGATGGATGAGTTGGGCTTCACCAATACCAGCAACCGCAGCGTAGGGCAATCGCAGGAGAACGTTGTCTATCGCCGCGCCGTGGCGCCTGTGGTAACGCTGGTGGCCGCCTACCTGACACGCCAGGTGCGGCGCTGGCTCGACGACCGCTTCACCATCAGCTTCGGCGGATTCGAGGAGCCAGAGGATTTCGCCATGCGCGCCGAGGCCTTCGCCAAGCTGATCCCGCTGGGGGTCGTCTCGGCGCAATATGTCGCCCGCCAGCTCCACCTGCCCTATCCCGCGCGCTGATGCGCCGCTTGCACGGCATCTCTGCTATACTGCTCGCACGATGAAGGCGCTAGAACAGGCGTGATGAGCGAAGCAGGAGGGGACGCATGCCGATATTGCCGATATTCTTGCCGACATTCTGGGAGCCGCTGCTGCTATTTCCGCTGCTGGTGTTGGTCATCCCCATCGCGATCCTGATCGGGCAGCGCTGGCGCAGCGGCCCGCTGGTCAGCCTCAGCGCGGGCGCGGTCCTCGGCATGGTCATCTACCTGGCGCTGCTGACGCTGACCTGGTCGTCGTTCTCGACGTACCCCTACCAACCCTTTGGCGGCTACTATACGCTGGCGGTTCTGTCGCTGATTGGCGGCGCTGTGCTGCTGCTGGGCGCATCGGCGCTGGCCTTCGCCGATGCGCTGCGCGGTCGGCGGCTCGCCTGGGCGGTCACCCAGTGCGCGCTCGTCTATGGCGGCTTCGTCGGCATGCTGGGATTCTTCTTGTCGCCCGTCACGTATTGCAAGGGCCTGCCAAACGGAACATACTGCACGCCATTCGATTATGGACGCTTCGCGCTCTTCGCCGTCCTGAGCCTGGCTGGCCCGCTCGCCACACTGCTCTATGCGCTGCTGGCGCAGGGACGCACGGCTCCAGCGCCAGACCGCGAGGTGGAGCAGCCCCCACTGGTTGGCGATTGAAATCGCGCCTGAGAGGCGGCCTGCGGGCCGCCGCGAAACCCGCCTGCGCGGGTTCGGATCCGGAGTCCGCACAGGCGGACTTCGTGGCCCGCAGGCCTCCCAGGCGCGGTTTCAACCGCCAGCCGTCTGCTATACTGAAAGCAGGCGAAGGAGGGGAGAGCAGCCATGACTTCGGTGTGGGCGAGCATCGCGCTGTATGCGCTGCTTCCACTGGCCATCGTCCCGCTCGTCCTCATCGGCAGGCTGCTGCCCAATGGCGCCATCACCGCGACCAGCGGCGCGGCGGTGGTCACCCTCTCGGTCTTCTTCACTTTCTTCAATGGCGGCTATGGGCTGGTGTCCTCGCAGACCAGCCTCGCCAGCGTGATCGTCTGGCTGCTGGGGCTACTCCTGCTCTTCGCCGCGTGGACGCTGGCCTTCACCGACGCCGCGCAGGCGCGCCGCTGGCGCTGGCTGATCCCGTTGACCGTGACAGCCTACCTCTCGTTCGCCGCGCTGATCGCGCTGGCGGCGCTGCCCGATCCCTGCGCGCTGGCGCCGGGTCAACCCATTGGGATGAGCGGCCTCCAGTGCGGCGCGCCCGACCAGACGGCGCATCTGCTCGTCGTGATCGGCTGCTATATCGGCCCGCTCACCGCGCTGCTCTACTCCCTGCGCGATACGCTGCCACGCCGCCAGCCGCGCCCCGCCGAGGCCGCCGTCTCATCCCTGCGCGCCGAAGGAGACGAGTGATGCTCATCAACTGGTGGCCAGTGCTGCTCTTACCCTTGCCGCTGCTGGTGATACCGCTGGCCGTCGCGCTGGGTCAGGTCGTGCGCGGCGGGCCAGTCACGGTCATGAGCGTCGGCGCGGGGCTGGGGTTGGGCAGCTTCTGGCTTGCCCTGGATAGCGCCAACTTATTCCCCTCAACGGAGTTCGCGCCCGCCGCGCAACTCGTACTGTGGATCGCCATTTCCGCGCTGGCTGGCGGGGTTCTGCTGATGGCCGCCTGGGCGATTGCGCTGGCGCAGACCTTCCGTGCGCGCCAATGGGTATGGCTGGCGCTGCTCTGTCTGGCCGTCTACTTCACGTTTGCCACGCTGATCTACTTCGAGTCAAGCGAGTACGCTACCTGCCTGCTCAATCCGGCGGCTTTCTCACAGGCCTTCTGCGGCGACATCAACCCCGACGCGCTGCCGGTCTTCGTCGTGGCGACCTACGCGGCGCCCGTGATCCTGCTGCTCTACGGGCTCGTTGTGGGCGCACGTCGCCGCCAGCCGCACGCCCTGCCAGATGGGCTGACCATCTCGCAACTGACCGCTGAGGAGCGGTAGGCACGACCTCTCCCCCTGACCCCCTCCCCTTCAGGGATGGGGAACCCAGGCCAGGGGATGTGGCGCGGAGCAGTGAGCGGCTCTTGCTCCCCTCTCTCGCGAAGCGGGAGAGGGACTGGGGGTGGGGGCCTCACACGGCGCCAGGGCGAGGCAGGCCGCCGCTGGCCATCACCGCCTCCTCGATGGCGCGCATCGCCGCCAGCGCCACATGCTCGCGCCAGGGACGCGCCACCACCTGCGCTGTGAGCGGCAGACCCGCGCTGCCCGCCTCGGCGCGGCTGGCGGCGCGCTGGGCGGCGTCGCGACCCGGCTTGCGCGGCTGCTGCTCGCCGGGGCGCACGTTGGAGACTGGCACAACGCCCGCCGGATAGCCCAGCGTGTTGTAGAGCGTGGCGTAGGCGCCCGCCGTCAGCAGGTCGCGGCTGGCGCCATGCTGGAAGGCTGGCAGCGAGGCCGCAGGGCAGATGATGAGGTCGAATGGCCCGCCGGGGTCATCGTCCAGCGCCTGCGCGAAGCGCCGCTGATAGGCCATCTGCGCCTCGATCAGCCGCCAATAGTGCGCTGTGTCGGCGTAGCCCAGGCTGCGGAGGGTCGCCGCCTGGCTGCGCTGGCCCAGCAGCCGCAGCGCGCCGCCGAGCGTGGCCAGCAGCCAGCGCGGCGTCCCCGCCAGCGCAATGAGCTGCCCGATGCGTGGGTCGCGCGGGTCGCGTCCCATGAAGGCTTTGGACGAGGCGCCGCCATCCGCGCTGAGCGCGCCGAGGAAGACCTCCACCGCTTGCTCCACTGCGGGCGGCTTCCACTCCGTCACCTGGGCGCCGCGCGCCGCCAGCAGCCCCGCCGCCTCCAGCGTGGCTCGCCGCACGCTCTGCGCCACTGGCAGCGTGCCGTCATCGATATAATACGCCACGCGCAATTGCGCGATATCCACGCTCGCGGGGTCGCCCAGCGGCATCGGCGGCTCGACCTGCGGCGCGCGGCCACCATTGAGAATCTCCAGCGCCAGCGCCACGTCGTCCACCGTGCGCGCCAGCGGCCCCACCTGACTGACGACGGCGCGCTGCCCAGGCGACACGCCAAAGCTCGCCACATCGGGCAGGCGCCCGGCTGTCGGCCTCATCCCCGCGATGCCGCAGAACGCCGCTGGCACACGGATGCTGCCGCCGATGTCGCTGCCGAGCCCCAGCGGCGAGCCGCCTGCCGCGATGATGGCGGCCTGACCGCCGCTGCTGCCGCCGGGCGTGCGCTCCAGATTCCAGGGATTGTTGGTGCGCCCGTAGAGCGGGTTGTCGCTCTCGATGTAGAGCAGCAATTGCGGGACATTGGTCTTGCCGACGATGATAGCGCCCGCCGCGCGCAGCCGCGCCACATACGGATCATCGGCGGTCGCCAGGATGTGAGCGCGCGAGGGCAAGCCATAGGTAGCGGGCGTTCCCGCCAGATCGAAGCTCTCTTTGATGGTGATCGGCACGCCGTGTAGCGGCCCCAGCGCCTCGCCACGCGCACGCCGCTCATCTGCCGCCTGCGCCTCTGCGCGCGCCGCCTCGTAGCGCTTCACGACCACCGCGTTCAGGCGCGGATTGACGGCCTCGATACGCGCGATGCTGGCCTCGACCGCCTCGACCGCCGAGAGGTCTCCCCGCGCGATGCTGGCGGCCAGCGCCCCCGCCGATAGCTCACTCAGATTAATCGTCGTCGTCACAGCTTTGCTTGCTCACAATCTCAGAGATGGCTGGCCGACATGCGGCGGGTAAACGGGCGGCTGAAGCCGCAGCTAAGTGGCCTGCGGAACGCCCTTAGCCTGCGGGTTTACCCGTCTCCGCCATTGTCGTTCACCGCAGCGCGGCGATGGCGATGCCGGGGACGCGCGTCGGCGAGGGCTGCGCCTCCAGGTCGGCGAGCTGGCGGAAGACGCTGCTGGCCACCTTGCCGCGCGTGACAAACCACGGCGGTATGGGCATCAGGCGGAACTTCGCGCGGATCACCGACTTCTGCGGCTGATCGAACATCAGCGCGTTGTGCACGACGCCATTGCCGGAGCGGATGTCGTCGAGCGGGTGGCCGGGGTAGGCGCCCCAGGACGTCAGCCCCAGCGCGAAGCTGACCCCGCCCCAGTAGTTCACGCCGATGCTGCCATAGCGCAGATTGGCGATGCCGCGCTCGACCGCCTGCGCCACCGCCGGATCGCGCAGCGAGTCCGGATGCACAAGCAGCGTCGCGCTCAGCGTCCCCCAGATGCGGTCATTGCAGAACGCCACCGCGCGATCGACGTAATCGGCGACGCTCTCCGCCGCCAGCGTCGTCTCCGCGAAGAGCGCGCAGAATGCCTCGGTGGTGAAGCAGATGTCGTCGGTGGCCTGCGCGTCCAGCCCGCTGATCAGCGTCCACGGCAGCGC
>DATAED010000062.1:0-1917 GCA_036258195.1 Ktedonobacterales bacterium
CGCGACCAGCCTCGAACAGCTCGACCGCCTGGCCGATGCCATCGCCGGACTCAGCGGCGTCGAGGTCGCGCCGGAGCCGCAGCCATGAAGATCACCGTGCTTGGCGGCGGCCCGGCGGGCCTCTACTGCAGCCTGCTGCTCAAGAAGGCCAACCCCGCGCACCAGGTACGGCTGGTGGAGCGCAACCCGCCCGACGCCACCTATGGCTGGGGCGTGGTCTTCTCGGATCGCACGCTGGCGGCTTTCCAGGAGGCCGATTACCCCTCGTACAAGGCCATTACCAGCCACTTCACGCTGTGGGACGCCATCGACACTATCTATCAGGGCCAGTTGATTCGCTGCGGCGGGCATGTGTTCGCCGGACTGGAGCGCAAGACGCTGCTGGCGCTGCTCCAGCGACGCTGCTACGAGCTGGGCGTCGCGCTGGAGTTCGCGACCGAGGCGCCGAGCTTGGAGTGGCTGGGCGAGGCCGATCTGCTGATCGCGGCGGATGGCGTGAACAGCCTGGCGCGCCGCACGCATGAGGACGCCTTCCAGCCGAGCATCAAGCAGGGCCGGGCGCGCTATATCTGGCTGGGGGCCGACAAGACGCTGGACGCCTTCACCTTCATCTTCAGGCAGAGCGAGTATGGGCTGTTTCAGGTGCATTCGTATCCGTTCGGCGGCGCGACCAGCACGTTCATCGTCGAGTGCGCCGAGGATGTCTGGCTGCGCGCCGGGCTGGATCAGGCCGACGAAGCGGCGAGCGTCGCCTTCTGCGAGCGACTCTTCGCCGAGGAACTGCGCGGTCACCACCTGCTCTCGAATAACTCGAAGTGGATCAGCTTCGCGACGCTCAAGTGCGCGCACTGGCACACTGGCAATCTCGTGCTGCTGGGCGACTCGGCCCACACCGCGCACTTCTCCATCGGCTCCGGCACGAAGCTGGCGATGGAGGACGCCATCGCGCTGGCCAACGCCATCGAGCAGTATCCCGATATGGAGCGCGCCCTCAGCGAGTACGAGCAGGCGCGTCGCCCCGTCGTGGAGCTGTTCCAGGCGGCGGCGGTCGAGAGTCAGGGCTACTTCGAGAACACGCGGCGCTATACCAGCCTGCCGCCCGCGCAATTCACCTTCAATCTGCTGACGCGCAGCAAGCGCATCACCTATGATGACCTGCGCCTGCGCGATCCGCGCTTCGGCGACTGGGTGGATCGCGAGCTGGCCAGCCCACCAGACGCCGCGTGCGCCGCGCCCGCCTACGCGCCGCCCCCGCTCTTCACCGCAGTGCAGATCGGCGGATTGCGGCTGCCCAACCGCATCGCCACGCAGACCATCGCTGGCGACGCGGATGACACGCTGGGCGGCGTCGGGCTGCGGCTGGCGGGCATGGTCGCCATCGCTCCCGACGCGCGCATCCATTCAGAGTGCGCGGGCCTCTACAGCGACGCCCAGGCCGAGGCCTGGACGCAGATGGCGCAGCGCTGCCACGCGGCGGGATCCGCGCTCGGCGTCACGCTCAACCACGCGGGCAGGCGCGGCGCGACGCTGGCTCCATCCGACACGGGCGCTACCCTGCCCGACCGTCCGCTGCGTGCGGGCGGCTGGCCCCTCGTCTCCGCCTCCGCCATCCCCTACATGCCCGCGAGCCAGACACCGCACGCGCTGACCCGCGCCCAGATGCGCACCATCAGTGAGCAGTTCGTGGCGGCGGCGCAGCGGGCGCTGGCCTGCGGCTTCGATCTGCTGACCCTGCACATGGCGCATGGCTATCTGCTGGCCAGCTTCCTCTCGCCGCTGACCAACCAGCGCACAGACGACTACGGCGGCGCCTTGGAACGCCGCATGCGCTACCCGCTGGAGGTCTTCGAGGCGGTGCGGCGCGTCTGGCCGGAAGAGAAGCCGCTGGCCGTCGCGCTCAATTGCCACGACGGCGCG
>DATAED010000063.1:0-3382 GCA_036258195.1 Ktedonobacterales bacterium
AGGCGAACGCGCCGGGCGTCAGCGCCAGCCGCGTATGGTCAACGTAGAACGTGACTTCGCCTTCGAGGACGTAGAACCACTCGTTCTCGTCGGGGTGAACATGCCAGGGCGAGCCGAGGCCCTGGGGAACGATGATCTCGACCATGCCGAACTGCCCGGCTGTATCGCTCGTGCCAACCTTGATCGTCTGGTGCATGCCGAGCAACCAGAACATCTCACCCTGGCCCTGCGGCAGCTCGTAGCCGAGCTTTGCCCGCTCCGCCAGCGCCACCGAGTCGATCTGAGCTTGCTGTGTCATAGCGCTTGCGCTCCCTTGTCGCTGTGTCTGTGCTCACGCTCATCTGTGATGGAGTTCAGGCGCGCCTAGCCGTGCGTTGGCAGCGCCGCGCCCAATTGCGCCAGAACGCCGGGGATCCCGCCGTCGGGGCGAGGCTCGACCGAGTATGCTGCGATCTTGTCGCCCCGGAACTCGGCTGTGCAGGCTTCCTTCGGGAGCTGCACGCGCTTGCCGGTCGGCTCGATGACAGGGACGCCGGGGATGGACAGCGCCAGCGCGCGCGTCTGGGTTCCCGTGATCTGCACATACATGCGCACCACACCCTGCTCCTCGCGGATGTCGCTGCCATTGGTGCGGAGGTCGGGCATCGCGGCGGCCAGCTCCTTGTGGAGACCCAGCCAGACATCGGCGCCGACTGGCTGCGGCACAGCGCCGCCAAACGTGAAGTCGTCCGTCAGATAGCTTCTCGCCTCATCCCATTGCTGCTCATCGATCGCCGTCAACAAGCCGCGCACCGTCTCGATCCTGGTCATAGCTCTACCCTCCACTGGGGATGTTGGTCGTCGCGCCTTCGCTCCTGTGTGGGAGCGTCACGGTAGCGCGACCGACTTCTGGAGGGCAGTGTACGGGTCTCTGCTGTCAGGATCGCTTGCGCAAGCGCTAGTAGCGGCGCTTGCAGAACTACACGACTGTAAATTCGGAGCACTGGCCATGAAAACGCATCGCCCCGCGCCACTATGCCTGGCCTGGGTTCCCCTCTCTGAAGGGGAGGGGGTCAGGAGGAGAGGCTCGCGCCACTGCGCAGCGCCTCGGCCAGCGCCGCCGTCTCTGGCGCGGGCGTCGTCGCCAGCTCGTCGCGCAGCATTCGCGTGAGCGACTCGAAGTGCCGCAACGCCTGAGCGCGCTCGCCCTGATGCGCCAGCAGCAACATCAGCGCGCGGTGCGCCTGCTCCTGATAGGGATCCGCCGCGATCAGGCGACGATAGATCGTCGCCGCGCGGCCATGCTCGCCACTGGCGACGAGCAGCCCCGCCAGCAGCGCGAGCGCATCCAGCCAGCGGTGGCGCAGCGCGGCGCGGTAGGTCGCGATCCACTCACCTGCGGCGCCATGCTCGCTGGCCAGAAAATCGCCCTGATACAGCCGCATGGCGTTCTCCAGCAGCGCGATGGCGCGCTGCCGGGCCTCGGGCTCATCTGGCGCACGCTCTAGCGCCTGCCTGCACTGGGCCAGCGCCGCCTCGAAGGCCGCCACATCGTAGCTGTGGGCGCGCTCGCGATTGAAGCGATAGCGCCCGCGCTCGAAGACGATCCACCCCGGATCGCCCAGCGCCTGGCGGCAGGCGTGCAGCGCGGGGTGCAGTTGCGAGCGCACATGGGTGGCGTCGGCGTCGGGCCAGAGCGCCAGGCCGATGCGCTCCTTGGGAGCCGGGCCGTGCGTCAGCAGGAAGAACAGCAGCTCGCGCGCCTTGCTATACGTCCAGTCCGTCGGCTCCAGCATCCGCTCTTTCAAGGAGACGCGCGACGCGCCGAGGGCATAGATGCGCAGCTCCGCCGGTGGGCGCGGCGCTCGCACAGCCTCCGGCGGGCGCTGTGGCGCAGTGGGCGCGCTTGCTGGTGACTCCTTCACATCTGCGCCGGTGGCAGCGGCGCTCTGGAGGGCGACGCTGGGCGCCAGCGCGCGGCCAGCGGCCAGCTCGCGCGCAAACGCCTCCTCGCCCAGCAGCTCGCGCGCAGTGGCCATCCAGCGCTCGGAGAAGGCGCGATCAACCCCCTGAGCAGGCGAGCGAACACGCTCACGCGCGGCCTCGGCGGCGCCGAAGCAGCGCGCGGCGATCGCGCCATCGCCCGCCTGCGCCGCGAGCGCCCCCAGCCCCTCCAGCGCGGCGGCCTGCCCCTCCACATCGCCCAGCGCTAGCCGCAGCGCGAACGACTCCTCGAAGTACGCCCGCGCCTTCGCTGCCTGCTCCTGCTCCAGCGCGACCCGCCCCAGATAGAATAGCGTATGCGCCACGCCGCCTCGATCTCCCTGTATGCGGCGCATCGCCAGGCTCTCATCGAAGTAACGCAGCGCCTGCGTGTACTCGCCCTGCACGTAGAACGTAACGCCCAGATCGGTCAGCGCGCCCGCCTCGGTGCGGCTGTCGCCTGCCTCGCGCGCCCGCGCGATGCTCTCGGTCTCCAGCGCCTGCGCTCGCGCGTACTCACCCAGATGCATCGCTGCCTGCCCCATCGAGCTGAGTGAGAGGATGACGCCATGCGTGTAGTTCGCCTGCGCGCAGAGTGGCAGGCTTTCCTCGAAGCAGGCGATGGCTCGCGCGTAGTCGCCATTGCCCAGCCAGATGACCCCGCAGTTGAGCAGCGCGGTTCCCATCCCCTGGATCTCGCCCAGCTCGCGGAAGAGCGCCAGCGCCTCCTCGGCGTCTGTGCTGGAGACGCTGAAGCCCTCGTGCAGAAAGGCCAGAATGCTCAGCGCCAGCAGTGCGCGCGCCCGTGTGCGGCTCGGTTCGGGAACCAGCTCCAGCGCCTGCCGCAGCCAGAAACGACCCTCGCCAAGGTAGCCGCGCGATAGCCAGAAGCGCCATATGCCGCTTCCCATGCGGGCGGCGGCGTCATCGCGCGCTTGCTCGATGCTCCAGCGCAGGGCGGCGCGGATGTTGTCGTGCTCCTGCTCCATCCGGTTGAGCCAGTGGAGTTGCGCGGGGCCTTCCAGCTCAAACTCAGCCGCCTGCGTCAGGTGGAGGTAGTAATCGCGGTGGCGGCGGCGCGTCTCCTCCATCTGCCCGGAGGCGGCCAGCTTTTCCAGGCCATACTGACGCAGTATCTCCAGCAGGCGATAGCGGCGCTCGCTCTGGGCGCTCGGCGTGTTCTGCGCGGCGGGATCACGTTCGACGCTGACCAGCGACTTGTCGATCAGGTGGCCCAGCAGATCCAGCGTGTCCGTCTCGGCGGCGCCTCCCACCGCCTCCGCCGCTTCGAGCGTGAAGCCACCGGCGAAGATCGCCAGCCGCTGGAAGAGCCGCGCCTCGGGTTCGGGCAGCAGCGTATAGCTCCAGTCGAGCGTGGCGCGCAGGGTCTGCTGGCGTGGCGGCGCGGTGCGGCTACCTC
>DATAED010000064.1:0-1623 GCA_036258195.1 Ktedonobacterales bacterium
AAGGGCTGGCGGGCCTCCGTCGCGTACTGGCAGGCGCGCCAGCGCGGGCTGGCGGGCGCGCTGGGGCTGGGCGGCCAGCTCGCGACCTATCTGGCGCGCGTCGGCTACCACCTCGGCGTACCCTATCGCCTGCGCCGCGACCTCTGGTATCGCCGCCATACAGGCAAGAGCTACCAGGGCTATCTACGCATGCTGGGCCAGTCTCCGGCCAACGACACGCTCGATCCCGCTGCGGCGCCTGAGCGCACGAGCAAGGCGCATGGCCCCGACGTGTTCATCTTCGCCGCCGCTCCCTGGGCGACCAGCGATGCGCGCAGCCAACGGCTGGCGCGGCTCTTCGCGGCGGCGGGCCACCGCAGCCGCTGGCTCTCTCCCCAGCTCACCACCGCGCCAGCGGGTGAGATTGGCGCGGCGACGGCCAGCGAGGTCGCGGGGTCGTACGTCGGCGACATTGCGGAGCTGGCGCTGCCGGGCGATGGCAGCGATGTGACCATCAAGCCCGTCTTCCGCCGCTCGGCGCTGCGCCATGCGCTCGGCGCGTTGCGGCGCTACTGCTTCGGGCAGGGGCTGCGCGAGGTGGTCTGCATTGTGCAGCATCCCGGCTGGGCGCCCCTGGTCGAGGCGCTGCGGGCGGCCTATGGCTGGAAGGTCATCTACGACCTCGCCCATGACCTGCCAGAGGCCGAGCAGCGCGACACACACCTCGCAGCTGCGCTGGCGGCCAGCGATCTGATCGTCGTGGGCGCGGGAGCGCAGCGCGACGAGCTGGCGCGGCGGGGGCTGGCGCAGGCGGAGCACGTGGCGGTGGTGGCGGAGGGCGACGAACCGTTCGCCCTGCTCGACCGCACGCGAGCGCTGTATGGCCGCGCCACCCTCATCATCGTGACCTATCGCAACCTGGACAAGACGCGACAGACGCTCAAGAGCGTGCTGGAGCGCACACGCTATCCGAACTACGAGGCGCTGCTGGTCGATAATGGCGGCGACCCGAACATCCAGGGCTATGCGCGGGCGATGGCAGAGCGCTACCCGGAGACGGTGCGCTGCATCTTCAACGCCGAGAATCTGGGCTTCGCGGGCGGCAACAATGTTGGCCTGCGCGCTGCTGAGCTGAGCGAGTATGTCGTGCTGCTCAATGACGATGTGATCGTGACGGACGGCTGGCTGGGCGCCCTGCTGCGCTACCTGCGCGACCCAGAGATCGGACTGGTCGGCCCGGTGACGAACGCAGCGGGCAACGAAGCCTGCATCGCCGTGGACTACAGCGATGTCGCACAGGTGGAAGACTTCGCGCGGCGCTACACGTTCGCGCACGATGGAGTCAGCTTCGACATCCCCGTGCTGGCCATGTATTGCCTCGCCATGCGCCAGCAGACCGCCGCCACGCTGGGCGAGCTGGATGAACGCTTTCGCGTGGGGATGTTCGAGGATGACGACTACGCGATGCGCGCGCATGCCGCCGGGCTGCGGGTGGTCTGCGCCGAGGATGTCTTTGTCCACCACTTCGGGCGGTCATCTTTTGGTAAGATGAGCGAAGAAGCGCACGCGCGCCTCTTCGCCGCCAACCGCGCGCTGTTCGAGCAGAAATGGGGAACGACCTGGCGCCCCCATAAGTACCGCGAG
>DATAED010000065.1:0-2292 GCA_036258195.1 Ktedonobacterales bacterium
CCCCTGATACGCCCCAATCTGGCGCCGCCTGTGCGTATTCAGATGAGTGGCAGGCTGGTATCCTGGCACGTGATCATCATCGCGCCTGTCGAGTCGTCCGCGAAACGACGTGACATTCGGGGGAATGAAAGGGGCTAATCCATCATGGGCATTCTGGGCAATCTGATCAAGTACATCTTTCGCGCGTTCTTCCGCATCATCTTCTCGGCGCTGCTCTTCGCCGTTCTTGGCGCTGGCCTGTCGCTGCTGATCTCGTTCCTGGTCACCAAAGAGTGGCCACCGACCACGCTCACCATCGTCGCCTGCGCCATCATCGGCGTGCTCTTCGCCTACGCCGCTGGCATGACGGTGCTGGTGGGCACGGCGATTGAAGCGGTTCACGATGCCGAGCGGGATGTGGCGAAGGAGGTAGGGGAGATCGGGGGCAAGCGGTAGCAGGTAGCAGGTAGCAGGTAGCAGGTAGCAGGGCGGAAGCGAAGCGCCAGCAATCAGGGATGGGGAAGGGGAGAACGCGATGCAGGAGGGCTGGCAGCGCCGCCACGCGCACCTGAGTCTGGATCGCGCGACACTTGGCGCCATGCTCGCGCCGGTGGCTGCGCATCATGCGATTATCGCCGCTGAGCCGCTCGGCGGTGGGCTGGCCAACACCAATTATCGCGTGACGCTCGCCGGGCTGGCTGAGCCGCTGGTGGCGCGCGTCTTCACCCGCGACGCGGCGGCCTGCGCGAAGGAGGTCGCGCGCTGGCGGCTGGCCCATGACCGCGTCCCTATCCCGGAAATTCTCTACGCCGACGAGGCGGGCGCGCTGCTGGGCCACCCCTATCTGGTCGCGCGCTGGATCGAGGGCGTTAAGCTGAATGATCTACTGCCGTAGGGGGCGCCGGACGACCTCCAGGGCGCGGGCGCAGCCGTCGGCGCGACATTGACGCTGCTCAGCGATTACACTTTCCCGCAGGCGGGCTTTTTCGCCCCCGATCTCACCATCGCGGAGCCGCTCGGCGATCCCGCCGAGGCGTGCCTGTCCTACGTGCACGCCGCGCTTGCTGGCGGCCAGCCCATCGCCCATCTCGGCGAAGACCTGACGCGGCGGCTCTCAGCGCTGGTCACAGAGAACGAGTCGCTGTTGCGGACGGTTGATGCGACGCCTCGGCTCACCCACTGTGACTACAAGGCCCAGAACCTGCTGGTTCGCCAGAGCGCGGGCCAATGGCAGACCGCCGCCGTGCTGGACTGGGAGTTCGCGGCGGCCACATCGCCACTCTTCGACCTGGGCAATCTGCTGCGCTATAGCGACCGCCTGCCGCCTACGTTCGCGCAGGGCGTCATCGCTGGTTATACGGGCAATGGCGGCAACCTGCCACCTGCCTGGAAGCGCGTCATCCGCCTGATGGATCTGGTCAACCTGCTTACCTTTCTCGATACACCGAAGACCGGCGACCCGATGATCGCCGAGGTGGTCGGGCTGGCGCGCGCGACGGTCGAGCAGTGGGAGACGCCGTAAGCTACGGTACCTTCCGTACCTTCCGTATCTTCCCTGTCTTGTTGCTTCCACGACACAAAGCGCATACTTTCGCCACACTCTCCTGCTATGCTCACTTCCGCCGGGTCGGTTGCATCCCGGCCACGTCGTGATATGGTGAGCGAACAGGAGGGAGTCTCATGGCTAGCGTGACGATGCCCGCGGCGACGGAGCGAGAGCGGCCGCCGCGCGGATTCTTCGGCATAGTGCGGAGCAAGTACGGCTACCGCAACCTGCTCTACCTGCTGCTCGCGCCGCTGATGGGCTATCTGTACCTGGTGCTGTTTCTGGTGATCCTTGGGCTGGGGGATGGCGCATTCACCGCCTTCGCGCCGATCTTTATCCTGGCGCTGGCGTGGCCCGCAGCCGTCGTCGAGCGCGGCCTGGCGCGAACGCTGCTCGACGTGGAGTTTACGCCGATGGCGCGGCCACTGCCGCCCGGCTCCTCGGCGTGGGATCACCTCAAGGCGCACCTGCTCAACCCCGTCACCTGGAAGAGTCTCGTCTATCTCTTCACCCGGCTGTTGTTCGGCATCTTCGCCTTCGTCCTGAACTTCATACTGATCACCATCGCACTCGCTACACTGCTGGCGCCGCTGGTTTATCTGGCGCTGCTCACGGTCGACTGGCGCGCAGTCGGCGATGCCCTGACACCCCATCGTTTCGGCCTCCTTGGGTTCTGGTTCTATCCTCTGGGGCAGTGGTCGTATGGGATTGCGCAGTACATCGCTCCGCATGTCTCTTTCAGCCTGCCCGGCCTCGTGATCTCGCTC
>DATAED010000066.1:0-5407 GCA_036258195.1 Ktedonobacterales bacterium
CGACCACGTCAGTTCGCTCAGCACGCACGGCCCCAGGTCTGGGACGGTGATCGGCTGCCGACCCTCCCAGCCTGCGCGCACGTCAAAGACCTCCAGCCGCGCATAGCCCTGCTCGTTGACCGCCAGCGCCAGCCGCCCGCCATCCGCGCTGACGGCCAGCGCCTCAGCGTCCCAGGCGCCATCAGTCAGATAGCGCATCGCCCCTGACACCAGGTCGAGGTAGGCGAGCTGGCTGACATCTTGCCCCGCATCGCTGAGCAGATAGAGTCCATCGCCGCTGGCGCTCCAGGCGGGCGAGGCATACAGGGCATGCGCGGCGGTTGGCTCCGGGGTGAGCGGGCGCGCGTCGCGGCTGGCGCAATCCAGCAGCATGAGCTGATTGCGGGTGAACGACTCGTAGCGCCCGATCAGGATCGAGCGGCCATCGGGCGAGTAGCGTTCCGGCCAGTAGGTCGCATCGGGAAGCGCGAACATGCGCGTCTCGCCCGTGCGCAGGTCGCGCTCGTAGATATCAAAGTAGCGGGGATTGCGCTCGTTGCTGGCGTAGGTGATGCGCTCGCCATCGGGCGACCAGCCGCCGAATCGGCAGATGGCGTTCGGCGCGCCAGCGATCTGGCGCAGGGTGGCGCCGTCGGCGTCGAGCAGGGAGAGGCGCGTCAGCTCGCTCCCATTCGCATCGCTGGCGAGCAACAGGCGGTCGTCGTTGGGCGCATAGGCCACCTGCGAGACGCGCTCGCCGCTGAAGGTGAGCTGATCGGGCCACAGTGGTGCGCCATCGGGGAGCGCGCAGCGCCAGGCTTCGGCGACGCCCGACACATCCGAGAGAAAGGCCAGCGCGGCGCCATCGTGGGTGAAGCTGGGGCCGTAGGCGCTGCGGACATTGAGGTAGCGTGCGAAGTCAGGTGTGGAAGTGGCCATCGGTCATCCTTTGCAGGCTCGTCCATTTGGGACAGCGTGAGACGTCATACTGATAGACGACATGAGCGACACTGGAGCAAGTATACGTCCACCATCGCACGAATGGCGCTGTGATGCGCGGGCGGCATGCCTCGTAGTTCCAGTGAGCGAACGCCAAGGCGATGTCGCGGCGATAAGTAGTGCGCAGACGAGGGAGCCATGCCAGGAAGCGATCACGCGCAGGGCGATCCCGCCGATCCCAGCGACGAGCTCGACGAAGCGCGAGAGCGGGCGGCGATCTCACGCAGCCAGCGCGGCGACCGAAGCGCGTTCAATGAATTGGTGGCGCGCTATCAGTCGGCGGCGTATGGGCTGGCGCTGCGCATGCTCGGCGATCCGGATGCGGCGGCGGATGTGACGCAGGACGCTTTCTTCTCTGCCTTCCGCAACATCCGCGCGTTCCGGGGCGCCTCGTTTCGCGCATGGCTGCTGCGCATCGTCAGCAACGGCTGCTATGACTACTGGCGCGCCCAGCGGCGGCGGCCGACGGAGTCGCTGGACGCGCTGCTGGCCAGCGGCGACGAGGCGCTCGGTATGCAGGCGCCTGAATCAGAGCTGACGGAGCCAGCCGCCCAGCCCGACTGGAACCCTGAGGAGGCCGCGCTCCGCGCCGAGGTAATCGCGGCCATCGAGGCGGCCATCCTGAAGCTGGCTCCCGATCAGCGGCTGGTCATCATCCTCAGCGACATCCAGGGGATGAGCTATGAGGAGATCGCGCGGGTGGCGGGAACGCCGCTGGGTACAGTCAAGTCACGCATCGCGCGGGCGCGGGCGCGGCTGCGGGAGTTGTTGCTGGCTCAGCCGGAACTCTTCCCGCCTGTGCAGCGTCATGATGTCAGGGAGCAGTAGGCAGATCAGCCAGTGGGGAACGCGGTGAATCATTCAGATTGGGAGTCGCAGCGCGAGCGCCTTTCGGCGTATCTGGACGGCGAGCTGTCGCCTGCTGAGCAGGCCGAGCTCGCCGCACACCTGCGCGACTGCGAGCAGTGCCAGCGCGAGCTGGCTGCGCTGCGCCAGACACGCGCATTGCTGCGCGCGCTGCCCACCCCTGCCCTGCCGCGCGACTTCTCGCTGCCTGAGCAGCCGGTCATCGCGGCGCGCAGGCGTGCGGCTCCTGTCTGGGCGCGTCCGGCGCAGGCGATTGGAACCATCGCGGCGATGATCGGCCTGGCCTTCCTGATCGCGACGGCGCTGCCCAATCTGCCGCATGGGATGGCCGGGTCGGCGACCTCAGCGAGCGGAGGCAGCGCGGCCTACAACTCCACGTTGCCAGGGACGGCGTCGGCAACAACTCCAGCCTCGCCTGTCACCGCTACCCCTGGGGGTGAACAATCCGCCGACGCCGCGACGCCACATGCGACCGCGAGCAATACCATCTTCTCAAATGAGAAGACGCCGACGAGCGTCACCGCAGGCTCGAATACGACCGAGCCCGCTGGCGGAACGTATGGCCCGGAGCACAGCGCATCTGGCGCTCACTCAGCGCCGACGCAGCCGTTCCCGGTGGCTCCGGTGGCAGGATTCACGCTGCTCTTTGGCGGCGCGGCGGCGGTCGCGGCGGGCAGCCTGGCCCGCCGCCGCTCGCGCGACGATGAGCCAGATGAGCCAGACGACGAGCAGGAAAGCTGGTAGCGCTCGCCTCGTGACGTTGAGATAGGCTCCCCTCGCCCGCAAAGCGGGGGAGGGGTTGGGGGAGGGAGCTATGCCTGCCCGAACGCGACATCAGCGTCGCCGGTGGTGACGCGCTCGCCCCGCTGGTTGTTGATCCAGAGTTCGACGCGCTGCTGGTCAGGCGCGTTGGCGGTCAGCGCGCCGCTGCACGTCAACGTGTCGCCAGGGCGCACCATCGCCTGGAAGCGTACGCGCAGGCGCTTCACCCATCCCTTCTGATCAGGCTGCGTGGTGAGCCAGTCGGTGAGCGCCTGACCCAGAAACGCCATGCTGAGCATGCCGTGCGCGATGGTTCCCTCCAGCCCCACGCTGCGCGCGACCGCCGGATCGAGGTGGATGGGGTTGTGGTCACCGCTCACGTCGGCGTAGGCGTTGATCTGCTCCTGCGTCACCCGCTTGGTTAGATCAGGAATGCGCTGGCCCGCTGCGTCGGCCTGCTGCTTGCCAGCGGTCGTCTCGCCGCCGCCAGCGGGCTGCATGTCGCGCACGATGATGGTCGCCTTGCCGGTAGCCAGTCGCTGTCCGGCGCTGTCGTCGCAGTGCTGCTCCAGCGTCAGGATGGCCATGCCATCGGCGCGGCGGGTCTGGCGCACCGAGCTGACCACGTAGCGCACGGCCAGCGCATCGCCCGCGACGATGGGTCGCTGGTAGGTATACTCCTGCTCGCCGTGCAGCACCTGCGTGTGAATGGGATCCAGCCCGGCGTCGGCGAATTCGACATGGAAGCGTGTGATGAACGTCGGCTGCGCGGGAATGCCGCTGAACCCGGCGGCATGGGCGGCGGCCTCGTCGCGGAAGATAGGGTTCTCGTCGCCAACGGCCTCGGCGAAGCGGCGAATATCCTCAGCGGTGACGAGCGCGCTCTGCGTTGGCGTCTGGCGCCCTGGCTCTGGCAGCGTCGGCGGCATGGTATGCTATCCTCCTGCGTCTGGTGTATCAGAATCGTGCGGGCATCATGCTACACCAGCGGGCCGCCAGGCCGCCAGCGTCAGGCGCGCTACTACACCATACCGTGCAAGGAGTTTGCGCATGTCGGCGACCTATCCAGAGGGCTATTTCGCCCTTCAGGTGGCCTTTGCTCGCCAGATGGTGGCGCTGACCCACACATCGCTACAGGATGCGCTCCTGACGCAGACCTCGCTCTATAAGCTGCTCGGCGCTCCTGGCGACTTCGACGCCAGCCAGCCAATCTGGCGCGAGCTGCTCGCCCTCGTGGATGTGCGCGCGGACGCCGACGAGCAGTCGCGGGCGATCTACGACTACTACCGCAGCCGCCTCCCGGCGATTCGCAGGTTCGACGAGGAGCGCCACTGGGGCTGCTTCGCCTATGACTGGCGACCGCAACGGCGGGCTATCCGCATCCACTTCTCGAACGAGGATGCGCCGGAGCCGGGCGCGCTCAGCCATCAGCGCATGCCGATACGCCTCGCAGAGCTGCGCGCCATGTTCGTCGCTGCGCGCGGGGAGCGTCCCGAAGCTCAGCAAGCGATCGGCGCTTCGTGGCTCTACAACATGGAAGCCTATCGCCGGCTGTTTCCACCGGCGTTCGGCGCCTCGGCCACGCCGACGGAGCCAGAGTTTCAGTATCGCGCGCTCTGGGGCCAATTCTTGCGCAGCGACTGGTCGCTGAATGAGGAGCGCGCGGATACATTCCTCGGCAGGGTCGTTCGCCTGGATGATCCTGCTCAGGCTGTGGGCTGCTTCCGGTTCCAGGTCTTGCAGACGCACGCGCCGATCAGCGCGTTCTTTGCCTACTATGGCCTATAGGCGCAGGTGGGCCGCTCGGCCACCGGAAATGAAGCTCCCCCTCCTGGAATGGGAGGGGGAGTGAAGACAGATTCGCGCACGCTCACACGGTCGCTGGCTCGCGTTCAGGCGTCCAGCGCAGATTGGGCTTGCGCGCGGCCAGCGTCTGGTCGAGCCGCCCGACGACCGTGTTGTGCGGCGCCTCCAGGATGATCGAGGGATTCTCGCGCGCCTCACGCGCGATCTGCTTCATCAGCGCGACGAAGCTGTCGAGCGTCTCGCGGGTCTCCGTCTCGGTTGGCTCGATCATCATGGCCTCGTGCACGATCAGCGGGAAGTAGACGGTCGGCGGGTGCATGTCAAAGTCGAGGATGCGTTTGGCGATGTCGAGCGCCGAGACGCCCAGCTTCTTCTGACGATCCGCCGAGAAGACGAACTCATGCATGCACTCGCGCTTGAAGGGCAGATCGTACTCGTCCTCCAGCGCGCGCATCATGTAGTTAGCATTCAGCACGGCGGATTCACTGACATGTCGCAGCCCTGTTGGCCCGTTGCTGCGGATGTAGGTATAGGCGCGCACCAGCACCAGGAAATTGCCATTGTTGGCGCGCACGCGCCCGATGGACTGCGGGCCAGCGTCCTCCCAGAAGTAGCCCAGCTCGTCATCTTTGGCGGGCAGCGGGCCAGGCAGGAACGGCACGAGGTGCTTGGCCACGCCGATAGGCCCAGCGCCGGGGCCGCCGCCACCATGCGGCGTGCTCATCGTCTTGTGCAGGTTGAGATGCACCACGTCGAAGCCCATGTCGCCTGGCCGCGTGATGCCCATGATGGCGTTGGCATTGGCGCCGTCGTAGTAGAGCTGACCGCCCGCGTCATGCACCTTCTGGGCGATCTCAATGATGTTCTCATCGAAGAGGCCCAGCGTGTTGGGGTTGGTCATCATCAGCGCGGCGATCTTGCCCTGGTGTTGAGCCAGCGTCTCATCGAGGTGGGCCAGATCGACGCCACCACGCGCATCGGACTTCAGCTCGAC
>DATAED010000067.1:0-21421 GCA_036258195.1 Ktedonobacterales bacterium
GGCGAGGATCTCTATCCGACGCTGCGCGAGCGCGCGAACGAGCCAGCCATCTACGAGCAGGATCCCGTGCGCTTCGAGATGCTGCGCTACTTCGGCGCGTTTGTCACCGAGAGCAGCGGTCACTTCTCGGAGTACGTCCCCTACTTCCGCAAGCGGCCCGACAGCCTGAGGCGCTACACTCGCGCGGGCTACCGCGGCGAGAGCGGCTACTATGCCAACAACTGGCCGCAGTGGCGCGCCTCGCACGACGCCAGCATCGAGGCGATATTGCGCGGCGAGCAACCTTTGCCCGACGAGCGCAGCCACGAATATGGCGCCTCCATCATCGAGGCCATCTCGCTGAACCGCCCCACCGTCATCTACGGCAATGTGCGCAACTCCGGCCTGATCGACAATCTGCCGGACGGCTGTGTCGAGGTCGCCTGCCTGGTGGATCGCAATGGCGTGCAGCCGTGCCACTTTGGCGCGCTACCCGAGCAGCTCGCGGCGCTGAATCGCAGCCACATGGCCGTCCACACGCTGATGAATCAGGCGCTGCGCGACCTCGACCGCGAGGCGGCGCGCTACGCGCTGCTGCTCGATCCCCTCAGCGCCGCCGTCGCCACACCCGCCGAGCTCTCCGACCTCTTCGATGAGATGTGGGAGGCGCAGCGGGACGCGCTCACGCCGTTTGGGTGATAGGCGCCGCGTCGCGGCGCTTGCGTCATCATGCCCGGCGCGGGTACCATGCGAGCATGCAGATTCGAGACTATACCGACGCCGACTGGTCGTCCATCTGGCCAATATTTCAGAGCGTCGTCAACGCGGGCGAAACTTATACCTATGACCCCGCCTGGCCCTCTGAGCAGGCCCGCAGCGTGTGGGTCGAGGCGCCGCCCGCGCATACCGTGGTGGCGTGCGACGGTTCGCGCATCCTGGGCACGGCCAAGATGGGGCCGAATCGCCCCGGTCGCGGCTCGCACGTCGCCACTGCCAGCTTCATGGTCGCCGACGATGCGCGTGGGCTCGGCGTCGGGCGGGCGCTGGGCGACTATGCGCTGACATGGGCGCGCCAGCAAGGCTACGCCGCGATGCAGTTCAACGCCGTGGTGGAGTCGAACGCCGCCGCCGTCCATCTGTGGCAGGCGCTGGGATTCCGCATCATCGGAACCGTCCCGGAAGCCTTTGAGCATCCCACACGCGGGCGCGTGGGGCTGCACATCATGCACCAGTTCCTCTGAGGCGCGACAAAGCGGGCGTCAGCGCCTCGCGCCAACGCCCGCCTCTCGCCGTACGTGAACTACTTGATCGAGCGGATCGTGTAGATCGCCGTGCCGCCCGGCGTGGCCACCTCGACCTTGTCGCCCTCGGCGTGGCCCAGCAGCGCGCGTCCCACCGGCGACTGATCGGAGAGCTTGCCCACTGTCGGGCTGGCCTCCGCCGTGCTCACCAGCTGGAAGGTGCGCTCGTCGCCCCGGTCGTTCAAAACCTTGACGGTCGAGCCCAGCCGCACCATCTTCTTGCCATCCACCTGATCGGGTGTCTCAAGGATCACGGCGTTGTCCAGCAGCGCCTGCAACTCCTGAATCTCACCCTCGACCAGCGCCTGCACGTTCTTGGCGTCTTCATAGGCGCTGCTCTCGCTGATATCGCCGGCCTCTTTGGCCTCGTGGATGTAATCGGCGACCTGGGGGCGGCGCTCAGTGATGAGAAACTGAAGGCGCTTCTTCTTCTCCTCATATCCCTCGCGCGTCAGAGGAATCTTTTCCTTCTCGCGCGCGCCATGCGATCCACCTACTGCATTTGTCGCCATGTTCTCACCTCTCCTGACGCCAACCAGTGGCGCCCGCTACAGTCGGATAGCCAGGCGCTCTCGTGACGCTGGGCCACCGATACCTTGCTCGCGCTTTCGCTGCGCTGGGGCGGCCACTCGTGGGTGCGATGTGATCCAGACCAGCGCGATAGGCGCAGATCGCCAGCCAGAAATCAGCATGGGGCTGGTAAATAGACCTGCGCAGAGCGTCGCACGCTCAAAGACGAAAAAAGAACAGCGCGTCCATCACCTGGACCCGCCGTACGTCTGAATCACCAATATTGTGCAGGGCATTATAGGGCGTGGACTTTGCGCATGTCAAGCTGAATCGAGCGCCCGTCGGGCGCCTGTCTGACCGTCTAGCGCGCAGACGATGAGCTGTCCCTGGCGAGTCGTTCTCGCTGGATATTCCACCGCCAGCCGCGTCGCGAGCGTCTCTAGCTCATCGCGCTCGACCAGCGCAATGATGCTGCCACCAAAGCCACCGCCCATCATGCGCGCGCCCAGCGTTCCCCGCGTCGCCTGCGCGATCTCGACACCGGCGTCCAGCTCGAGGCAGCTCACCGCGAAATCATCGCGCAGGCTGACGTGCGAGGCGTTCATCAGGCGGCCAAACGTGACCCCGTCACCACGGCGCAGCGCCTCGGCGGCTCTCAGTGTACGCTCATCTTCTGTTACCACATGCCGCGCGCGTCGCAGCAACGTCTCGTCGAGCAGCGCGCCATGTGTGGCCAGATCAGCCATCGTGACGTCGCGCAGCGTCGCGACGACGCGCCCGGGCGTCGCTGCCGCCAGCGCCGGAGCCAGCCGCGCCACCGCCGCCTCGCACTGCGCCCGTCGCACGTTATATTCAGACGCCGCCAGCTCATGGGGCGTCGCCGTATCGAAAACGACCCAGGCCAGTCCGGGCAGATTCGCCGCGATGTACTCAGCCGCCAGCGAGCGGCAATCCAGCAGGATGGCGTGCTGCGGCCGGCCCAGGCACGCCGCCGCCTGATCCATGATGCCCACGCGCACCGTAGCGCCTGCCTGCTCAGCCTGCTGGCAGAGTCGCGCTACCGCCAGCGGCTCCAGATCGGCTCCCCCTAGCGCACGCGCAAACATCGCAGTGGCGACCTCCAGCGCCGCTGAGGAACTCAGCCCCGCGCCCAGTGGCACATCGCCAATGATGGCCGCGCTGAAGCCTGGAGTCGGCGGCGCAGCGCCTGCGAGCGTGAGCTGGCGCCAGGTCGCCTGCACATAGCGCGCCCACGCTGGCGGCTTCTCGGCGCCGCCTGCATCGTCGGCGCCGTCCAGACGGAAGCGCGCCCACTCGTCGTGATGCGCGGAATAGACGCTGGCGACTGGCTCATCCCCAGCGCGCCCGGCGATGGCCACCAGCCGATCAATCGCCGCTGGCAGCACGAAGCCCTCGCTGTAATCGGTATGCTCGCCAATCAGGTTGATGCGCCCCGGCGCCCAGCCGACGGCGACGGAGGTGGGCCGAGGCCCGCCAAAGCGCGCGCCCGCGACCTCTGCGTAGACCTCCGCTGCACGCTGCGCCATCGCTGGCAGTGATTCTGGGCCTGGTTTTCCGTCAGTCATCGGGCATCCTCCGCCAGCAGCTCGCGTAGCTGCGCCGCCGCCGACTCAGGCAGCGCATCGTTCAGCCAGAGGCCCCAGGCCATCTCGGCGCTGGCAGGCAGCTTCAGCTTGCCCGGCGCCCGCCCCACTGGCAGCAGCTCGATATGGAAGTGGAAACGCAGATCGGCCAGTTGATGCAGCGCCAGCATATACGGCATCGGCGCCTGCATGATGCGATCATACACGCGGATCAGGCGCGGCAGCAGCGTGGCCAGCTCGCGGGCCGCCTCGCCGTCTGACTCCAGCCCATCCATCGCGCTGGAGTGCCGGCGCGGGACGATCTGCGTCTGATAGGGGTAGCGCGCCCACGGCGGCACGAAGGCGATCCACCACTGCCCGGCGAAAACCAGGCGCGACCCAGCCTGCTCGCGCGCCACGCTGGCGCAAAATGGACACGGTTGGCCTTTGCGCTCGGCTCGCAGAATGGACTCCATCTCGCGCTGGAGCAGTTCGGGAATGATGGACACGCCGTAGGTCTGGCCGTGGGGATGTGTCTGCGTCTGCCCAATCTCAGCGCCGCTGGTCTCCCACGACATCACGCAGATGTAGCGCCGTGAGAGGTCATCGTAGACCTGGCGCCACAGCTCGACCACCCGCAGCGTCTCATCAGGCGAGAGATCGGCAAAGCGGCGGTCATGGTCGCGGCTGTAGATCAGGATAGAGCACTCGCCGGTCGGCGGCGTGAAGGCGGGGAAGTCGTTGGGGCGAATCCATGCCTGAACCTCTGGCCCGACGCGCCCCGACGTGAGATCGGCGCAGAATGGGCAGGTCGTGGCGCCCTCACGCCGCCGCATGCGTCCGGGCGCCTGGGAGGAGAATTCGCTCCACAGGTCATTCCACACCAGGCGCGTGTCGCTCCGCTGAGGCTGCTGATCCGACCGCGCCATGCCGTTCCTCCCAAACCATATTGTAAGCTCGCACGCCGATTGTATCACCGCCGTGCGCGCCATCCGCTTGCCTCCGCCGCGTGCAGGGCAAGGGGATGGGAAACGTCGCATAGCCCGCAAGTCCAGCCTCGTGCGATTTCTTTCCTGTGTGATTACTGAGTCAACGATTTGCGCGTTACACATTACAACCGCAGGAACCTGTGGTGATTCAGCATCCATTCGGCGACGCGCCGTTTCACGGCCAGGTAAGGACTACTGCGTCAATGACGATGAGACTGGAAGGGAGGGATGTGGCAGACGACCTGTCACACCAGCTATGAGCAGAGAGATCATCCGCTTTCTTCCCCCGCAACCACCCTCACTCGACCAGTTGCCTCTCATCAATGCCAGCGCCCAGGCCGCGCAGTGGCTGGATCACTACTGGCGCAAGCTTGGGCTGCCCGCAGCGCAGGCCACTCATCTGGCGCTCACTGATGATCGCCGCGAGTTTGCGCGCTGGACCGGACGCCGCCTCAACACGATGGCGCTCGGCTGCTATTGCTACCTGCCGCTGGTTGGCGACAATGATGGCGAACCACAGTTCTCACTTGCCGCGAACCTCACCGGGCCAGCCGCCTCGCCTCTGCGCACGCAGCCGACTCTGCCGGGCTTCGACGCCTCCGAAGGTCAGTACGAGCCGCCGCAGAGCAGCGATGGCGCGCTGACGTCAGGCGGCGCCTTCCGCCACCTGATCTTCGTCGAGCCGGAGCTGCTGCCAGAGGGCATCGAGGTCACCATCGCGCACGAGCTGATTCACCTGGCCGACCGCGTCTCGGGCAATCCGCGCAAGCACCACTGCCACGGCCACGATGCCATCTCGGTGGATGAGGCCGCCATCACCGGGCGCGACCCGGAGTGGCTGCGCGAGTTGCTCGCCGAAGAGACACGCCGCCGCGAGGCCGCTGTGCGTCAGGCGCGCCCTTACAAACACATCTACTACTGCCCGAACTGCGGCAAAGAATACCCGCGCGTGCGCAAGTACAGCCGTGCGGTGTCGTGCGGGCACTGCGATCAGCGCTTCAACGCGGCGTTCCTGCTGACACTGCATTCCTATCAGGAGCAAGGCGCCACAGGTGGGCATGATCGCGCCGATCACGAGGTGGCCCAGCCGTAGCAGCCTTCATGGCGTTAGGCGGGCAGATCGGCAGGCTCCTCGCGCGAGGGGCGGTCGATGCCGAGAAGGTCGAGCAGCTCGTAGAGATCGTAGATCAGCGGGCAATCGACCACGTCTGGCTGCAACATGCGCATGCGGTCGATCAGCACGGGTGTGATGCCCACTGCCCGCGCGCCCAGCGCGTCGCGCACGTAGCTGTCGCCAACGTGTACGGCGTAGTCCGCGACCACATTGGCGCGGTCGAGCGCGAGGCGGTAGAGTTCGGGGTCGGGTTTGGCGCGGCGCGCTGTGGCCGAGATGACAGCGAAGTCGAAATACTCCGTCAGGCCGAAGCTGCGCATGATCAGCCCCAGCGCGATACCCCAGTCTGAGATGACCCCCAGCTTGATGCCATGTTCCTTCAGCGCAGCCAGCGAGCGCTCGACATCGGGGTAGAGCGCATAGCTGGAGGCCAGATCGAACTCCTGCTGCACATCGTGGGCCGCAGTCGCCAGCGCCTGCTCGCCTGCTTCGCCATAGCACGGCCTGAGCAGCTCGGTGAAGTAGCGCTGCCAGATCAGAGCGATCTCCTGCTCATCGCCCCACGTATGCGGCGCCTCTCGGGAGAACTCGCCAAACTTCAGCTCGGCCTGCGGGAGGTTGCGCTGCAAACACTCCAGCGACACCGGCGTGCCACGGCGGGCCATGACATCGCGCACGACAGACGGGATGGAGGGTGACTGCTCCAATAACGTGAATCCCACATCAAAGAAGACCGCTTGAATTGCCTGCGGATGCGGCAGCCACCGCCTGTTATGATTGAATCTATGCTTCATTTTTACGAATCCGAACTCTTCCAACACAGCGGGCTACGAGCCTGCGAGACAGGAGACTATAGCACATTGCCTGCCGTCATGCTTGTGCTCGCTCACACCGCGCATCGCCGCGCCAGATCGCCTCACGCCTCATCCACTCCGGCGGCCAGCTTGGCGGCCTGATCCGAGGTGATCAGCGCATCGATGATCGGGTCGAGCTCGCCGTCGAGCACGCGCGGCAGCCCATGCGTCGTCATGTTGATGCGATGATCGGTAATGCGATCCTGTGGGAAGTTGTAGGTGCGAATCTTCTCGCTGCGGTCGCCGGTCTGCACCTGCGAGCGCCGCGCCGCGCCCAGCTCCGAGGCGCGCTTCTGCTGCTCCAGATCCCACAGACGCGCGCGCAGCACGCCGAGCGCCTTGTTCTTGTTCTTCAGTTGCGACTTCTCGTCCTGACACGTCACCACCAGCCCCGACGGCAGATGCGTGATGCGCACCGCTGAGTCGGTGGTGTTGACGCTCTGGCCGCCGTGACCCGTCGAGCGGTAGACATCCACCCGGATGTCCTCCGGGCGAATCTCGATCTCGATCTCTTCCGCTTCCGGCAGCACGATGACCTTGGCGGTCGAGGTGTGGATGCGACCCTGGCTCTCCGTGGCTGGCACGCGCTGCACACGATGCGTGCCGCCCTCATACTTCAGCCGCGAATAGGCGCCCTTGCCGCGCACCTCCATCACGACTTCCTTGAAGCCACCGATGCCGCTCTCATTCGAGTCCAGCACCTCTACCTGCCAGCGATGCGTATCGGCGTAGCGGGTGTACATGCGGAAGAGATCGGCCACGAAGAGGCCCGCTTCGTCGCCGCCCGCGCCCGCCTGAATCGTCACGATGGCGTCGCGGTCATCCATGATGTCCTTGGGCAGCAGGGAGATGCGCAACGCCTCGGTCTGCTCCTCTTCGCGCGCCTTCAGCTCGCTCAGCTCAGCATGCGCCAGCTCTTTTAACTCAGGATCAAGGCCGTCATCCAGCATGCCCTCGGTCGAGCTGATCTCGTCGCGCGTCTTGCGCAGCTCCTGATACAGCCCAACGACCTCATTCAGGCCGGAGTATTCGCGGCCATAGCGCTGCAGCAGCGCCGGATCGCTGGACGTCTCCGGGTCAGCCATCAGCGTTTCGAGTTCTTTATGTCGGCTCTCCAGCGTGGCGAGCTTCTTATCCAGATCAGTCACGTTCACAGCTCGTGCGCTCCTCCGCCCATCAGCGGATCATTCCTGCGATCATTCATGCGGCCGCCCGGCCTGCGTCGCCTGGTATCTTTCAGACGCCACAGGACACGCAGACGCCCCACCCACCCGGCGCGCCGGTGGATAGGGCGTCGTGAGCGGGGTCGCTACTGCTCCGCCTCGGCGGCGAGCTGGCGCTGGAATCGCTCATACTGCCAGGCCTGGATCAGACCCAGCGCCAATGAGCCAAGCAGCGTCGTCAGCAAGATGATCTCCATCGTGCTGAGGCGTATGCCAGAGCGCTTCTCCATCAGACTTCGCCTCTCTCGACCACTCCTGGATACAGCAGCCAATACGCCGCGTACCCCTCTCCCATAGTATACGTTTGAAGTAGCTCGCGAGGCGCCATTTCTGGTAGCGTTGGCGAACGGCCAGCCTGCCCCTTAGGCATGCCGGGCGGCGATAGCTTCGACCTCGACGCGGGCGCCGCGTGGCAGCGCGGCCACCGCGACCGCCGAGCGCGCGGGTGGCTCGGAGGAGAAGAACTCGCCGTAGACCTCGTTCACCACCGCGTATTCGCCCATATCCACCAGAAAGACCGTCGTCTTGACGACATCGGCCAGCGACGAGCCTGCCGCGCGCAGCACCCCGCTGAGGTTTTCCAGCGCGCGCCGCGTCTGCGCCCGCACGTCGCCCTGCAGCTCGCCGCTGGCCGGATCGAGCGCCACTTGCCCTGAGCAAAAGATCAGGTCGCCCAGCGCGATGGCCTGACTATATGGCCCAATCGCCTTGGGCGCATCCGCCGTCGCGATCACGGTTCGCTGTGTCATGGCGCCAATTCTCCCTCATCGAGCGTGACGCGGCATCGCGTCTTGCCATCCATCTCTCACGCGCCAGGCGCCAGTTCGTCGGCGTCACCGCGCGCAGTCAGGCTCTATCGTAGCACGTCTGGGGCTGCTCTGTTGGCGCAGCCCTGCGCGCCCTACGACACAGCAGGCGAGAAGACGCCGCTTGGGGGTAAAATGCCTTGGCGCGTGCATCGGCGCGCATGGAGGGATTCATCATGACTGAGGCGGATGACGCCGCGCTGTGGGCCTGGTTCGAGCGCGAGGGGTTGATACGCTACTCCGTGCTGGGCGAGATGACTGGCGAGGTGGTCGAGCAGTCGTGCGGGCCACTGGTCGCGCTCGGCCCCGGCGACGACGACTTCGTGCGCGCGCCTCACCCGGCGGATAACCGCTGGCCCGGCGTTCCGCTGGAACAGATGGATATGGACGCCTTCAACGTCTTCATGTTTCGCTGGCTTGAAGCTGCCGTCGCCGCCGACCTGATGCGCTGCGCCCACTGCGGCAAACGCATCCTGCCGGGGGATGATCTGCCCGACCCCGACACCTGGGACGCGCTCTTCATCGAGAAGGAGCTGGTCGCCTGGATGCTGGCGCACTTCGACTGCAAGCGCTGGCTCGCCAAGCGCCTGAAGGGATTGCAGCCCTTCGAGCTATCGGCCAGCGCGCCGCCCCGCTTCGATCTTTCCACCCTGACACCCGCCGAGACGGAAAGGCAAACGCATGTCTCAGAACTCGAATGAGCCAATCGCGCCACTAGAGAAGCAGCAGGTCGCCGCCCTGTTCGATGAGATGAGCCAACTGCTGGAGCTGGACGGCGCCAACCCGTTCGAGGTGCGCGCCTACCAGAACGCCTCGCGCGCCATCTCCGGGCTGGAGGGCGACATCGGCGCGCTGGAGGCGCAGGGCAAGCTGACTGGCGTGCCGGGGCTGGGCAAAACGCTGATCGCGCGCATCCACGAGCTGGCGACCACCGGCCATCTACGCCAGCACGACGAGCTGCTGGCGCGCATCCCGCCGGGGCTGCGCCAGATGCTGCGCATCCCCGGTCTGGGGCCGAAGCGCATCCGCCAGATCAACCAGGCGCTCAATGTCGAGACGCTGGAGGAGCTGCGCGAGGCCGCGGAGCAGGATCGCATCGCCTCGCTGCCCGGTTTCGGCGCCAAGAGCCAGGAGAACATCCTCAAGGGGCTGGTCTTCGTCACCGAGCATTCCGATCGCTATCGCATCGACATCGCCGAGGCCACCGCCGAGGAGATCGCCGCCACTTTGCGCGCGCTGCCACAGACGGTGCGGCTGAGCGTCGCGGGCAGCATCCGCCGTCGCAAAGAGACGGTGAAGGATGGTGATGTCGTGGCCAGCGTCGCTCGCGATGAAGACCGCGCCGCGCTGATGCGCGCCCTGACCGAGCACCCTGACGTCAGCAGCATCATCGGGACGGGTGACACCAAGACCAGCGTCGTCCTGCGCACGGGCATGGCGCTCGACCTGCGCGTCGTGTTGGACGACGAGTATCCTTACCTGCTGCACCACTTCAGCGGCTCCAAGGAGCATAACGTCGCCTTGCGCACGCGCATGCACGCACGCGGCGTCAAGATGAACGAGTACGGCCTGTTTCGCGGCGATGAGCTGATCCCCTGCAAAGATGAGACTGATATTTACGCCGCCATCGGCATGCAGTACGTCGAGCCGGAGCTGCGCGAAGATCGCGGCGAGATCGAGGCGGCGCTGGAGGGCACGCTGCCCCATCTGCTGACCGAGCGCGATATTCGCGGCATGCTACACGTCCACAGCAACTGGAGCGATGGCGGCGCGACCATCCACGAGATGGCCGAGGCGACACTGGCAATGGGCATGAGCTATCTCGGCATGTGCGACCACAGCCAGGTCGCCGCCTACGCAAATGGGCTGACGCCTGACCGTGTGAAGCGCCAGCACGAAGAGATCGATCGCCTCAACGAGGAGTTCGCCGGGCGCCTGCGCATCCTCAAGGGAACCGAGTGCGACATTCTCAAAGATGGCGCGCTGGACTACGACGATGCCACCCTGGCCAGCTTCGACTTCGTGGTGGCCTCGATCCACAGCAATTTCAACCTCGCGCCCGCCGAGCAGACGCAGCGCCTCTTCCGCGCCATCGAGAATCCGTATTGCAGCATCCTGGGGCATCCCACGGGGCGCATCCTGCTGGAGCGCGAGGGCTACAATCCCGACCTGGAGGCCGTCATCACGCGGGCGGGCGAGCTAGGCGTGGCCATCGAGCTGAACGGCGACCCCCACCGCCTCGACCTCGACTGGCGCTACCTGCGCTTCGCCACGGAGCGCGGTGTGCGCATCCCCATCACCACCGACGCGCACAGCCCGGCTGGGTTGGGCAACCTGCGCTACGGCGTCAGCCTGGCGCGCAAGGGCTGGCTGACCGCCGAGCAGTGCCTCAACGCGCTCGACGCCGACGATCTGCTCACATTCTTCCGTGACCTGCGCAAGCGCAAGGGGGCGTGAACCCCGCGACCACGCATCAACCGACGACCGCATCTGGAAAGGGAACAGATCACCACCATGGATCCACGCATCAACCGCTGGGCAAAGACGCTCGTGCAGTACTGCCTCTCGATTCAGCCGGGCGAGATTCTGCGCATGGACGGCACGCCTGCCGCCGAAGACCTCATCGCCGAGGTGTATCGCGAGACGCTGCGCGCTGGCGGTCATCCCGTCGTCAACACACGCCTGCCACAATTGAGCGAGATCGCGCTGAAAGAGGGCAGCGATGACCAGCTCGGCTGGATCAATCCCGCCGACCGCGTGATGATCGAGGCGATGGATGCGCGGCTGCACATCATGAGCGAGACGAACACGCGCCAGCTCAGCGGCGTCGATCCCAAGCGCCAGGCCGTCGCGGGCAAGGCTGGACGTGAGCTCTTCGCGGCGCGCAGCGCGAAGGTCGATCCCAACCTGGATCGCTGGTGCCTGACGCTCTTCCCCACGGAAGCCTTCGCGCAGGACGCCGAGATGTCGCTGAGCGACTTCACGGAGTTCGTCTACGACGCCTGTTTCCTCAATAGCGAGGATCCCGCCGAGCGCTGGCGCGAGCTGGGCCGCCAGCAGCAATTCTACTGCGATTGGCTGAAGGATAAGCAGGAAGCGCACGTCATCGGCCCGGATACCGACATCCGTGTGAAGTTTGGCGGGCGCATCTTCCGCAACAGCGACGGCAAGCGCAACTTCCCCAGCGGCGAGTTCTTCACCAGCCCACTCGAAGACTCAGCGGAGGGCCACATCCGCTTTACCGTGCCCAGCGTGGTGAATGGCCACCTCGTCAGCGACATACGGCTGACCTTCGAGCAGGGGCGCGTGGTGGAGTCAAGAGCGGCGCAGGGCGAGACATTCCTGAAGGAGATGCTGGCGAGCGACGACGGCGCGAGCCGCCTCGGGGAGTTCGCGGTCGGCAACAACTTCGGCATCCAGCACGGCATCCGCAACATTCTCTTCGATGAGAAGATCGGCGGCACGATCCACATGGCGCTGGGCAATAGCTACCGCGAGTGCGGCGGCAAGAATACCTCACAGCTCCACTGGGACATGGTCTGCGACCTGCGCGAGGCGGCGGGCGGCGGCGAAGTCTGGGTGGACGGGACGCTGCTCTTGAAGGATGGCAAGCTGGTGCTGAAGCCGTAGGCGCGGCCCTCACCCCCAACCCCTCTCCCAGAGGGCGAGGGGAGTTTCGCTTGCCCAGCGCGCGTGTGCTGCGGGCACGACCTAGAATGAGCGGGGATTCAGCCGTTCTCTAGCTGCTGGGCGAGCGCCGCCGCTTCCTGCGCCAGAGCCTCAGCGCGGCTAGAATCACCGCGATCCAGCGCAAACTGGCGAGCGGCGTAGAGCGCGGCGAGGCGCAGTTGCGGCGCCGAGCGCGAGTGGGTCTGGGCATCCAGCGCGAGCAGATCGCCGAGCCAGCGCTCGCCTTCGACGGCATAACCCTGCGCGTGCCAGAAGCGCGCCAGGCCCACCGCCAACCGCAGCCCCAGCGCAGGCTGGCGCGTCTGCAATGCCCAGCGCAGCGCGGCGCGCAGGTTCGGCTCCTCGCGCTGGAGCAAGCGACCTGGCTCAGTCGCTCCGGTGGCAGTAACCTGCTCCACCAGGCGCGCGAAGTAGTCGGCATGACGCGCGCCAACGCTATTCTCTGCGCCGGAGTCGCGCAGCGCCTCGTCCGCGTATTCCCAGATTGGCCGCAGCATCATGACGCGCGGCGCGGCCTGGTTTGTGTCATCGACAGCGAGCAAATGCTGTTTCACCAGAGTGGCCATACGCTCCCTGATGGCGCTGGAGTCGGAGCCGCTCGGCGCGCAGACCTGCTGCGCCGCATCCAGCGAGGCCCCGCCCAGAAAGATTGACATCCAGCGCAGAACCTGCCGCTCGGGCTCGTCAAGCAGGTCAACGCTCCAGGCAATTGTCGCGCGCAGCGTGCGCTGACGTTCCGGCGTATCGCGCGAGCCCTCAGCCAGCAGCGACATGCTCGTGTAGAGCCTCTGCAGCAGCTCTGGTGGAGGGATAGCGCGTGCGTGCGCCGCCGCCAGCTCGATCGCCAGCGGCAGATAGTCCACGCGGGCGCAGATCTGGTGGATGGTCTCCATCATCAGCGGCGAGCCATCAAATGCTGCTCCACGCGCCTGTGCGCGCGCGACAAAGAGCCTCACCGCAGCGGCGATCTCCAGCGGGCGCACAGGAACCTCTCGCTCCCATTGAATCTGGAGCGGCTGGCGGCTCGTGGCGATCACCGTGAGGTCAGGGCAGGCGAACAGCAGGGCATCGAGTTCCGTCGTGACGCCGGGAAGATGCTCCAGATTGTCCAGCAGCAGCAGCATATGGCGCGGTCGAAGCCCTTCGATCAGCCAGCGCAGGGGTGGCTGGCCTAGCGTCTCGCGCAATCCGCAGGCGTGCGCGATGGCAGGCGCCGCAAAGGACGCCTCCTGCACGGCTCCCAGCGAGACGGCGACAGCGCCGTGCTCGAAGCTGCCTGCCATCTCCGTAGCCAGACGCACTGCCAGCCGGGTTTTGCCCACGCCGCCGGGGCCAGTCAGCGTCAACAGGCGGGCGCCATCGCGCCGGATCGCCTGCGAGGCCGCCAGCAACTCCGCCTCGCGTCCGATCAGAGGGGTCCGTGGGGTCGTAAGGTCGCCAAAGACGGGCAGCGGTCGTGCGGTCACTGGCTCCTCCTCATCCGCTCAATGGGGACGCCCCACTCCCTCGCGCGCGCCCGCGCAATGGCGGTCATGCCGCACTATAGCACGAACCGGCCGCCCGCATAACCCGAAGGTTGGGCTAGAGAACGCGCGGGCGCGCGCTCACGCGGTAGACTATGCAGTGGTCGCTGTGACCGGAGGATGTGTTCGAGGAGAATTGTCCGTATGCGTCGGCGTTGGCGTGTCGCGTTGATCCTGGCGGTCGTGGTGGTGGGCCTGGTAGTCTTTGCCCTGGTCAACAGAGCTAATCTGCGTGCGACGTATTGGACCGCGCGGGCGCACAACTGCGGCTCACTGGCGCTGGCGACGAATGCGCTCGTCACCTCCACAGCCGACGCGCAGCGCGTGGAGAGCTGCTATGCGCAGGCGGCGGCCCACTGCCAGCCAGCGGTGCTGGTGGTCAATACCGTCGCCGTTGACTCCAACGCCACCTATACCTTCGTGGTCGAGCCATCACTGACGCAGCAGGGCGTATGCAGCCTCGCCGTTATCATCGATGTCAGCAACGGCAGCGGCGACAACAACGCGACGGCGTCGTGCCAGAGCGCCACGCAGCAACCCAAGGCGCTCCATATCGCGGCGTGCGGCGGCCTCGGCGATGTGTCGCTCCCCGCCATCCACGCGGCAAACGGAACCATCGGCGCGCCACAATCGGCGCCGCCCGGCGGCCTGTAGCAACCCTGCTCTGGCCCCCTCTCCCATGGGAAGAAGTGGCTGGGGGATGCGGTCACACCGGACAGACACGGCTGAGGAAGCTGGAGCTTTGCGCCTGCGCCATGCACGCGCGCGCCTCCGTCTCGCTCAGGATGCCCTCATCCAGCAGCAGCTGGTACTCGCGCACCAGATTGGTCAGCAGCATCTCCGGGCCATCGGTGTTGATAGTAAAGGCCACCTCGCGCTCACACAGCGTGCGGATGATGTGGCGCAGCTCGTCCATGTCGTGTACGGCGCGTGTACGCAGATTGCTGGTCGGGCAGATCTCCAGCGTGACGCCCTGCCGCTTGACCTCCTCGATCAGGCGCTCATCTGAGGCGCAGAGGATGCCGTGCCCCACCCGCTCCGGGCGCAGATACTCCAGCACCTCCCACATATCCTCGATGCGCCCCTCCTCGCCCGTGTGGATGGTGATGCCAAGTCCAGCGTCGCGGGCGCGCTCGACCAGCCCCGCGTGCGCCCGATAGGAGAAGTCCGGGTTAGGCGGGCCAGCGATATCGATGCCGATGACGCCGCGATCCCGGTAGCGCAACGCCTTCTCGATGATGATGGCGTTCAGCTCCAGCGGAAACGTGCGATCCATCATCAGGATCAGCCCAGCTCGCGCCAGCGGATATTCCAGCAGCGCGCGATCCATGCCACGCAGCGAGGCAGTGATGATGTGGTCGAGGTCCTGCTCGCCTTCGCGATTGCGCTTCATCGGGTTGAGCCGCAGCTCCAGCATAGTGATGTTGCACTTGCGATAGGCGCCGCCGATCACCTCGTAGATGGAGCGCTCGATGGCGAGCGGGCTGGACTGAATCAGCTCTGTCCAGCGGAAGATCTTGTCGTACTCGGTCAGATTGGTCACTTTGTCGGGATGACTCACCGTGATCAGCTCGACAAAATTCCAGTAGCTCTTGCTCGGCAAGCGGATGCCCTGCTCATGGGCGATGCTCCACATGATCGCTGGGTCAACGGCGCCGCCAACGTGGCAGTGCAGCTCCGTCAGTGCAGGACGTTCGCCAAAGAGCGTCGTCGGGATCACACCCAAGCCTCCAGATCGCTATTTCATGCGCTCATCAACACATCTTGCGAGATAGTGTAGCGCGTGGGACGGCTCACACGCAGGGCGTCGCGCCCGCTGCCACCACGCGCGCGATATCACCCGCCCGCAGCTCACCCGCCTGCAACACCTTCGCATAGACACGGCTCTCGCCGGGATGGAGCTTCTGCGAGATGCGGGTGAAGTCCTTGTCACTGAAGGCTTCGGCGATGCCCTTGCACGGTGTCGTGTACTGCGTCACCTCGATCAGCACCGCATCGCCCAGCGCCAGGCGCGTGCCCGGCGTCAGCGACTCCAGCGCGATGCCGCTCAACGTCACGTTCTCGCCAGCGGCGCCGGGGAAGATAGGATGCCCCTCACTCGCCAGCCGCTCGATCTCCTCCCGCGTGAAGAGGCACAGCGCGCGCAGCGGCCCACCATGATTTTGTGTATCGACGTGCAGGTCGCCGACGATGCCCTCGGACGTCACGCGCGCCACGTCCACGGGCAGCTTGGGCGCGCCCCCGCGCGACAGGCTGACCTGCACGATGCGCCCTTCCGCAGCAGTCTGCATCGGCCTCCTCAACTTGCTTGTGATAGTCTCTACGCGGCTTATACTGCATTGTAGCAGATGCGCCGCCTGCTTCCGCCAACGGCATGTCGCTGGCGGAAACGGGCGCTCGTGGCGGCATAATGGATGCGGCGCAGTCAGCGTCAAACCTGGAACGCAGGAGGATGCAGGAGGCTATGGAGCGCGTATGCTGACTCTCGATCCTGATACACACGCCGCGCTGTATACCGAGGCGCGCGAGGCGCTGGCGGCCTGGGGGCTGGGCACAGGCCAATGGCGGCTCGCTGGCGCGCTCCCCGGCGCTCAGGGCGGGCTGCTGCGCCCGGTCGTGGGCATCGAGGGCGCTGAATGGGTGGTGCGGCGACAGGCGCCTGAGCTGACAGAGAACGACACGCGCTTCCGGCACACCTTCATGCGCCATCTGGCCGACGCGGGTCTGCCCGTCCCAGCGCTGCTCGCTCGCCCGGATGGCCACACCTGGGCGGTGGATGATGGCGGCATTGTCGAGGTACAGCAGTATATCGCCGGGGACGCCTACACCACGGATTCGCCGCTGGCGCGCGATCAGTTGGCCGCCGCCGCCCAATCGCTCGGCGCGCTGCATCAGGCGTCGGCGGAGTTCGCGTGGCAGCCCTACCGCTGGCCAGAGGAGCGCAGCGCCGCATCGCTGGCGCTGGCCTACACCCAGCTCATCCGCGAAGCGGGCGAGTCAGCCGCCTCGATGCAGATACGCACCGGGCTGGAGCGCATCGCCGATGCCTGCGAGCAGCGCATCTCCGTCGCCGCCGACCTGCTGGCGATGGGACATCCCGGCCCGCCTCAGCTCCATATCCACGGCGACTACCAGCCGCACAATCTGGCCTTCGCCGAGTCGCGCGTCGCCGCCATCTATGACTTCGACGCCGCCCGCTGGGAGCAGCGCCTCTATGAGCTGGCCTACGCGCTTATGCTCTTCACGGGGGTGCGCTGGGAGGCCGACTCGCCGCTGACACCCGCGCTGGTGGATGATGGCCTCGACATCTTGCGCGTCCACAGCTTCCTGGCCGCCTACGGGCGCGAGGCGCCACCCGCCGAGGACGAGGCCGAGCTGCTGGCCAGCGCGCTCACACTCACACTGCCCATCGCCTTCGCCAACGGCATCGCGGAGGACATCATCTTCACCAGCGACTACGAGGGCGCCCTGGATGAAGGCGACGCGCTGGAGCGGCTGGCCTGGGCAGATCGCTTCTGGCTCTGGCTCGACCGCTATGCCTCCACGCTGGCCCAGGCCTGGGAGAACGCCTGATTCTCACGCCAGCAGCGGCTTCACCTCGCTCTGCTCCCAACCCGTCACCTCGATATCGCCGGGCAGCAGCAGGACGTCCACCTCGGTGCGCAGCCCCAGCCCTTCCTGCGGCAGATAGATGCCTGGCTCCATGCTCACACAGGTATTGGCCAGCAGCGGGCGCGTATCGTGCGTCTCCAGATTGTCGAGGTGGGCGCCGTTGCCATGCACGCGCTCGCCGATGTTGTGGCCGGTGCGATGCACGAACGCATCACCATAGCCCGCCCGTGAGATGACCTCGCGCACGGCGTCATCCACCGCGCAACCCTCGATGCGCCGCCCAGCGCGGAACGCCTCCCGGAGCTGCGCCACGCCCTCATCGCGCGCCTGGCGGATAATCTGGAACAGGTCGTCGATGCGCTGCGGCGTGCGCTCGCCCAGGTAAGCCATCCAGGTATAGTCGGCGAAGATGGCGCCTGACTCGGCCAGCGGCGCGCTGAAGTCGATCAGCAGCAGATCACCGCGCGCGACGGGCGCATGACGCGCGGCGGTCGGGCTGTAATGCGGATTGGCGGCGTTGCCATTCACCGAGACCAGCGGCTCCTCGTCGGGCGTGACCTCCAGCCCCTCCGCGCGCATATAGCCGCCCAGCTCCTGCTGGATGCTGTACTCAGTCAGCGCGTCGCCTGCCAGCAGCCGCTCGCGCGTCCAGGCGAAGACCCGCTCGCCCGCGCGCTCCAGCGCCTTCCCCGCCCGCCGATGCGACTCGATCTGCTGCGGCGTCAGCACGGCCTCGAATTGCTGCGCGAAGTCGGCAGAGGAGACGACCTCTGGGCCGAGCGAGCCTACCAGCTCCACCGTCCCGGCATCCACCAGCGAGCAGTACGGAATGCCGTTCTGCGGGACATACTCCATCGCCACCCGCCGCGCGCTCCCGACCGCCTCGGCGAGCAGGTCGCGGTACTCGCGCCATGAGCGATACACCCGCTGCTGACCGGGCAGCGCCGCCAGCACATGCGACTCCACCGCGCTGACGATGGCCACCGGCTCGCCCTGCGCCGGAACGAAGTAGAGCCAGCGGCGCGTGAAGAACGCATGCGGCGGCAGCCCCAGCACACGGTGCGCGATGGCGTTGGATCGGCGGAAATCGTACAGGAGCCAGCCATCCACCTGAGCCGCTCGCAACGCCGCCTGAAACGCGGTAATATCTGGCATAGGAATGTCTCCTCTCGATGGTCGATAGGCGCGCGCCTTGCGCTATTGTACGCGACTCAGCGGCCATGCGCCGTGCGGGTTTTGCAATGGTCGCGTCTGTAAATGCCGACAAATTCAAGCGTCATCATAGCAGAGCAGCGTTAACGCTCGCTTTTTTGGCGGCGCGTGCTCAGGCGCAAACCGCAGGTAACGTCGCTGCGTAATTGCTGATAGAGCCAGGACAACGCAAGCGTCAGTTTGACGCCGGGGAGGGTCAGCGGCACAATATGATGATATTGCTCCGTCCTCTGGAGCAGAGATAGAAACGCGCGCCATCTCCGGACATCTCCGGCTGAGTGGAGCGGACGAGGCGTCCCATAGTGGTGGATTGAGATGAGAAAGGAGCGCGGCAGGTTCCCGCTGCGGCCACAGGCTACAGAGAGGTAGCGCCAGCGGAGGAAAGCCGCAACGACGTGTGAAGCTAGAAGATCGTCCCGCGCTCTCGATACAGGATCTGAGCCAGTCCGCGAGCCGTGTCATCGAGAACGTCGAGCGCGTCATCGTCGGCAAGCAGGAGTCCGTGCGCCTCACGCTGATCGCGGTGCTCTGCGGTGGCCACGTGCTCATCGAAGACGTTCCCGGGGTGGGCAAGACGACGCTGATGAAGTCCATCGCCCGCTCGATTGGCTGCGGCTTCAAGCGCATCCAGTTCACGCCTGACCTGCTGCCCAGCGATGTCACTGGCGTCTCCATCTTCAACCAGCGCTCCTCCGAGTTCGAGTTCCGGCCCGGCCCGATCATGAGCCAGTTCGTGCTGGCCGACGAGATCAACCGCGCCACGCCCAAGACGCAATCGGCGCTGCTCGAAGCGATGGAAGAGGCGCAGATCACCGTAGACGGCGCCACCTACCCACTGCCGACGCCGTTTCTGGTGATGGCGACGCAGAACCCCATCGAGTACGAGGGCACCTTCCCGCTGCCAGAGGCGCAGCTCGACCGCTTCATGATGAACATCAGCCTGGGGTATCCCGGCGCCAGCGATGAGGTGACGATCCTCGATCACCAGCAGCGCCGCCATCCCATCGACAGCCTTGGCGCCGTGATCGACGCCGATCAACTGATCGAGATGCAGGAGCGCGTCAAAGAGGTGCGCGTCAAGCAGGAGATTCGGGAATACATCGTCGCGCTGGTGAGCGCCACCCGCACGCACCCGCACGTCTACCTCGGCGCGAGTCCGCGCGGCTCGCTGGCGCTCTTCCAGGCATCGCAGGCCCGCGCCGCGCTGGATGGCCGCGACTATGTCGAGAGTGATGATGTGCAGGCGCTGCTCAAGCCCACCCTGAGCCACCGCATCATCCTGCATCCCAACCTGCGGCGCGACGACGTGACCACGATGACCGTGCTGGACGACGCGCTCACGCAGACGCCTGCTCCCGGCGGCCCATCCTCGCTGATCGCACGCGGGTAGCCATCCGAGCGGCTGGGAAAGGCGTTACGCTATGCGTCCGTGGCAACTGATCGCGCTGATCTTCGTGCTGGGCCTGCTGGCGGTCTTCAATGGCTGGAAGCCGTTCTGGGTGCTGTTCTATGCCCTGCTGGTCGCCTTCGCGCTCTCGCTGGTCTGGCTCGCGCTCAGCGTGCGCGGACTGAAGTTCGTCCGCTCCTCGGTGGGCGGGCGCGCCGAGGTCGGTGACCGCATCGAAGAGCGACTCGCCCTGGAAAACCACTCCTGGATTCCCAAGCTGTGGGTGCAGGTCAGCGATGGCTCAACTCTGCCGGGGCATCACGCGGGCTATGTATCGAGCGTCGGCCCTCGCCAGCGCATCGCCTGGCGCGCGCGCACCCTCTGCCGCAAGCGTGGCCGCTATACCCTCGGCCCTGTCACGGCGACCACTGGCGACCCGATGGGTCTCTTCCGTCGCGAGATTACGCTGGCGCCGTCCTCGCAACTGCTGGTGCTGCCGAATGTCTTCGACTTGAGAGCGTTCCCGCTCTTCCCTGGCGTCATGCCCGGGCGCGGACGTGGCTCGCAGCGCTCATTGCAGGTGACCACCAACGTCGTCACTGTGCGCGACTATCGCCCTGGCGACGCGCTCACCCGCATCCACTGGCCCAGCACTGCCCGTCACGGACAACTGATGGTTAAAGAGTTTGATCTCGACCCGACTATCGACGTGATGATCCTGCTGGATCTCGATCAAGGCGCCCACGCTGGCGAGGATGAAAGCTCGACCGAAGAATACGCCGTCACCATCGCCGCCAGCATCTCTGCCTATCTGCTGCGCCAGCGCGAGCTGACCGTCACACTGGAGGCGCCCGGCCCCAGCGGTGTCTCGCTGCCCGCCGACCGGGGCGAGCGGCAACTGGATCGCTCGCTGGAGGCGCTGGCCATCGTGCGCGCTGACCGCCACCATCCGCTCTCCACCGCGCTCGCCGAGTTGGAGATGCGTCTCTCGCGCAATACCGCGCTGATCGTCATCACGCCGTCGGTCGACCTCGACTGGGAACAACGGCTGGGGTATCTGCGTCGCAGAGGCGTGCGTCCTGCCGTCGTGCTGCTCGACCCCAGCACCTTTGACGACCACCACGGCGGCGTCTCGCGCGTAATCGATGCGCTGGATGGAGCAGGCGTGCCGTCTGTCACTGTCAGGCTGGGCGATGCGCTGGCGCGCGTGCTGGAGAGCAGCGCATCTGGAGGGCGCACCACCCGTGGCCGCCTGGCCATCGCAAGGTAACCCGCGATAACCCGATTAACTCGCGCAGGGGAGGCGTTTTCATCATGCAAACAGCCCACGGAGTCGCGCCGCACACCGCCAATCCGGTACGGACGCCACGCGCCACGCCGCGCTTCTACCTGCTGCCGCGCGATGGCTGGCTGACCCTGCTGCTGACCGTGCTCATCATCTGGGTGACAGTGGTCAGTGTGCAGTCGGTGCAGCCCGTGTGGGCGTCCGGGCTGGATGCGCTGACTGGCGCGATGCTCCTCGGCATTGTGCTGGGCTACATCGCCACTCAGCAAAATACGCTGCCCGATGGCTGGATGCACACCATCGCCGTCGTCCTCGGCGTGCTCGGCTCCTTCCAGGTCACCGCCAACACTGCG
>DATAED010000068.1:0-8227 GCA_036258195.1 Ktedonobacterales bacterium
GGCGCCCACTCGACGGCGGCACGACCGAGACAGAGGTCACCCTGCTTGCTCCGCTGGAGATCGTCAGCGCGCGTGGACGCGCAGGCTGGCTCTTCGATTTCGAGTACATTTGGGAGGTCTACAAGCCCGCCGCCGCGCGCCGCTGGGGCTACTACACGCTGCCCATCCTCTATGGCGACCAGCTCGTCGCGCGGCTCGATCCACGCCTCGACCGCGCGACCCAAACCCTGCGTGTCCTGGGATTCTGGCGCGAGCCAGACATCATCGCCGACGAAGCGGCCTTCGCCGAGGCGCTGGCGCGCGGGCTGGCGCGCTTCGCGACGTTCCTGCGAGCGCGCGATGTGGATGTCTCGGCGCTCGCGCCCGCCAGCGCGTGGACGCCGTTCGCGCGGCGCGTCAACGGCTTGCTCACTTCTGGCGCCGCTCCTGCATAGGAAACCGCCAGCGATGCCAGCGAACGACCTGCGACCCCTGGCGCCACACAGCAAGGGAGGGCGCCAACTCAGCGCTGCGCGCATTCGTATCAGATGCAGTATCAGCGGCGGCAGTTGCAGAGCGTTCCGTCAGCCGTTACAAGTAACAGTGACGTGAGCGTCGCACAGAGCCGCCGCAAGGCGCACAAACGGGCAAGCGACCACTGAGGGAGAGGATGAGAGGTTGACCAAGGAGTTCTGTCGGCACTGCGGCGCGGACATCCTCGAAGGCGCGCAGAGCTGCGTGGTCTGCGGGGCGCGGGTGGACGCCGCCCCCACCAGTGACGCTATGCCAGAGGCGAACAGCCAGCCGCAGGCCGTCGCGCCTGGCGCCGACAGCCCCGCCGATGCGCTGCAGCCGCTGATGATGGAGCAGCCGCTGATGATGGAGCAGCCGCTGACGCCAACGCTGACGCCAACGCTGACGACGCAAGCGGCGGAGGCCAACGCCACGCCGCTCGCCACGCCAGCGCCGCCAGCGTCCACGCCGCCCGCTCCCGCTCGTGCGCAGTACGGCCCCTACCCCGGCGCGCCGGGCGTGTGGGCGCCACCAGCGGCTCCCGGGCAGCCAGCGTATCCGCAGTCTGCCGTCTATCCGGCCTATCCCCCTGCGCCCAGCGTGTATGGCGCGGGGTATCCAGCGGCTGGCCAGCCAGCAGCGCAGCCCGGAGTGTATCCGGGAGCCTATCCGCAGACGAGCTATCCCTACGGCTATGGCGGCTATGCATGGCCCGGCTATCCACCCTATGCGCTGGCTGCGCCAGCGCCGCGCCGCGCGCCCGGCGAGACGTATGCGCTGGTCATCGCCTGGATCGTCACTGTCGCGTCGGGGCTGGCCATCGCCGGGGGACTACTCGTGACGGCCATCGCCAGCCTGAGCGCCGTCACCGGGTCAGGCGACGACCTCTCGTTCCTCGGCGGCATCATCGGCTTCTCACTCGCGCCCATTGTCGGCGGCGGCTTTGGGCTGTGGTATGGCATTCTCGGTATCCGGCGCAAGCCCTCGCCGCGTTTCAATCTGCCCGCCGCGTGGATCATCCTGGGGCTGACCGTGCTGGCCATCGTCGGCGGCGTGGCCCTCTGGCAATTCAATTATGTGGCGGCGCGCGCGCCGGGGACGGCGTTTGGCGTGCTGCCACTGGCCACGCTGACGGGCGCGCTGCCCGCGCTGGCCATCCTGGCCTTCACCACGCAGCGCTTGAAGAATCCCTCGACGCGCCGCCATGTCTGGATGTCGCTCTTCTACGGCATGACGCTCGCGCCCGTGCTGGCGGTCATCCTGGAGCTCATCGCCAGCTTCATCATCGTGGCGCTCTTCCACCTCAGCGCGCAAGACGCGCAGAATGTGCTGGGGTCGCCCAATACCAGCAACCCCTCACCGCAGTTGCTCATCGCCGAGCTGCTGGTGCTCTCGGTGGTGGCGCCGCTGGCCGAGGAGGGCGTCAAGCCGCTGGCCGCGCTGCTCGCCATCCGCCGCCTGCGCACGCCGGGCGAGGCGTTCCTGGTCGGGCTGGCCGCCGGGGTGGGCTTCGACATACTCGAAACGATCGGCTACATCGGCCAGGCGCAGGCTGACTGGGTCTCCGTCTCCATCGACCGCATCGGCGCGGGGCTGCTGCACGGCGTGGGCGCGGGCATGGGCGCGCTGGCCTGGTACTACTTCGTCAATGGCAACGGCGTGCCGCTGCGCTGGCTGCGCGGCATCGGCTGCGCCCTCTACGCGGTCGTGCAGCATGGCGTGTTCAATGCGCTGGGCTTCGCCACGCAGCTCCTGCCCTCCGGCGCGAACGACTGGCTGAATCAGCCCTTCTATCTGGGCAATCTGCCTATCCAGAATGTTGACGTGATCTACCTGTTCGCCTACGCGCTGATCCTCGGCGTGCTGATCTTCATGACGCATCGTCTGCTGCGCGCCCAGGGCATGCCAGCGCGCACGCCGCCCGCCCCGCCCGCGCCCTTCTGGCCTGTGTGGCCCGCCTCGCCCTATGGCTACTATCCGGCCTACGCGCCGATCAGTCCGACCGCTCCGGGAGGCTGGCAAGCGCCCGCTCCCATCACGACGATCCAGCAGCCGATGGGAGGCGCTCAATGATGCCCGCTGAGACGACCAATCCGCCGTCCACGCCTGCCACGCCTGCTGGCGCCAGCGCGACCCAGCCCATCATCCGCCGACCGGGCGCCTCGCGCTATAGCCTGATCTTCGGCGTCGCGCTGACGGTGGTGACCGTGCTCGCACTGATCGTGGCCTTTCTTTCGTCTAACTTCAGGCCGCGCGCCTCCAACGCGCTGCCCGCGAGCTGGACGCAGGCCTACAGCGCCGATCTGACTGGCTCCGATACGGGCGCCTGGGACGAGACGCAGAACTGCAGCATGACCGCGCTGGGCCTCGACGCCGATCCCACCGAGTCCGATGGCGCCATCTGTGCCTTCACGCCGAGCATCAAGCAGAGCGTGACGGCCAACGGCTTCTACTTCGTCACCACGCTGGCGCCCGCCGCGCAGGTGCCAACCTTCGCGCGCGCCGTCATCAGCATTGGCGACATCAGCGCGTCCGATCCAACTGGCAGCGACGCCATCAATTTTGTCGTCGGGCAGGATGGCTCGTATGTACTCTGCGATAGCGCCTGCTCGCAGTTCAGCAGCGGCATCTACCAGTCTGGCGGGCTGGCGGCGTGGCACGGTGACCCGCAGGTCACCAATACCGTCGCCATCAAAGTTTCGCCCGACCACAGCACGCTGACGATCTACGTCAACGATCAGGAGGTCGCGACGGTCGCTCCGCAGCTTGGATCGCAGCCCGCCATCGCGCTGGGCGCGCCCATCGGCGACGAAGCCATCTTCACGCACGCCGCGCTCTACGTCGGCCAGTAGCCTCTCGGCGCAGCATCGGCATCAGGATGGAGGCGCGCATGGCGCAGTTCGAGGCGCAGGACCCCGATTTCGAGCGGCGCGTGCGCGAGAGCTTCGCGCGCCAGCGGGTCATGGAGACGATGGGCGCCACGCTGCTGCGGGTGGCGGCGGGCGAGGTGGAGATTGCGTTGCCCTTCAGCGAGGGGCTGACGCAGCAGCACGGCTTTCTGCATGCGGGCGTCGTCACGACTATCGTCGATAGCGCCTGTGGTTACGCCGCGCTCAGCCTGATGCCCGCAGGCGCGGGCGTGCTGACCATCGAGTTCAAGCTGAACCTGCTGGCCCCCGCCGCTGGCGAGCGCATGATCGCGCGGGGGCATGTGACCAAGCCGGGCCGCACGATCAACGTCTGCTCAGGCGATGTCTACGCCGAGCAGGAGGGGCGCGAGAAGCTGGTGGCGACCATGGTGGCCACCATCATGACCATCCATGATCGCCCCGGCGTTACGGACTGATCGCGCCTACACGACTGGCTCGGCTAGGTTGAGAGCAGGCGCTGGAAGAACGAGCGATAGCGTTGCAGGGCCAGGCGGAGATCCTCGGTCGAGGCATCGCCGCCCTGATCCCAGTGGCGCTCGAGGTTCGCTCGCTCGCGCGCAAACGTTTCGGCGAGTCGCTGCATCATCTCGGCGACGAGGCCATCGGCCTGCTCCACGACCCGTCGCGGCTCATCCACGAATGCCGTCTGAATCGCGTCCCAGCGCGCCTGATACGCGCCCGTCATCTCAGAGGAGAGCAGCGGAGTTGGCGCCATAGCGGAGCCGCGATCATCCCGCCCCGCAGCGTGCGTCGGCGCGGCGTCCATGCTGGTACCTGTGCTGGTATCTACGAATCTGCCATCCTCTACGGATGCTCGATCTCTGCGCAGTCTTCCGTCCTGCCCGCCCTCGGGCGCAGTGCGCGCACGCTGCCCGGCAGAGACGATATCCTGTGTAGTGAGCGCGTCATCTGGCTGCCCACCTGTCGTCCCGCCTGTCATATCGCGTGTCATATCGCGTGTCGTATCGAACTGTTGCTCATCCATCATCCAACCTCCGTTCGCTCTGGCGTCTGTGAGCGCAGTGTCCCTGAGTTCCCCAGGAGCTCATCGAACAGTGTGCGGTAGTGAAGCATCGCGGCTCTCAGATCCTCGGTACTGGCCCGACCCTGCTCGCTGGCCAGCGATGTCGCATGAGCGGCGCGATAGTTGGCCACCACGTTGGGATGGTGGACAGAGATATCGTCGGCGCGCTGATCGAACTCGCTGATGGGGTAGCCGCGGACACGCAGCAGATCCGTCACCAGCCGGTCGGCTGCGGCAGTCGCCTCAACGGGCTTATCCACAAATCGCGCCTGCGTCGCGCGCCAGGCGTCAGCGAATCGTGAGCGATCGGCTGGCGCCAGTGGACGTATGTCGAGCGCGTCGACCCGCTCCTTGCGCTCCAGCAATTCCGCCTCAGCGCGATCCCGATCCCTGTGGCGAGACACGGTGCGATCATATTCGGGGCCGAACGATTCGTGAAGTCGCTCGCTCTGGCGACTCCGCATGGCTATGCGCCAGATGACGCCAAGCACGATGATCGCCAGGATGATCACGATGATCACGGCTATCCAGGACCACACGCCTGTAGACATTCAGGACTCCTTCCTACGCCTGATGGTGTGTTCGACTGTTTGTCTGACCTCCATCATGACTCATCGACGGGCCCAGAGCGGCTCTGTCTGTGACGGGCCGCCCAAAGAGACCCTCGAAGAGCTACGTGTGTTATGCAAAGTCGGCGCCATGATGCAAAGAGTAGCGAATGTGTTGACGGTAGCGCAGGCGCAGAACGGGTTGAGCGTGGGCAGCGGCAGGAGCGCATGAGGTACACTGGAGCCGATGATGGCGCGATGTCCGCGCAAGTGAGGATGTGAGAGCATGACCCAGCATCCGATCACGCCGCCGCCTCGCGACGCGACAGTTACACTGCGCGAGATCACCAAAGACACGCTGTGGGCAGTTCTTGACCTGCGTGTGGCGCCAGAGCAGCGCGACTATGTCGCCGAGAATGCGATTTCCATCGCTCAGGCGCACTTCGAGCCCAAAGCGTGGTTTCGCGCCATCTACGCCGATGAAGCGCCCGTCGGCTTCATCATGCTCTCCGACGACCCCGATGCGCCCGAATACTTCCTCTGGCGCCTGATGATCGGCGCCGACTATCAGGGCATGGGCTTCGGTCGGCGGGCCATCGCGCTGCTGGTCGAGTACGTGCGCGCCCGTCCGGCGGCGCGCGAACTGCTGGTGAGCTATCATCCCGGCCCGCACAGCCCGCGCGATTTCTACCTCAAACAAGGCTTCCGCGATACGGGCCGCACCGATGAAGACGAGGTTGTGCTCACGCTGCCACTCGACGGCTAGAGCCTGTTAATGACTCGACATTGATGAGTGATAGACTGGAATATGTCCATCACGCGCAAGCCCTATACAACCGACGTCAGTGACGAAGAATGGGCCTTCGTCGTCCCGTATCTGACCTTGTTGTCCGAAGACGCCAGTCAGCGGCGCTATGATCTCCGCGAGGTCTACAATGGCCTGCGCTACATCGTGAAAACGGGTTCCCACTGGCGCAACATGCCCCATGATTTGCCGCCGTGGCCTGTCGTCTACCAGCAAACGCGCCGCTGGATGGCTGCCGGTTGCTTTGAAAGCCTGGTCCACGACCTGCGGATTTTGCTCCGCCGCCTGCAAGAACGACCGAACCCGCCAAGCGCCGTGATCCTGGACAGTCGCACTATCCAGTCGACACCAGTCAGTGGGGGGCGCGCCGGGTATGATGGCGCCAAACGCCGCAAAGGCTCCAAAGTCCACGTGGCGGTCGACACCTTGGGTGATCTGCTGGCCTTGGTGGTGACACCAGCGAACGCCCAGGACCGTGCGCAAGTCGAGCAGTTAGCCGCCGTGCAAGCGGCCACCGGCGAAACCGTCGAGTTGGCCTATGTCGACGCGGGCTATACCGGCGATGCGCCCGTTGTGGCTGCCCGAGCGCACGGGATCCAATTGAGCGTCGTCAAGTTGCCAGCGGCCAAGCGCGGTTTTGTGCTGCTGCCGCGCCGCTGGGTCGTCGAGCGCGATTTTGCCTGGGTCGCCCGCTTTCGTCGCTTGGCCCGCGACTACGGACGCTTGGCCACGACGCTGGCTGGCTATCACTTCCTCGCTTTCTCCTGTCTGATGTTGTCCCACTTCATTCACTTGATACCGAGTCATTAACAGGCTCTAGTACTACAGCCGCAGTTATATCGTAGGATAGGGGAAAGCTGCGTGGTGCAGCTACTTGAGACAAGGATGCGCTCTCCCATGGCACAGACCAAACCTGCGACACAGCGCTTCGCGCCATTCCCGGCGGAGGCTGACCTGCATACCTGGGCGGCAGAACTCGATGCGGTCGCCAACAAGCTCGCGGTGCGCTTCGAGCGCGCCGAGCCACGCCAGCGGGCGCTGCGTTATCTGACGGGCCTGCTCAGCACGGCCGAACGCAAGAATGGCTGGCAGTTGGCGGAGTTGGCTGGCGAAGCGACGCCCGACGGCATGCAACGCCTCTTGAGCACCGCCCACTGGGACGCGGACGCAGTACGCGACGACCTGGTGGCGTATGTGCTGGAGCACCTGGCCGATCCCGCCGCCATCCTCGTGCTCGATGAAACCGGCTTTGTGAAGAAGGGGACTAAGTCGGTGGGCGTGGCGGCGCAGTACTGTGGCACGGTGGGCAAGATCGCCAATTGCCAGATCGGGGTCTTCCTGGCCTACGCGACGGCGCACGGACCAGCGCTGCTGGATCGCGCGCTCTACCTGCCCAAGGAATGGGCCGACGACCCAGCGCGGCGCGCATCTGCGGGCGTCCCCGCAGACGCCACGTGCATCCCCAAGCCGACGCTGGGCCAGCAGTTGCTCGCGCGGGCGTTTGCCGCTGGTGTCACCGCGGCGTGGGTGACAGCGGACAGCATCTATGGGGGCGCGTATGCGCTGCGCCACGCTCTCGAGGAGCGGGAGCAACCCTTCGTCCTGGCGGTGCCGAGTACGCAACGCGTGGGGCTCTCGGCCAAAGCCGCGCAGGTCGTCGCCGCCTGGCCGGACGGAGCGTGGCAGCGGCTCTCGGCCGGAGAGGGCAGCCAGGGGCCGCGCTGGTATGACTGGGCATGGATGCCGATGCCGTGGCGGGACGCGCCTGCGGGCATGGCGCACTGGCTCCTGGCCCGCAGGCGCGTGAGCCACCCCGACGAACTCGCCTACTACTTCGTCTTTGGGCCGACCGACGTGACCTTGGACCAGGTGGCGCAGGTCGCCGGCATGCGCTGGCAGGTCGAGCAGGCCTTCGAGTTGGCCAAGGGCGAAGTTGGGCTCGATGAGTACGAGGTGCGCACCTGGGTCGGCTGGTATCGCCACATCACGCTGGCGATGTTTGCGCTGGCCTACCTCACCGTCGTGCGCCAGCACGCCCGCACCGCCCAGCAACTTCGAGCGGGGCGCAAGGGGGGGCAGTTCCACAGGAAGGAGACGGCACACTGACACTGACGCAGGCGGTGGATCTGTTGCCGCTGACCGTGCCGGAGGTCCGCCGCCTGCTCTTCGCGCTGGTCTGGCAGCCGCCGCCGTCCGTCGACCAGGCGCTGCAGGTGCTGCAGTGGTCGGCCTGGCGTCGACGCCACCAGGCGCGTGCCCGGCAGGCGCACATCAAGCAGCGGCAGCTGAGAACATAACTGCGACTGTAGTACTAGCCCGCGCAGGCGGGCTTCGCGGCCCGCAGGCCACTTAGCTGCGGGTTTACCCGCCCGTTGCTCCCCGCCGCACTATCTCCCGAGGTCAGAGCACGGGGCGGATTAGATCGAGA
>DATAED010000069.1:0-31529 GCA_036258195.1 Ktedonobacterales bacterium
GCCTGTCAGCAGATGATATTCTGGCAGGTCAACAGTGAAGACCACTTGCTCAAACTCCTGAATCATCGCATGGTTTCCCTTTCGCTCAATCGAGTGCATAGGCGGAGATCAGCCGTGGAGAGCTTCGCCCGCCGTCAATCATCCACACCGAGCGCACCTGAGGATTCCTGCCATCTGGTGATTGCAGAGTCCCCTCTACTACGTACTTTACTCCATCATCGAGCGAGATTACCGATGTGTACTCATGCGTGACGACATGTTGCAACAATGCGTCATGCAACACTTGCCACTGCGCCAAGGTGAACCCAAAGCCATAAAGAACTTCGCTTTGCCGGGATTTTTCAACAGATAGTCGGTGATCTTGGGTGTCGCAATCACCGCTTGCGCCGCGTTCGGCACAAACATACATATTCTCCCGCGTTCCCCGGTTTCCGCACGGCCCATCCATCTTCGGATAGCCAGAATAAACGACCTCACTCCACGTGCGCTCTACTCGATCAGCCCGCCGCCCAGCGCCTCGTCGCCCTCGGCCCCGCCGTAGAAGACGGCGGCCTGCCCTGGGGTGATGGCACGCGCGGGCGCCGCCAGGTGCACCTCGGCGCGGCCATCTGGCAGTGGGGTGACGGTGGCGTCCACCAGCGGCGCCTTGTAGCGCAGCTTCACGCGCGCAGCGAATGGCGCGCTGGGAGCGGTGTCAGACGTCCAGGTGGTCTGGTGGACGGTGAACGTGTCGCGCGCCAGATCGGCTGCGGAGCCGACGACCACGGCATTCTGGCTGGGATCGAGGCGCAGCACATGCAGCGGCTCGCGCGCCGCCACGCCGAGCCCCTTGCGCTGGCCGATGGTGTAGTAGGCCAGCCCCTGATGCTCGCCAACCTGCTTGCCCGCGACATCCAGAATGGGGCCGGGCTGCGGCGCGGCGCGTCCGGTGGCGTCGGCGTAGCGGCGCATGAAGCCGCGATAGTCGTTGGCGGCGACGAAGCAGATCTCCTGGCTCTCGGCCTTCGCGGCGACGGGCAGCCCACGCTCCGCCGCCATCGCGCGCACCTCTGGCTTGGTGTACGCGCCCAGCGGGAAGAGCGCATGGCGCAACTGATGCTGATTGAGCACATGCAGCACGTAAGACTGATCCTTGGTGGCGTCCACGCCCTGACGCAGGCGGCGCAGGCCTGTCGCGGGATCGTCGTCCACCCGCACGTAGTGGCCGGTCGCCAGGTAATCGGCTCCCAGCGCCAGCGCCCGCTCTAGCAGCAGCGTGAAGCGGATGTGGCGATTGCAGCGCAGGCAGGGATTGGGCGTGCGGCCAGCGGCATACTCGTCGTAGAAATAGTCCACGATGGTCCGCTGGAATGGCTGCTCGACATTGATCACGTAAAAGGGGATGTCGAGCGCCGCCGCCACACGCCGCGCATCGTTGACCGACTCCAGCGAGCAGCACTTGTTCTCGGCGACCAGCTCCACGCCATCGTCGCCGATGACGGCTGGCTCTGACCACAGGCGCAGCATTATGCCGATGACGTCGTAGCCCTGCTCTTTGAGCAGCGCCGCCGCCACCGAGCTATCAACGCCACCGCTCATCCCAACGACTACACGCGCCATCGCTCGCGCCTCTCTGCTGCTCCGCTCGCCATCCGCATCGCCACCTGGATGCGCAGATCCTGTCGGCTGGCGCACGGGATGCTCCTCTTCCGTACCATCATGGAAGTATACGCCGTGCGCAGCGGTCGTCTCAAGGCTCGGCGCTGCGAGCGACCAGTGACGACCAGTTGGCAGTTGCATCGCGACGTGACATGCTTGGCGCGCGTATGGTGCGTATAGTATGGGGGTAGCGGCGCACAATGTCGGAGCCGCTGACGGGCCACGAATTGGCTCGCCAGGCGCTTCACACGTGGCTGTGGCCGCCCGCGAGCACAGCGTCGTGATCTGCGCGGGGATGAACCAGAGTGGGTCGGGCGCAGGAGGTGAATCAGATGGCACAGGAGCCAGGTGGCGGAGTGCGGGCGCGACTGGAGGGAGCCGAGCCGCGCTATTGGGCAATCGAGGACTACGGTGTGATTGGCGATTGTCGCACGGCTGCGCTCGTCGCCCCCAATGGCTCGATCGATTGGCTCTGCCTGCCACACTTCGATAGCCAGGCGGCGCTGTGCAAGCTGGTGGACGCCGACCGTGGCGGCTACTTCCAGGTGCGCCCGCAACATGACTGCGACGCGGCGATGCGCTATCTGCCCGCATCCAACATGCTCGAAACCACCTTCACGAGTGAGATGGGGCAGGTCAAGGCGCTCGATTTCATGCCGATCCGCAAGCGCCGCCCACATGAGCGGGTGCTTGAAGCGCTCAGTGGGCTGGCGCCCTCCGCCGCCCACCACCAGCGCGCCCATCTGGAGCGCGACATGGGCAACGACGTGGCCGCCGCGCACCGCATCGACCGCCTCGTCTCCTGTGAGCATGGCGAGGCGACCATCACCATCTCACTCAAGGTCACGCCTGACTTCGCCCAGCGGCAAGCGCGCTATGCCTTGCATGTGCAGTATCCGCGTGTGGTGGCGGCCACACTGCACGATGACGAGCGCCAGCGCTATCTCGTCTTCGTTGCCAAGCCGATGTCGGGCGCGGCTGGGACGAGCGCGCCGGGTGAGTTCGACGTCAGCGTGCTCGATGGACGCCTGCAGGCGTCGATTCAGCTCCAGGCCGGGCAGCGCATCGGCGTGGCGCTCAACTTCGCCCGCGACGAGGCAGAGGCGCAGGAGCTGCTCCAGCGCATCCTGGCGCGCGATCTGGACGACGACGCCGCCGAGACGCTGAATTACTGGCAGACGTGGGCCGATCAGTGCGCGTACAGTGGTCTCTATGCGGATGCCGTGCTGCGGTCGGCGCTGGCGCTGAAACTGTGCACCTTTGAGCCGAGTGGCGCCATCGTCGCCGCCCCCACCACTTCGCTGCCAGAGAGCGTGGGCGGCGAGCGCAACTGGGATTATCGCTTCACCTGGCTGCGCGACTCCTCCTTCACTCTTCAGGCGCTGGGCCTGCTGGGCTACCACAGCGAGGCGCGCGACTTCTTCCACTTCCTGCACGATCTGGGCGTGCGCGAGGGCTCGCAGTTCCGCGTGCTGTATACCCTGCGCGGAGAGTCGGACGGCGCCACGAAGGAGCAGGAGCTGACCAAGCTGGAGGGCTATAAAGGCTCGCGTCCGGTGCGCATCGGCAATGCCGCCGCCGAACAGCGCCAGATGGACATCTACGGCGAGCTGGCCGACGCCGCGTTGCGCTATGCGGAGGCGCTGGGCTACTGCAAGGGTGAGCGCTCGCGTGAGAGTCCGCGTGATCTGCGCAGCGTCGCCAGCGTCATCGCCGACTTTGTCGCCGACCACTGGCAGGATCTCGACCAGGGCATCTGGGAGGAACGTGGGCCAGAGCGCGCCTTTGTCTACTCCCGCGCCATGTGCTGGGTGGCGCTGGATCGCGCTCTGCGCATCACCGGAGGGCATGTCAGCCACGAGCGCACGGCGCGCTGGTCGGACGCGGCGCGCCAGATTCGCGACGACATCGACTCGAACGGTTACAATGACCAGATTGGCGCATTCACTCAGGCGTATGGCGTGGACGCGGTAGACTCAGCCAACTTCCGCCTGGCGCTGGTGGGTTATCTGCCCACCGAGAATGAGCGCCTGCGCGATACCATCACCACGACGGGGCGCATCCTCTCGGCCCACAATGCGCTCGTCTATCGCTATCGTCCAGCAGGCGACCAGCCTGTGAAATCGGGCGCGAACGCCAACTTCGATGATGGTCTCGCGGGCGATGAGGGAGCGTTCCTGACCTGCGCCTTCTGGTATGTGAGCGCGCTGGCGATGATGGACAAGCTCGACGATGCGCGCGAGCGCTTCGAGCGGCTGATGCAGTTCGCCAGCCCGTTGGGGCTCTACTCCGAGGAGGTGGACGCCAATACCGGCGCGCTGCTGGGCAACTATCCGCAGGCCTACACCCACATCGGCCTGGTCATCGCCGCACATCATCTGCATCTGGCCGCCCAGCGCGCAGAAAAAGCGGCGCGCGAGGGTCAGGAGGGCCAGACCCGGAACACGAGCGATTCGGCGTCCTGAGCAGCCAGCGCGCGAGCGGCCATGATACACTGGATGGACATATCAGCGCCCCAGCCGCACGTATCCTGTGCGCTGGGCGCGCGCCTGGGCGCCAATCGAGGTGGTCATGTCTGAGCCAGATGGCACGCCGAACGCCGCCCGCGCGCCTGCGCGGCGCACGACGCGGCAGGCGACCCGGCGTGACGCGGCGCAAATCTCGGAAGTCATGCGGCAGGTGCATGGCCGCGACACCACGCCCGAGACGCGGCTGCGGCAGGCGCTGGATGCGCGTGGGTTGCGTGCGGATGACAGCGCGCCCGACCTGCCAGGCAAACCCGACCTCGTCTTTGCCGCGGCGCGGCTGATCGTCTTCGTGGATGGCGACTACTGGCACGGCAACCAGTGGCGGCGGCGCGGCAAGGCCGCGCTGGAGGAACAGTTCGAGGCGTCGGCGGAGGCGTCGCGGGCGTACTGGCTGCGCAAGATTCGCCGCAACATGCGCCGCGACCATGCGACGACCGCCGCATTGCTGGCGATGGGCTGGACGGTGCTGCGCCTGTGGGAGAGCCAGATCAGCGCCGATGTGGAGGGCTGCGTGAGGATGATCGCCGAGGCGCTCGATTCCCGGCGGCCCGGCGCGCAGGACGACAGCGCGGCGATGCGCGCACGTCTGCCCCAGAAAACCTGCGCCGAGTTCTTCGCTGGCATCGGGCTGATGCGGTTGGGGCTGGAGCGGCTGGGCTGGCAGATTCGCTTCGCCAACGACATTGACGAGCGCAAGCGGGCGATGTACCTGCGCCACTTCGGCGAGGAGGACGCCGTGGAGCGGCGCTTCGCGCTGGGCGATGTGCATGCGCTGCCCGTCGAAGACGTGCCGAGTATGACGCTGGCGACGGCGAGCTTCCCCTGCAACGACCTCTCGCTGGCGGGCGCGCGGCAGGGGCTGGCGGGCAAGCAATCCTCGGCATTCTGGGGCTTCATCCGCGTGCTGGATGAGCTGGGCGCGCGTCGTCCGCCGCTGGTGTTGCTGGAGAACGTGCCGGGCTTCCTCACCTCGCACGGTGGGGCCGACTTCGCGCAGGCATTGGCGGCGCTCGATGGGCTGGGCTACGCCGTAGACGCCTTCCAGCTCGACGCCGCGCGCTTCACGCCGCAGAGTCGCCGACGGCTCTTCGTCATCGGGACGCAGACCACGCTCTTCGGCGCGGAGGCTGTTGAGGCAGAGCCGGTGACGACCAGCGAGCTGCGGCCACCCGCGCTGATCGCTGCCATCGCCGCCAATCCCGCGCTGCGCTGGCGCGTGCGGCGGCTGCCCGCCCCGCCACAGCACGATGGGCGGCTGGCGGACATCCTGGACGACCTACCCGATGACGCGCCGGAGTGGTGGTCGGAGCAGCGCGCCAGCTACCTGCTCAGCCAGATGAGCCCGCGCCATCGCGCACAGGCCGATGCGATGATCGCAGGGGACGAGTGGCGCTATGGCGCAGTCTTCCGGCGCATGCGGCGCGGGCGCTCGATGGCTGAGCTGCGGGTGGATGGGTTGGCAGGCTGCCTGCGCACGCCGCGCGGTGGCAGCGGTCGGCAGATCATCCTCAAGGCGGGGTTCGGGCGCTACCAGGCGCGGCTGCTGACGCCGCGCGAGGCGGCGCGGCTGATGGGCGCAGGCGAGTTCCGCATCTCCGGCTCGCTCAACGACGCGCTGTTCGGCTTCGGCGACGCGGTCTGCGCCGACGCCATCGCCTGGATCGCCACCTACTACCTCGATCCGCTGGTCAATGAGCTGATTCGCGGGACGCCGTTGCCAGCCGAGGCGCAGGCTGCGACAATGGATGGGCGCTGAGAAAGCGTACAGGCGAGCGGCATAGAGCAGGGAGTGAGTAGCAGCGTGTCGAGCGGTGCGCCCAACGACAACTGGCATGACATCGAAACCACGACGGATGATCCCAACGGGCTGCGCGGCAAGCGCGTGCTGGTGATGGGTCTGGGGCTGCTGGGCGGCGGCGTGGCCTCGGCGCGCTATGCGGTGGCGCAAGGCGCGGCTGAGGTGACGGTGACTGATCTCCGCTCCGAGGAGATGCTGGCGCCCAGCATGGCGCGGCTGGCCGGGCTGCCGATTCGCTATGTGCTGGGGCGGCACGACCCGGAGGACTTCCGCGCGGCGGATGTGGTGGTGCGCAATCCGAATGTGCGCCGCGATTCGCCCTATCTGGCCATCGCGCACGAGGCTGGCAAGCGCATCGAGATGGAGATTGCGTGGTTCTTCCGCGCCTGCCCAGGCAAGATCGCGGGTGTCACTGGCACGCGCGGCAAGAGTACGACAACGCTGCTGCTGCACCACATCCTGCAGAGCGCGGGCTGGGATCCGCTGCTGGGCGGCAATCTGGGCGGCATCGAGACGCTCTCGCTATTGCCGCAGATCACGCCCGACCGCTGGGTCGTGCTGGAGCTAGGCAACTGGATGCTCGAAGGGCTGCATACCGTGCGGCGCAGCCCGCAGCTCGCCATCTTCACCAACCTGCTTCCCGATCACCTCGACGCCTACGACTCGATGGAGGACTATGGGCAGGCCAAGACCAGCATCTTCCGCTACCAGCTTCCCGGCGACATTGCCATCTTCAATGCCGACAACGACTACAGCAGCCGCTATGCGCGCGAGGCGCCTGGCGATGACGTCTGGCTCTACAGTGCCGAGCGTGGCGTGAGCTATCCGCGTGGGCGGCCCGCCGAGACGCGCCCTTTCCGCTATGCGGAGGCGATTACGCTGCGCGGCGCGCACAATGTGGCCAACGTGCAGGCGGCGACCCTGGCGGCGGAGCTGCTGGGCGTGGACGAGGCGACGATTCGCGCGGGGGTCGCGTCATTTGGCGGCGCGCCGCATCGGCTGGAGGTCGTGCGACGGCTGGATGGCGTGCTGTGGGTCAACGACAGCGCCAGCACGGCGCCTGTGGCGGGCGTGGCGGCGCTGCGCAGCTTCAGCGAGCCAGTGGTGCTGATCGCGGGCGGCAATACGAAGAAGATTGACCACAGCGCCTGGGCTGCGGAGGCCGCCACATATGCCAGGCGTATCATCCTGCTGAAGGGCAGCGCCACCGAAACCTTCGCTGCCGATGTGCGTGCGGCAGCGGCGCGGGCGGGCCGCGCCGATCCCATCGAGGGCGTCTACGCTGACTTCGCGGCGGCTATCCAGCGGGCGCGTGAGCTGGCAGCGCCGGGCGATGTCGTGCTGCTCTCGCCCGGCTTCACCAGCTTTGGCATGTTCCTGCATGAGTTCGACCGCGGCGACCGGTTCCGCGCGCTCGTGCAGGCGCTGCCAGAGCAGCCAGCAGGCTGAGATTTGGCGTCGCATGCAGAGGGAGTGGGTGAGTGTGGTGACGGAGCCCTTCACAGTGAAGCTCAATAGCCGGGCCCGAACGCTAGCGGCGCTGAGCCTGCTGGGTGTGCTGGTCTACATAGCCCTTGATGTGCTGCTCTTCTTTCTGCGACCCGATCTGCCGATCCTGCATCATGCCGAGAGCGACTATGGCAACGGCCCGTGGTCGTGGCTCATGGACGCCAACTTTCTGCTGCGCTGCGCGCTCTCGCTGGCGGCGGTCGGCGCGCTGTGGTCGCTGCTGCCCAGGAGCGTGGTGAACCGGCTGGCGCTGGGGCTGCTGGCCGCGTGGGCCATCTGCTCCGGCGTGCTGGCGTTCTTCTCCGATGATGAGCAGGGCGCCGCCGCCACGCCACACGGGACGATTCATCTGGTCGCCGCGGGGATCGCGTTTCTCTGCTGCCTGGTGGCGACGTTCCTGCTGACGGGCGCGCTGGCCCGCTTCTCGCGCAGCCGTCCACTCGCCGTGACGCTGGCCGTGGTCTGGGCGCTTGCGCTGATTGGCTTCCTCCTGCTGTTGCTCCTCGGATTCCATCCTCGCGGGCTGGGCGGGCTCTACGAGCGCAACTTCCTGGGTGCCGAGCTGCTCTGGCTGGCCGTTGCGATGGGCTGGTTACTCCGATTGCGTTCTGCTGAGCTGACGCGATAGGTCGCCGCGCAGGCTGTGCGCCATCACGCCGTGGCGGGTTCCACTCTCATCGAGAAATAGTCGCGCAATCGGGCATTGATGCGTGCGGGATCATCGGTGCACATGTTGTGGCCGACGTCGGGAACAATCTCAACTTCGAGTTGCGGCACGAGCCGCCGCGCGCGCGCAAACACCGCTTCAAGCGCGAAGAAGCGCTCGCGCTCACCCATCAGCAGCAGCGTGGGCGCGGTCAGTGCGGCCAGCTCAGCGTCACTGACCGGCCCCGGCGGGAAGCGGAACCGATAATACTTCGCCAGCAGATAGAACCACTCGATCTCCTGCGGATCCGCATTGACATCAGCCACGTATGTGCCAGAAACGGCGCGGCGCACCATATCGCGGGTCAGCAGCGCTCCAGCCAGCGCATCTTTGGCTGCGCGGACGACTGGCTCGTCCATGATGCGCGCCAGTCGATAGGGGAAACGCACCGGCACGATGCCATTGGCGCTCATCAGCGCAGCGCGTGCGATGCGCTGCGGAGCATAGCCCGCGAATTTGAGAATGAGCCAGCTTCCATTCGAAATCCCCACCAGATTCGCTCGCTCGATGCGCAGGCCGCTCAGCACATCGTCAAGCCATTTAGCATGGTCGTCGTTGTCCTGATCGAGCCGGGTGGGAACGCTCTTTCCCGCCGAGCCAATGATGTCGAGCGCATACAGGCGGAAGTCTGCCTGCAATCCAGCGAGTTGATGTCTCCAGCTCGCAGCGTTGCCCTCCATCCCATGCAACAGCACCAGCGCTGGCGCGTCTGGCGGCCCTGCGGCCACCAGATGGCTCTCGCCGAAGCGCGTTGACACGACGATGGATTCAAAGTTGATATGCGCATCTTGCAGCGCATGCTCGTACCACTTCATCATCGCCGCATGTCCGCCCTCGGTGCTGAATAACGCATCCCTGTCTGCGAACATTGACTCACCAGATCCTTTTCCCAGCCTACGCGACAGGCTCATCTCCACTTGTTTGCCGAACCGCTCGGCGGTCGTGGGGAGCGCCCTCAGGGTGTACCCTCGAGTATTATGTATAGTATTCGCCCGGAGGTCAGCGGCGGTGGCGCGCCATGGCTCATCGCGCAAGCCAAACAATGTACGCAGCGTGCCCGCGCGCTTGATGACCAGGTCGTAGACGGCGAACGTCAGCGCGAAGCTCGCGATCATGATGACGCCAAACTTGACGAGTATCGGGGCGCTCCAGCCAAGCAGGAGGTAGCCCACCCACATGATCGCGGACACGTGCAGGACATAGATCGGATACGCCGCGTCGGACAGGTATCCGAGCAGCGCCGAGTCGCGGCTGAGATACTTCTGCGCGAACCCAAGCAGCCCTATGATCCAGAGCCAGGCGATGATGCCCCGCAGAGGTATGTTCAATATTGCTCCGCTGAAGTTGTCATATGAGGGCAGCGGATGCTGAACCAGGAGGCTCTGAGCAAGCGACCAGACAATCAAGCCCAGCACGAGCGCCATTGGCCACACACGCTGGATCGCCTGACGGATGCGCGCATCGCCGTAGAGCGCGTAGCCGAAGATGAAACATACGATGTAGATCAGAATCTCGGCAATCGCGCCGACTCCCCTCCAAATGAGGTGGGCGACCGCGTCCACCAGGACCAGCGGCGCGGCCAGTGCGAAGATCATTCCGGCGCGTCCACAGGTAGCGCCTGCCCACTCAATCAGACGCCGACCTCTCTGGCTTCGCAGGTATGCGAATAGCGGTAGGGCGAGTAGAGAAAAGACAAACAGGTACAGCACGAACCACAGATGCCCAACGAAGACGATGAATCCATCAATTGACGGATGGGTGAGGAAATATCCGTACCCGTAGAGGTACTGCGGGTAGAAGGTCAGCAACGAGTCGAGGAAATGCGGGCTGTAGATCGGGATGCCAATGTTTGATACCAGACTCGGATTGCTCAACGCTACGGCATAGACCTGGAAGGGAAGGATCGCGAAAGAGGCGAAGATCAGCGGAACCAGCAGGCGCGTCACCCGCTCCCGCGCATATTGACTGCGCGTGCGCGACCCAAGGGCGTACCATGTCGCGGCGCCAGAGACGAAGAATAGTACCGGCATGCCAAAGGCGCCGCCAAAGGCGCTGATCAACTCCATTCCCGCGCTGGTCTGCGGCTCTTTGAGGAAGAGATCGTGCGTGGTGGTAAAGAGCGATGTGGTATGCACTGGAATCAGGCACAGCACTACCAGCGTGCGCAGCCAGTCCAGTTCATAGCGTCGCGTAGATGTTGGCCCGGATGTGAGCCTGGACTGCACGCCAGGCCCGACTGCAACCTGTCGCATCGTCGGCCTAGCCTTTATCCTCAGGCGTGCCTGCCGCACTGTAAGGCAAGCCGTGAACCAGTTCGCCACTGATGGCAATGTTGGCGTACAGAGGTCACGGCTCGGTCACGCAGGCGAGTTCGAGGTCACAGAGTGCTCACCAATACGGACGCAGATCGTATGGTTTGCCTGCTGGCGGTTGCATCCGCCAGTTCATCGGCGCTTCCACGTCGCATGCGGCTACTGTCCTAACTGGCAGGCCGCCCGGCGACGGTGAAGAAGACGCCGTACTCCAGGAAGGTTCCATCGTCGTCGCGGCTGCGCCACTCGGTGATCAGTGACTCGGCCTCCTCCGCCGTGATGAGGCCATGCTGCGCCGCGCGCTGCGCTATGATGATGGGATAGTTCGTGAGCTTGTCGCTGTGGGCGACGGTCGGCAGAACCTGGATGTCAGTTAGGCCAGCCTGCGCGAAGCGTTCGGGCAGCTCGCGACCGATGCGGCCGTTGCGCACGCGCTCGCAGTGCCAGAGGGTCAGCCGCCGCACCAGCTCATGCTGGCTGGCGTGGTAGGTCAGCGCCTCCATATCGGGCTTCCGTCACCACCACTACGCCGCCACGGCGCGTCACGCGCGCCATCTCGGCTAGCGCTAGCTCTGGATCCTCACTGTGAATCAGCACACGCTCGGCGCGGCAGCCATCGAATGTGGCGTCATCGAAGGGTAGCGCCAGCAGATCGCCAAGGACGAATTCGCCCGGAAACTCGGCCTCAGCGGAGAGTTCGCGGGCCTTCTCCAGCATCGTCTCGCTGTTGTCCAGCCCCACCACACGACCCGACGCGCCGACCAGTGCGGCCAGCGCCCGCACATCGTCGCCGATGCCGCAGCCGACATCCAGCAGACGCATGCCCTCGCGCGCCCCCAGCAGGTCATAGCTCAACTGCTGCCGCACTCGCACGCCGCTGGCGCGGTTGCGCAGCAGGAAACCAACATACGCCTCCGGGTGGGCTGCGCTATCGACGTGATCGAACTCGCTGCGGGCTGGCCCTGGCTGCGGCGTCGGGTTTGTGGATGTCATGCGCTACCTCGCTGAATCTGAGAATGGGCTTGCCCGGCAGCGCGCCCGACACGGCATACGCTATCGGTCATTATGGACGCTTGCGCAGCAGCGCGCGCAGGCGCTGTGTCCGTTCTCGCAGCGCCGCGAACTGCGCGGGAGGTGGCTCGCGCTGGGCATAGCGCGCTCTGGCATAGGCCTCGCTGACTTCGCGCAGATCGTCAGCGGGCTGCGCGTCGCTGGCGTCGAACGGTGGCGCGCCGTGCAATCGGGTCTCGTATTCCTGTGGAGTCTGCTGCGGCTCTCGCGGCAGGCCATGCGAGGCGGCCTGCAATAATAGCCCGCGATAGAGCGCGCGCATGCCGCCCGGCGCTACGGCATCGGGCAGACGCTGGCGCAGGTGGAGCAGGCTGCGCACCTGCGCACGGAGCAGACGCCAGCCATCGAGTGGCTCGCGCTCTTCATCGGGATCCGGCTGGCGCTCTCGGCGCCTGGCGAGCAGAATCGCCCGCACGATGGCAAATGCCAGCGCTGCGAGCGTCAGGCAGGCAAGCGCCAGCAGCAGGTAGGCTGCGGGAGGTGGCGCTGTCAGCATCACCGTCGCATGGTGGATCAGCTTGCCGGGCGGAGTAGGCTCTGGAGCCGCCGCGTCTGGAGGGAGAAAGAACACCGCAGCGGGGCGCATGGCGAAGAGCGCGGCCAGCAGGGCGAGCAGCGCCGCCAGGCCAGAGCGAACGAAGATGGCGTAGAGCAGCTCCGGCGATGTGGCGAGCATGATGCCGAGCGCGAGCGCGACGACGGCGCCTGCCAGCAGCGCTGCCCAGCGTAATTGCCGCCCCTGCGAGCGCAGAAAGATGGGGTCAACATCGAGCGCCTGCCGCTCGACGCTGATCATGCTGAGGGTGAGCGCCAGCAACCCGAAGAAGCCGAGCGCGACCAGCAGCGCCGCGAACTGCCACAGCGCCATCGCGCGCAGATCAAGCGTGGCCGCCAATAAAAAGAGGGTAGCGGCCACGCTCGCCCCTATACTCATAAAGAAGCGCCGCAGCACGCGCGCGCTATCAGGCAGGCTCGCGCTGTCGCTGGCGCTGGCCCACCAGACGTAGACGACGACGGCCAGCAGGCCGAGGTTGGTTGGATTCGGGCCTATTTCGAGGAAGACGGCGTAGATGATGCCGACAGAGGAGAACGCGCTGAGGACCGTCGCTGTGCTGGCGGGTGAAAACACCACCAGCGCGATGTAGCAGGCGAGGATCGGCGCAAACGCGGCTGCGATGTGCGCCAGGGTGCGCGCTCCACGTAGCCCGCGCCCGACGACCCACGCCAGCAGCGCCTCAGCCAGCAGGAACCACAGTGGCGCTGCCGCCTGCGATGGCGACTGGCGCTGCGCCAGGCAGAGCGCGATGAGCCAGGCATAGAGCGGCGCCACAACGATGAGCAGCGTTGCGACGATGTTGAGCGCGGCGACGAGTCGCTGGCCCAGCGCGCCGCCAGCACGCGCAGCATGACGGCTCGTAGCGGGGATGGGCGTCGCCGAAGGTTGAGCGTGCGCCATCGTCAGCGTCCCCTTTCTGGCTCGTGGGCGGCCGCTGTCGCAGGTTGTCGCAACTCAATGAAGGCAGGCTTGGCGCCATGGATGAGCCGCTGTGCCAGATCGGTTCCCAGCGCCTCGCCCAGCAGCGATTGCCAGAGCGCTCGACCGCCAATGACATGGCTGGCAAGATGGGTGAGCGCAGGCAGTGGCGCATCGGCGGCGGCTTCCGTCTGTGTGAGCATCAGGGTGACGGGATGGCCGCTGGTCTGCGTCCTGCGCAAGGCGGCAAGCAGATGAGCGTCGAGCGCGGAGTCCGCCCCGATGTAGACAACGGTCGCGCCGAGTGGCAGTCGCGTGTGTTCCCGATCCAGTACCGCCTGCATCGGCGTCGTCTGGATCGTCTGCAGACTGCCCAGGCCATCCAGAATCGCCGCGAGTTGACGTGCGCTGGCGGAGGGGGCCAGCCGGAGCAGTCGTCGCGCCTGGGCGAGTCGGATGGTGGGCGGGCGTGAGCTGTGAGCGTCCGTTGGCTGAGCGAGCAGCGCGGGAGCATTGGCGCAGATGCCGACGGAGATGCGTTGCGCCTGCGCCCAGGTCGCCACCGACGCCGCCGCACAGATCGCCAGTTCCGAGAGCGCCGCATCAGTCGCCGATTGACCTGCCTACACCCGCAGATCGAGGAAGATCATGAGCGCCTGTCGTGTGGAAGGATCGTAGATTTTGCTCCGCAACGCGCCTGCTCGCGCGGTCGCCTTCCAGTGGATGCGTCGCGGCTCATCGCCGGGCGCGTAGTCACGGATGCCGCTCACGCGCAGCGGGTCGTCGAGCAGGCGGGTAGAAGAACGATGCTCGCCAAAGGGCGCGACGCTCGGCAGGTTGAGTCGCTCCATCGAGGTCACCAACGGTCGCACGATGAGCGTCGCTTGTGTCTCCACATCTGCCTGCGATGTCGCCATGCCGAACGAGTCGCGCGCTCGCAGGGTCGTTGGGCCGAGGTGGTAGACGCCGCGCTCCACCGCCAGCAGCCGATAGCGCCGCCGGAGACGCTGATACCCCGCCAGCGCCAGCGTCAGCCGCAGGGTGGCCCGCCCGATGCGCTCCGATGGCGCGAGGACGCGCCCCAGCTCGACCAGCCCCTCAGGAAATTCGTCGCCAACCTCCAGCCAGGGCAGCGGCAGTGGCTTGCGGTTCTCCACCATCACCTCGACGTCGACGCTGCCTCCCAGCGGCGCCACGCGCTGGGCGACGCGCCGGTTGAAGCGCACACCGCGCAGCCCGTAGCGATACCAGAGTTCGGGGACGAGGTCGAGACTGGCGAGCAGCGCCGCGCCGAGTGGATCGCGCATAGGACGTGAGAAACGAGCGCTCTTTTACGAGCGTCGTTTCAGGGCTGAGGATGAGGCGCCTGAGGGCGTGGAGTCTGGAGGGACTGGCGCCCTATTCCAGCCAGGGCAGCGCGTCGTTGAGCAGCAGCGCCTGGGCCTTCTCGCCGGGGCGGATGACACCCTCGCCTTCGGGTACGATCAGCAGGGCGGTGGCGCCTTGTAGCGACGAGATGAGGTGTGAGTCCTGCGCGCCGGTGGTGTGGGCGACAAGCTGGCCATCGTCGGAGGCCAGCCGCACACGCACGAACTGGCGGCGATCTGTACGATGCTGCTCATCGCCCGCCAGTGTGACGGTGATGGTGGGCCGCTCCACCTGCGCCGCGCCCAGCATGCGGCGGATGGCTGGCCGCCCAAACAGCTCGAAGGTGACGGCGGCGGAGACGGGATTGCCGGGCAGCCCCAGCAGCGGCGTCTGGCCGAGGAAGCCGAACGCCAGCGGCTTGCCGGGACGAATGCGCACGCGCCAGAACTCCATCGCACCCTGCTCGCCCAATATCTGCTTGACGAGGTCATAGTCGCCGACCGAGACGCCGCCAGAAGTGAGGATCAGGTCGTGGCCTTGCGCCTCCGTCAACTTGGCGCGCAGCGCATCCGCCTGGTCGGGCGCGATGCCCAGCGGGACGGGGATGGCGCCTGCGCGTGCGACGGCGGCGATCAGATAGGGCGTGTTGCTGTTGTAGATCTTGCCGGGCCGCAGCGGCTGGCCAAGCGGCGTCAGCTCATCGCCTGTCGCCAGGATGGCCACCCGTGGGCGCCGCCGCACCGCGACCGGCGAGACGCCCAGCGAGGCCAGCAACGCGATCTCCGCCGGGCCAAGCTCCACACCCGCTCGCGCCAGCAGCGCGCCGGGGCGCACATCTTCAGCGCGCTGGCGGATGTTGGTTCCGGGCGCGACGGGCTGGCGGATCGTCACCCAGCCATCGGCGACCTCGGTCAGCTCCTGCTGGAGCGCAGCGTCGGCGCCGTCTGGCAGCGGCGCGCCCGTCAGAATGCGAATCGCCTCACCAGACTGCGCCACGCCGTCATAGACGCTGCCTGCGGGAACCTCGCCTGCCAGTCGCAGCCGCACAGGCTTTTGCTCGCTGGCGTCGCGCGTATCCGCCGAGCGCAGCGCGTAGCCATCCATCGCGGAGTTGGTGAAGGGGGGCGAGGCCTCGCTGGCCAGCGTATCTTCCGCCAGCACGCGGCCCAGCGCCTCAGCTAGCGGCGCCTGCTCGGCCTCCAGCGGCTGAAATCGCGCCAGCACTCGCTCGCGCGCCTCTTCGACCGTCAGCATCCTTCACGACCTCCAGATAATCCGTTCGCCAGCCATGCTCGCCACACCAGAGTATAGCGCAATGATACGCACACGTTCGGATTCCAGACGGCGCGCGGTGCTCTAAACACAGGATTCCCCCTCCCGCTCGCGGGAGGGGGATGGGGCAGACAGGCTCGCGCTATGGCTGGCCCATCTCGGGATGGTCTTCAATCGTGCCGCGCCAGCCGCCGCTCGACTGCTTGGTGCGCTCGATCTGCTCCTTGAAGCGCTCCAGGTCGCCTTTCACCTGGCGGTCGAGGAATCCCAGCGCTGCGCCGGTTTTCTCAACGGCGCCCTGCGGCTCATACTCAATCTGGAGCATGATGCGCGTCACCTCATCGTCGATGCGGTGGAAGGTGACGGCGCCTGCGTTGCGGTCGCCAGAGAGACTGTGCCACGCGATGCGTTGATCGGGCAGTTGCTCGGTGATCTCAGCGTCCCACTCTTGCACCTTACCGCCGATGCGCGCTTTCCAATGCAGATGCTTGTCGTCGAGTTGTGTGACTTGCTCCACACCCTCCATGAAGTGCGGAAATTGCTCAAACTGCGTCCACTGATCGTAGACCTGTCGTATGGGCGCGTGTGCGTCCACGGAATGTTCGGCCTTGGCCATGTGACGTTCCTCCTTGCTCGACATAGGCGCAGCCCTCCAATGCTGTACCTGCTCCCCAACGCAGCAAGTTGGACGCCAGTCGCAGCGCGCGATTTGCCGATGGTCTAGCTGTGGGCAGGATAGAGCGCGAAGTGCGAATAGGTCGCCTCGACGCCATGGTTCAGCACGATGACGCCCGCGTCGCCGCTGACGGGGCCGTCAGCCCGCAGCGCCGCCGAGCCGATATACGCGCCGTTGACGAAGAGCAGCGCCTTGTGCGCATCGCCGAGCGCGATGACGGCGAGCGTGTTGGTGACGCCATCGCCACGCTTCACCTGTGGCGCATATCCGCCGCTGAGGAAGATCCAGGCGTTGTGGTAGTACCACAGATAGTATTGGCCATCAGGCGAGAGGAAGAAGGCGTAGTACGATGTCGTGCCGTCTCCCAGATCGGTGACGAAGAAGCGCATGCCGGCCAGATCGCCGCCGACGCCGGAGGTCATCGTCATCGTCACCTGGCTCACGTAGTCGCCCGCAGGCGCGCTGATCGGCGCATCGGCAGCGACTGGCTGCGAGACTGTCGTGTTGACGATGTGCAACTGGTGATCGGAGCCGAAGAAGACCTGATCTTTTGTGATGGGCCACCTGGAGCTATTCGAGGTGAGCGTGTCGCTGAAGAGTGGCTGCTGGCTGGTGAAGCCGCGCAACTGCGCCTCGGCCTGGCGTCCCTCTGGCGTGTCGCTCAGGTTCGCGCTGGTGGAGATGGTAGGGGCGGCGTTTGGCCCCTCGAAGCCGGAGAGCGTTGTGCGCACCACATTCGAGGCGCCATTGAGCGCGAACACACTGATGGCGCAGGTCAGCGCGGCGATCAGCAGCGCCGCCATCGTCGCGATGGCCAGCGGCCGCCACAGCGTCGGCGGCGGGTCAGCGGGCAGCCCGGCGGCGCTCTCTTCAGGCGCGCTGGCGGTGAATGCGGGCGCGTTGGTCGCGCGGCGTCCGGCGCCCAGCCGCGCGAACTCGCCCGTTACCCCGCCCGCCACACTTGACCGCGCCTCGGCCAGCGAGTCATCCAGCGCGCGCACGAATCCCTCGACCGAGGGATAGCGCTGCTCTGGCCGCTTCGACAGCGCACGACCGAGGATGTCGTCCAGGCTCGCGGGCGCGTCGGGGTTGAGCTGCGTCACGGGCGGCGGCTCTGCGCTGGCGAGCTGGCTCAGCAGCGTCTCGCCCGCGCCCATCAGCGGTGGCCGCCCGGTGAGCAGGTAGTAGACCAGCGCCGCCAGCGCATACTGATCGCTGGCGGGCGTCAAGGCGCCGCTGAGTTGTTCGGGCGCGGCGAAGAGGAGCTGCTGCTGCGCCCAGCTTTCGCGTGCAGCGGGCACGCCTGTGGCGAGCAATTGCGCCGCCAAGGGCGTCACGTCGCTCTGGCCGAAGTCGCTGACGACGGCGATGGGGCTGCCGCGCGGCGAGGTGCGCACGAAGACATTTGACGGCTTGAGGTCGCCATGGATGAGGCCGTGCGCATGGGCGGCGGCCAGCGAGTGGCCGATCTGCGTGGCCAGCCGCGCTACGACTGCCGGGGCCAGCGGCAGTCGGATCGTCCGGCCACCCTCGCGCGAGAGCGTATCGCCCAGTGAGCCACCGCTGGCCCAGGCCATCACCACACCGACGCGTTCGCCCTGGCTGGCCACGCCGTAGAGCGGGATGATGTGGCGCTCGTGCAGCGCGGCGGCGGCCTCGCAGGCGCTCACGATCTGCCCGGTGATGGGGTCATTTGCGCCGGGCCGCAGCAGCTTGATGGCGACCTGGCGTGGCTCGGCGACGCCTGGCTGCGTGGGGTCGGCGGGCGCGATGCGCTGCGCCTGGTAGACCTCGCCCAGACCCGCGCCGCCCACGCGCCGCACGAGCTGGTAGGGGCCAAGCGTCGATCCTTCCAGCCCTGCTCCCAGCCCTGGTCCAGTCACTGCGGCCTCCCCTGCCGCGCGCTGCGTCGAGCGACGGTTCTCCATCGTTCCGCTCGCTGACGTCTGGCGCACACTGCGATTGGCAGTATAGAGGCTGAGCCACGCCGGGCGCAAGCGCGCTGGGCAGGATGGGCCGTGAAGGCGCCACCCTGCCCAGTCTCGCTACCTGATGAACATCGCCAGCAGGATGGGCGCGACGCCCAGGCTGATGACGTCGAACTGCCAGTGGAGGAAGATCAGGGCGGTGAGCCGCTGCCGCGTGAGGAAGTACAGCCCGCCGAACAGCAGGCCCGCCACGACAACGCCCGCCATGCCAGAGAGCGCCGCCTGCCAGCTCGTCAGCCCGTAGGCGAGGTGTTGCGCCGCGAACCCCAGCGTGGTCAGCCCGATCGCCAGCCAGGGCTTGCCTGTCAGCGCGGTCAGTCGCGGCAGCGCGTAGCCGCGATAGACCAGCTCCTCTGTGACGCCGCTGCTGATCGGGATAAACAGCACGCTGGCGCCAATCTGCCAGCCCATCCCAAGCGGATTGATGGCGGCGCCCGCCAGCAGGCTCTGCATCGCCTGCGCCTGCTGCGCGGCGGATCCGCTGACGGTCGCGATGGCGATGGCCGCTTCGATGGCGCCCAGCGCGAGGTAGCACACCACGAACAGGCCGATACCAAGCGCAAGGTCGCGGATCAGGTGTTGGCGGCTCCAGCAGAAGAGGTCGCGCAGGCGAGCGCCCTCGCGCCGCATCAGACGCCAGAGCAACGCCAGGCAGATGACATCGGCTACGATGGGCAGGTCGAAGCGTGTCAGCCCCTCGGCGAAATCCGCCGGGTTGGCCTGCCCCGCCGCGTGAGCGATGACAAAGCTGACGAGGAAGCAACCCAGCAGGATGGGGAGCCGGATGCTGCACATGACGATGGGCCAAGCCCAGGTCAGCGCGCCTGTGCGGGCGCGCTCAGTGAGGCGCGCGATGCCATTCAGACGGGCGTCGGATTCCGTCGCGACGGGTGAGTGAGAGCGCAACATGCTCCCCAGCGATGAGGTGTTGGACACAATAGTCTCCTTTGGCTCTGGGTTGCAGAGTCGAATGTGAGGGTATGGGGTTGATGGCCCGTGCCAGGCGCGAGGGCGCACGGAGGCCGTTCCGTGCGCTCATCGCCTCGGTGGCGAGATGTCAGGAGTTGATGGGTAGCCTGGTGATGGCGCGGCGGCTAGCCGTCGGGAGGCGCCTCGGGCTGCTCGACGATCTGCCGCAGCACGGCGACATACTCCTCGAAGGCCTCGCGGCCTGCGGGCGTGAGGGCGAGCCAGGTGCGCGCCCGCTTCTTCTCAAACACTTTGTCGATGGTGATGTAGCCCAGAGACTCCAGCGCAGTCAGGTGTTGCGAGAGGTTGGAGTCTTTCAGGCCGAGATAGTCGCGCAGGAAGGCAAAGTCCACTCTATCCGCATGCGCGAGCGACGACAGGATAGAGAGCCTGACTGGCTGGTGGATGGCCTCGTTGAGCTGGAAGCGCGGGTGAGGCGTGGTCGGCGTTGCGCTGGCGTCAGACGCATCGGCGCGTGGTGGTCGAGTCATGACGATGGCTCACTCAGCAGCGCCGACGGATATCGCCAGTGCCGTTCCCGTGTGCGCGCGGCGCCACAGTTGCGCCCCGCTGATGAGCAGTGGCGCCGCCCCGATCACGCCCAGCAGGGTGAACCACAGCGGCGGATACCAGCCGATCACGATCACCCAGGCGCCAACGCCTAGACCAACCAGCGCGACGTAGAACCATGACCACAGGAAGACGACACGACTGGTCACGATGCGGCGCAGGCGGATGGGCAGGCGGCGCGTGTACCACCAGAGCCAGCCAACGATGGCACTGTTGAAGCCGCAGAGGAAGATCACCGCTGGCAGCGGTGATCCGGTCGGACGGCTGAGGTCGAAGGCGACCATATCCAGCAGAAAGGTCAGCCCCAACACTATCAGGGCGACGCCATTGTCCGCGCTACGGCGCGCGGTCGCGATACGCGCCTGCTCGATGGCGCGAAGCTCTTCGGCTGCCTGTCGCGAGGAGGTGTGCATCGCCTGTTCCTTTCCGTTCGATCTGTCGCCCCATCGTGCGTCCAGGGCGCGTCGATTTCAATGTCTCAAAAGTACTTTAGTGACACTAAAGTTATAGCGCACGGTGAAACGGTCGTCAAGGGGTGTAGCGAGCGCCTCGCAGAGGGCGAGCGGTGGTCCGCCCTGCTATACTGTCTGTGTTGATCTATCCGCCATCGCTCACCCAGCGACCAGCAGCGTCAGGAGCCGGAATCGTGGAACTCTCGCAGCGGCTGCGCAATCTGCCGCCGTATCATTTCGCCGCGTATAACCGCAAGATCGCCGACCTGACGGCCAGCGGAGTGGATGTCATCAACCTCTCGATTGGCAACCCTGATCTGCCCACCCCGCCTGAAGTCATCGCCGCGCTGACCGCGAGCGCGCATGACCTCGTCAACCAGCGCTACCCCGAATATGAAGGCATGCTGGCGTGGCGCGAGGCGTTCGCGGCCTGGTTTGAGCGCCGCTTTGGCGTCACGCTCGACCCGCGCCGCCAGATGACGACGCTGATCGGCTCCAAAGAGGGGCTGGCGCACCTGCCGCTGGCCTTCATGAATGAGGGCGATGTCGCGCTGATGCCGAATCCCGCCTACCCGGTCTACACGACGGCGGTGGCGCTGGCGGGCGGCGTCTGCTACGACCTGCCGATGGACGCCGCGCACGGCTGGCTGCCCGATCTGAGCGTCATCCCCGCCGACACGCTGGCGCGCGCCAGGACACTCTGGCTGAACTATCCGAATAATCCCACCGGAGCCGCTGCGCCGCTGAGCTTCTTCGAGGAGGCGGTGGCCTTCGCGCGCAAGCACGATCTGCTGCTGATCCACGATATGGCCTACGCGGAGGTGCGCTTCGATGGCGCACGGCCGCCGAGCATCTTGCAGATTCCAGGAGCCAGCGATGTCGCCGTGGAGTTCCACTCCTTCTCGAAGGCGTACAACATGGCAGGCTTCCGGCTGGGCATGATGGTTGGCAACGCGCAGGCGTGCGAGGGGCTGACCCGCCTGAAGAGCAACATCGACACGGGCATCTTCCGCCCGTTGCAGATCGCCGCCATCCGCGCGACGCAGCTCCCGGACACGTGGATCGACGAGCGCAACGCCATCTACCAGCGCCGACGCGATACCCTGCTGCCAGCGTTGCGGGCGATGGGCTTGCAGGTGGAGACGCCAGAGGCGGGCCTCTATCTGTGGCCGCAGACGCCAGCGGGCGAGACATCGGGCGAGTTTGCGCTGCGGCTGCTCGATCAGGCCGCCGTCGCCATCACGCCGGGGACGAACTTCGGCAGCCTGGGTGAAGGCTACCTGCGCATCACCCTCACCGCGCCCGATGAGCGCATCGCCGAGGCTGCTCAGCGACTGCGCCAGGCGCTGGCCCCCGCTCGGTAATGTCCTCACCCCCAGCCCCCTCTCCCACCGGGAGAGGGGGAGCCAGAACCGCTTCAGCGAGCTGGGGTGGCGGGCTGGGCGCGCGTGCGCTTACGCCAGTCTGCGCGGTCGGGATGCTTCAGGTCCCAGAGCGGGCGGGCGCTGCGCACGACGGGAATCTCGACAAAGTTCTCAGGTGGCGGCGGCGAGGTCGTCATCCACTCCAGCGTGTAGGCGTCCCACGGATCGGTGGTAGCCGTGGCAGGCCGACGAATCGTCACGAACCAGTTGGCGACTAAGACGATCACGCCCGCCGCGATGATGATGGCGCCGCAGGAAGACGCGAAGTTGAGCTGGCTCCAGCCGAGCCCCGGCGGATATGTGTAGATGCGGCGCGGCATGCCCAGCAATCCCAGGATGTGCATCGGGAAGAACGTCAGATTGGTACCGATAGCGAACAGCCAGAAGTGCAGCTTGCCAAGCCGTTCATCGAGCAGGCGACCCGACATCTTGGGGAACCAGTAATACATGCCGGCGAAGAGCGCGAATGTCGAGCCAGCCATCAGCACGTAGTGGAGGTGGGCGACGATGAAATAGCTATCCGTCACCTGGTAGTCCACCGGCACTACAGCCACCGCGACGCCGCTGAGGCCGCCAACGACAAATTGCGCCACGAACGCCAGCGCAAACAGCATCGCGGTGGTGAATCTCAGCCTGCCACGCCAGATGGTGGCCAGCCAGTTGAATACTTTAATTCCGGTGGGGATGGCGATGAGGGCGGAAGTCGAGGCGAAGAACGCCTGCGCCACGACGGGCAGCCCGACCGCGAACATGTGGTGCGCCCAGACGGTGAAGCTGAGGAAGCCAATCGCCACGCCCGACCACGCCACGAAGGTGTAGCCAAACAGTGGCTTGCCCGAGAAGACAGGCAGTATCTCCGAGACCATGCCGAAGCCCGGCAAGATGACGATATAGACCTCTGGATGCCCAAACGACCAGAAGACGTGCTGCCACAGTAGCGGATCGCCCCCAAAGGCCGCCTGGAAGAAGTGCATGCCCCAGTGGCGATCCAGCTCCAGCATCGCCGACGCGGCGGTCAGGCTGGGCAGCGCGAAGATCATCAGGAACGAGGTGACCAGCATCATCCAGACGAACATCGGCATGCGGTTGATCGTCATGCCAGGCGCGCGCATCTTGATGATGGTGACGATGAAGTTGATGCTGGTGACGATGGATGAGATGCCCAGGATGGTCAGGCCGAGCGCCCAGAAGTCAGCGTTCAGTCCAGGCGAGAAGCAGCCCTGACCGCCTGCGGCGGCAGCTTGCGCGGCGAGGGTGGCCTGCGCCTGGGATGCCAGCGTGGCGACGTTTGTCAGGCAGGTGATGTTGGCCTCGGTCAGCGGCGCGTAAGCGAACCAGCCGATGTTGGGCGCCTCGCCGATGACCAAACTGAATGCAAACAGCGCCCCACCAAACGCCAGCATATAGTAGCCGAACTGGTTGAGTCGCGGGAAGGCGATGTCGCGCGAGCCGATCATCAGCGGGATCAGATAGTTGCCGAAGCCCGTCCACATGGGCATCAGAAAGAGAAAGAGCATGACAGTTCCGTGCATCGTCATGGCTTCGTTAAAGAGCTCCGGCTGGATGAAGTTGTTGTCGGGGATGGCGAGCTGCGAGCGCATGATGAGCGCCTCGATCCCCGCCAGCACGAAGAAGACGAACGCGGTGTAGATATATGCGATGCCGATCTTCTTATGATCGGTGCTGGTAATCCAGGTGAGAATGGGATATCGCATCCAGCGGGGCTGCCGCTGCAAGACGATATGCTCGGTCCAGATGTTTTCGGTCGCCATCTCGCTACCTCTGCTCGCTCCACGGGTGTGGCCTGCCTGTCGTGCGCCCTGGGTGGCTGGCGAGCGTCTGGACACGGATGGCGCTGGCGACAGCGCACAAAGGGTGTGGAGATCGGAATCCTTGTCCAGTCCGGGTGTGGTGAGGCGCTTGTGAGCGCCGCCATCGCGGGGCCGCCTTCCTGGCGCGACGCCGCCAGCCGTCCGCAGCCCCCACCGCAACTCGCTCGCCAACCTTGCGCGGAGGGCGATGGCGGCGCGCTACAGTCTCAGTCGGCGCTGTCTGCCTGGAGTATGATAGTCTCGGATGTCGCGCGTAGAGACTGATGTTATTCGTCCTGTCATGGACGGCGTTGGACGTATGCTCACGAAGGTGAGGCGGGCTTATGGAAACCTCGGCGGCGCATCGCTCGGAAATCGATGTCGAACAGTTCTTGCTGGCGACGGCGGGCGCGCTGCTGGTGGGCGCGCTCTACTTCCAGCTTCCAGATAACGTCGTCTTCGGGCCGCATTGGCTCTTGCTGGTGGTCGAGGCGGCTCTGGTGGCGCCGCCGCTCTTCATTCGCCTGAGTGGACGGCGCATCTCGCACAGTGTGGCGCGGGTGTTCTCGTATGCGCTGCTGGCGGCGCTGACGCTGGCGTTGTTCAGCTCCGTCCTGCTGCTGGTGCAGCATCTGAATGCGCTGCACGCTTACCAGATCCTGACGTCGGGCGTGCTGCTGTGGGTGAGCAACGTGCTGGTCTTCGCCTCGTGGTACTGGGAGGTCGATGGCGATGGCCCGGTCAAGCGCCATCGCAGCGGACACCAGGCCGCTGACTTCCAGTTCCCGCAGCAGCAGGGCGGCAATCGCACCGGCTGGCGCGCGGGATTCGTGGACTACCTCTTCCTGGCGTTCTGCTCGGCCACCGCGCTCAGCCCCGCCGACACGATGCCGCTGACCCGCCGCGCCAAGCTGCTGATGATGGTCGAGGCGATGCTCTCGATGCTGGTGTTGCTGCTGATTGTGGCGCGCTTCACCAACGTCGTGTGAGCCAGGTAGCCGACGCTGCGCTCGATGCTGGGGCCCCTGCTGATCGTGGCGCGCTTTACCACCGCCGTCCGATCCGCAGGTCGGCCCCTTGGTTCCTCTTGACGCGCAGAACAGCGCCGCGCTATCTGTGTGAATGTCATACTTCACGATATGAAGCATGGCGCGCGCCAGAACGGTGGCGTGAGACTCCGACACAGCAGAGGACAGGAGCGGTATGTCGATCACGCAGGAACGCTTCGAGCAGGGGTTGACGGTCGAACAGTACATCGCGCAGATGACGCAGAATCGCGAGCAATTTGCGTCGAATCTGACGCAGGCGGCGCTGCGCCCTGAGGACATCGCCTTCTTCGAGCGGCTGCCACAGCCGATCAATGCGCTCGTGCTGACCGAGGACTGGTGCGGTGACGCGCTGGCCAATGTTCCGGTGCTGGCAGCGCTGGCCGAGCGCACGGGTAAGCTACATCTGCGCCTCTTCCTGCGCGATCAGCATCTCGACCTGGCCGATCAGTACCTCAAGGAAGGCAAATATCGCTCGATTCCGGTCTTCGTCTTCTTCGATCAGCAGATGCGCGAGCTGGGCCACTTCATCGAGCGACCCGCCGCTGCCACCGCTGAGATGCAGGCGGCGACGGCGCAGCTGGCTGAGGCGCATCCTGAGCTGTCAGATCTGGCTGGCCCATTCGAGGCGCTGGGTGCGGAGGCAAAAGCGCTGCGGGCGCAGTCCTCGCGCGACCTGCGGCAGCGGCGCGCGGGCGCGTGGACGGCGATGCTGCTCGACGACATCGAACAATTGCTCAGCGCGCGGCCCATCGCCTAGCGCGCAGCGGGCGTATACTGCCTGAGAGAACGACCTCACCCCCTAACCCCCTCTCCCGCGGGGAGAGGGGGAACCGGAAGCTCCCCTCTCCTCGTGCGAGAGGGGCGGGGGTGAGGTTGCGGCGGAAAGCGAGAGGTGGCGATATGACACAGGGAACGCGCGAGGTAGTGATCGTCGCTGCGACGCGCACGCCGATTGGTCGGCGCAATGGCGCGCTGCGGGGCGAGCATCCAGTGATGCTGGCGGCGCAGGCGCTGCGCGCGGTGACGCAGCAGGCGGGCGTTGAGCCAGGGATGGTGGAGGATGTCATCTGGGGCTGTGTCGGCCAGGTCGGCGAGCAGGGCTACAACGTCGGGCGCAACGCGGTTCTGGCGGCGGGCCTCCCGATGGAGGTACCGGCGACGACGGTGGATCGCCAGTGCGGCTCTGGCCAGCAGGCCATCCACTTCGCCGCCAATCTGATCCAGTCGGGCGTCTGCGAGATGGCCATCGCGGGCGGCGTGGAGAGCATGTCGCGCGTGCCGATGGGCGCCTCTGTCTCCGTAGCGGGCAATCCCTTCCCGCCGTCGCTGCTGGAAGCCTACCCCATCACCAATCAGGGGCTGGCGGCGGAGATGATCGCCGACCAGTGGGGCATCAGCCGCGAGGAGATGGACGCGCTGGGCTTGCAGAGCCACCAGCGCGCGGCGGCGGCGCAGGACTCCGGCGCTTTCGACCGCGAGATCACGCCCGTCGCGCTGAGTGATGGCGGGACGGTGGCGCGCGATGAGGGCATCCGCCGCGACACGACGATGGAGCGGCTGGCCACGCTGCAGCCCGCATTCAAGCCCGATGGCAAGGTGACGGCGGGCAGCAGCAGCCAGATCAGCGATGGAGCGGCGGCGCTGCTGCTCACCACGCCAGAGCGCGCGGCAGCGCTGGGGCTACGGCCACGCGCGCGTATCGTGGCGCAGCGGGTCGTCGGCGTCGATCCGGTGACGATGCTGACGGGGCCAATCCCCGCCACGCGCCAGATTCTGGAGCGCGCGGGCCTGTCGCTCGATCAGATCGACCTCTTTGAGATCAACGAAGCCTTCGCCTCGGTCGTGCTGGCCTGGCAGCGCGAGCTTCACGCCGATATGGCGCGTGTCAACGTCAATGGCGGCGCCATCGCGCTAGGGCATCCGCTGGGGGCATCGGGCGCGCGGCTGATGGTGACGCTGCTGCACGCGCTGGAGCAGCGCAACGCGCGCTACGGCTTGCAGGCGATGTGCTGCGGCGGCGGGCTCGGCACAGCGACCATCATCGAGCGACTGTAGGCTGCGACGGTCTGGCAACCGAACAGAATGCAGCGATTGCTGTCCGCTTAAACGAGGGGCACAAGGGGTTAGTGTGCCTCTCGTGAACTCTCTGGCGCCGCAGCGCGCGCCCTCCTTTGCACATACAGTGAGAGCAGTGCAAACGCAGCCGCGATGCCCATCATCTGGAAGAAGAATCTATTCAGTGTGTCTAAATTCTGCTGGTGTGATAGAAACAAAGCCTCGACTTTGTCGTCACTTGTTTGGCAGGATTCTATGATGGCAAAGGCGCGATGAACCCATACGGCATAGCTTTGAGCTAATGGTAGCGTCACAAAGCCATTGATAATCATTGCAATCGCCTCGATCGTACCCCCTACGCCAACCAGGATTTTACTCCAGAGCGTCCAAGGTATGTCTGCGACGTGGATGCGCGCCATCCATCGTCGTGTCCCCCTCCAGATCAGCAAGGCAAACCCTGTATATATCGCCAGCACAGCCAGGATAAGCCAGGACTGGTCGCGCCAGGCCTCCAGGAGCGTGGGTGGAGGCGGCGTTGGTGGACACAGCAGGTGAGCGTTCGGCATAGCGCCCCCTCGTCAGGCAATCAAACGTTGGCTTTCAAGCAACCTGCCCGTTAGCGTTGCCCACATTATCAACCATGCGCCGCGACATTGTGCACTGTAGCGTGCTGGGCGAGGAGTATTTGAATACGCAATCGGCGCATCAGTTCGCTGCATGCGGGTGATACAATTCGAGGCGGACGCCTGGAGACCTGCGCATGAGGAGGCGGAGGGCGTCCTCGGCGAGTAGGACGCGGCAATGGGGCCGCGCCACTGGAGATGTTTTCCAGACAAACCGCTTTCAGGAGGATTCTCTTCATGGCAACACGAGTCGCAATCAACGGTTTCGGGCGCATCGGGCGCCAGAGCCTGAAGGCCATGCTCGAACGCTATCCCAACGACATCGAAGTCGTCGCCATCAACGACGTCGCCGACCTCGAAGCCAACGCGCATCTCTTCCGCTATGACTCCACCTACGGCCGCTTCGATGGCACAGTGGAGACGGGCGACAAAGAGCTGATCATCAACGGCAAGCACATCCATGTCTTCGCTGACCGCGACCCAGGGCAGATTCCGTGGGGCGAGGTTGAGGCCGAGATCGTCATCGAGAGCACGGGGCTGTTCACCGACGCCAATAAGGCCAAGGGGCATCGTCGAGATTCGGTCAAGAAGGTCATCATCTCCGCTCCGGCGAAGAATGAGGACATCACGCTGGTGCTGGGCGTGAATGAGGAAAAGTACAATCCCGCCGAGCACAACATCATCTCGAACGCTTCCTGCACCACCAACTGCCTGGCTCCGGCGGCCAAGGTCATCCACGACGCCTATGGCATCGACAAGGCCATGATGACCACCGTCCACTCCTTCACCAATGACCAGCGCACGCTGGATGTCGTGCATCCTGACCTGCGCCGCGCCCGCACCGCCAGCGCCAACATCATCCCCACCTCGACGGGCGCCGCCCGCGCGCTGGCGCTGGTCATCCCCGACCTGAAGGGCAAGTTCGACGGCTTCTCGCTGCGCGTGCCGACCGTCACCGTCTCGGTAGTGGACTTCGTGGCCGACCTGAAGAAGGGCACATCGGTCGAGGCCGTCAATGCGCTCTTCAAGGAGCAGGCCGAGGGCAAGCTGAAGGGCATCCTGGGCTACACCGAGGAGCCACTGGTGTCGTCGGACTTCCGGGGCGACGCGCGCAGCTCCATCATCGACGGGCTCTCGACCATGATGCTGGGCGACAAGTTCCTCAAGGTGATCGCCTGGTACGACAACGAGTGGGGCTATTCCTCGCGCGTCGCCGATCTGACCCGCTTCGTCGGCGAGCGGCTGTAAGAGGGATCGCCCAACATGGACAAAGCGACCGTTCGCGACATCGATGTGCGCGGCAAGCGGACGCTGGAACGTGTGGACTTCAATGTCCCGCAGGACGACAGTGGCGCGATCACCGATGATACCCGCATCCGCGCGTCACTGCCGACCATCCAGTATCTGCTCGACCACGGCGCGTCTGTCGTGCTGATGAGTCACCTGGGGCGACCCAAGGGCCAGGTGAATCCCCGATACAGCTTGCGCCCAGTGGCGGAGCGCCTGAGCGAACTGCTCGGGCGCCCCGTCGCGCTGGCGCCAGATTGCGTCGGCGCGCAGGTGGAGGCGCTGGCGCAGGCGCTCAAGCCGGGCGAGGCGCTACTGCTGGAGAATCTGCGCTTCCATCCAGAGGAAGAGGCCAATGATCCCGCCTTCGCGCGGCAGCTCGCGGCGCTGGGCGAGGTCTACGTCAACGATGCCTTTGGCACGGCGCACCGCGCGCACGCCAGCACAGAGGGTGTGGCGCACGACCTGCCCGCCGTGGCCGGCTTCCTGATGGAGAAGGAGCTGAACTTCCTCGGCTCGGCGCTGGAGCATCCGAAACGCCCGCTGGTGGCCATCTCTGGCGGGGCCAAGGTCTCCGACAAGATCGCCGCGCTGGATCGGCTGATCGACCTCGCCGACGCCATCCTGATCGGCGGTGGCATGGCCAACACCTTCTTCAAGGCGAAAGGGCTGGATGTCGGCGACTCGCTGGTGGAGGATGACAAGCTCGATGACGCGCGCAGGCTGATGGCGAAGGCCGGGCAGGCGGGCAAGCGCTTCATCCTGCCAGTGGATGTCGCGGTGGCTGACAAGTTCGCCGCCGACGCCGAGCGCAACGTGACCGCGCCCGACGCTGTGCCTGCGGGCTGGCGCATCCTGGATGTGGGGCCGCAGACGCTGGTGGCCTTTGGCGAGGCGCTCAGCGACGCCGCCACCATCGTGTGGAATGGCACGCTGGGTGTGGCCGAGTTCCCGGCCTTCGCGCAGGGGACGAACGCGTTGGTGCAACTCTTGATCGAGCGCACGCAGGCGGGCGCCATCACCATCGTCGGCGGCGGCGACTCAGCGGCGGCGGTGGAGGCGGCAGGCGCAGCGGACAAGCTCACCCACGTCTCCACCGGCGGCGGCGCCTCGCTGAAGTTCCTGGAGGGGCGCACGCTGCCCGGCGTGGCGGCGCTGCTGGATCGCTCGCAGATCCCGGCAGCCTTGCGCGCCAGTGGCGAGGAGGCGGGACGATGAGCGGCGCAGTTTCACAGCCACGACGTCCCATCGTCGCGGGCAACTGGAAGATGAACTACGGGCCGAGCGAGGCGCACGACTTCCTCTCGCGCATCCTGCCCGATCTGGAGGCCATTCAGGGGGTCGATAGAGTGGTCTGCCCGCCCAGCATCTCCATCGCAGCGGCGCACATCCTGACCTCGGCCAGCGGCGTCGCGCTGGGCGCGCAGAACATGTACGACGCGGAGAAAGGCGCCTTCACGGGTGAGATCTCGCCGCTGATGCTGCATGGCCTCTGCGAGTATGTCATCCTGGGGCACTCGGAGCGGCGCACGCTCTTCGGCGAGACGGATGAGCTGGTCAACCGCAAGGCGCTCTCGGCCTTCGCGCATGGATTGAAGCCGATTGTTTGCGTGGGCGAGCATCTGGAGGATCGCGACGCCAACCTCACCGAGCGCGTCATCTCGACGCAGGTGCGCGGCAGCCTGGCGCAGCTACCAGCCGACCGCCTGAGCGAGCTGGTGGTGGCCTATGAGCCAGTCTGGGCGATTGGCACAGGTCGCGCCGCCACTGCCCAGGATGCGCGCGACGTGATCGCCATCATTCGCGCGTTGCTGGGCGAGCTGTATGGCGAGGCGGCGACGGCTGGCGTGCGCGTGCAGTACGGTGGCAGCGTGACGGCAGCCAACGCCGCTGAGCTGGCCGCTGAGCCGCTGGTCGATGGCGCGCTGGTCGGCGGGGCCAGCCTCACGACGGACTTCGTCGCCATCACGCGCGCCTTTGCCCAGGCCAAGGGCATGCGGTAGTCCTCACACCCTCTTGCCCCCCTTCCCGCCCTGGCAGGAAGGGGGCTGAGGGCTAGCTGGCGCATCGAGCTTTGCGTTCCAGGTCTTGCAGGAATGCCAGGGTCGCGACTTCCTCCGAGCGCAATCGACCCATGCCTGGGCGTGGCGGTTCCGCAGTCATCCGGGCGATGTCGGGTATGAGCGCGCCATCCAGGTAGGCGTCGATCACGCGGGGGTTGACGTAGGATTTGCGGCAGATGGCGGGCGTGTTGCCAAGTTGATGGGCAACCTCCTCAATCGCCTCGCGCACGTTATATTGCGCCTCGGCTCGTGACTCACAGGCACCCCGCTCGCATAACCAGTGCAGCGCCAGCGTCGTGGCGCCCCAGGTGCGAAAGTCTTTGGCGGTGAAGTCCTGGCCGGAGGTGGCGCGCAGATACTCGTTCACGTCATCTGACTGCACGGTGTGGCGCGTCCTCTGCTGATCGATGTATTGAAACAGTTCGTAGCGGGGCAGATCGAGATAGCGCCGCACCACGGAGGCAAGCTTGCGTCCGTGCGCCTCCACTCGCTGCCGTTTGCCCGCCTTGCCGCGAAATTCGAGGATCACGCTAGCGCCATCCACCTCCACATGGCGTTGGCGCAGCGTCGTCAGGCCATATGAGTGATTCTCGCGGGCGTAAGCTTCGTTGCCGACACGCGCCAGTGTAGTATCGAGCAACGTGACGACGGTGGCGATCACGTGCTCACGCGGTAGCCCAGCCAGCGTCAGGTCGCGTTCGACCTGCACGCGGATCGCGGTCAGCGCCTCGCCAAACGCGATCATGCGCTCATATTTGGTCGCGCTACGCTCGCGAATCCAGCGCTCATGGTAGCGGTATTGTTTGCGGCCCCTGGAGTCGCGCCTTGTGGCCTGCAGGCGCCCACGCGGGCTGGCGCAGATCCAGACGTCCGTCCAGGCGGGCGG
>DATAED010000070.1:0-12581 GCA_036258195.1 Ktedonobacterales bacterium
CCTCTGAAGGCTGCCTCCTCGGTAACCGCGCCGACGAGTGAAGCCATCACCAGCACGAGGGTGACGGTGATCAGGGGATACGTGGAGTAGCCCGGCAGCGCCCGCGTGGGGGACAGGTGTGCGAGCTGGAACAAGACGAACCACAACCCAGCCAGGGCCACGATCGCCAGCACACCCGCTCCTACCGCCGACAGAAAGACCCGACCCGGCGTCCGCCGTGCTCGCAGGTGTCGACGCCGCGCCTCCGCTGTGCTGCGCGGCCACCCTGCGCCGCCGAGATAGCGCCACATCAGCCAGAGGAGCAGGGCCATGACGGCGACTGCCCAGGGGATCGCAGGGCTCGTCGCCAGGTTGACACTGAGCAGCGCGCTCCAGATACCTCCCACCACTGCCGTCAGCACGATGGCCAGAGCGCCAAAGCCCACGATCAGCGCGAGGCGTCTCGCGCGCGGCCCAAACCGAGTGGGCGCTTTCTGCGGTGGCGTCATGCTCCCTTTTTGCCTCCCGCTTGCTTCACGCTTCGTCTGCTTCAGTCTCCGACCGCGATGCGGCCAGACGGGCGATGTTCGCCATGAAGGGCGGTACGTGCCGCAATGGTCTACGCGCATGGGTTACGATGCCTGCCCTCAGCGCGTGGAGCCTGACGCTGGGCGCGCTGACGCTGACGGGCTTCTCTCCTGTCATCTGGGTGATAGACCTGGGCGTGGCGCTACTCCTGCGGAGATCAGAAGCAACACAGTAGGCGCGGGGCCAGACTTTTCGATGAGTGAAACCTGCGCCAACGCTGGATGCGTCTGGTCTAAGTTCCCCTCCCCTGCAAGGGGAGGGGAACAGGGGGAGAGATTTCGTCCCTCTTTACACGCCCCAGGCGAGCGCGATGGTGGGGCCGATCAGTTTGTTGGGCAGGTCTTCCAGCTCCTGCGTGAGGGGATAGTCTTCGGACGACCACAGCTCCAGCGCCAGGGCGATGCAGCGCATGCGATCCAGCTCATCGACGAGATCATCCTCGTCCTCGTCGTCGCGCTCAGCCACAGCGCTGGCGGGCGTCTCGCCCGCGTCGTGCGTTTCCCACCAGCCGGGAGCCAGCACCACGCGGGTGAAGTCGGCGGGCGTGGTCCCCGCAGGCAGCAACTCGGCGAAGCGCTCCGGGCGCCCGCGCTGCTCCTCCACATCGCCCGCGCTCTCGCCCTCGCTCGCTTCCACTCCCGCGTCGTCGGATGCCTCAGCGCTCTCGAAGGCGGTCGGATCGCTGCAATAGCGGTCAAGCTCCACGCCTGCCCGCGTGACGCGGTAGCCGGAGACGACCTCGCCATATTGATAGACCGTGAAGATGGTCGCGCCATCCAGCGCCTGCGAAAGCTCGGCGTCCAACCCTTCGGTGCGCGAGCCAAGCTCCAGCAGCGGCGTCCAGCCGCCCGCGCCGTGTGGCCGCAGCAACAGATAGCGATAGGCGGCTTCAGTGCTGTCCAGCCGCGCCAGCGTCGCGTTGTACGATCCCTCGACGCGCAGCGCCAGCGGGCGCTCCTCGCGTGCGAAGACGCCCGTCAGCGCCGCCTCGACCTGCTCGGCGGCGCGATCCTGAATATGAAAGATGGTGGTGGCGATTGTCATGCGCTCATTATACCGCCATTCCGCTGTTCGCGTCGCCGTACATGGTCGCCTTCTGGCGCCGCATACCGATGGAATCTGGCGCTACGTCTCGCGGAGTCGTACAATCCTGTGGCTGCGACCCTGACATCGAGCGCGAGAGGAGAAATACCCGATGGGCCTGACTGTCTGCCCGGCCGCCGTCGTCGCCGCCCCGGTCGAGCTGGTCTGGGAGAATCTCGTGCGCTGGGAACGCTATGCTGAGTGGGCCAGTGTCCAGGTCGAACGCCTTGAGCCAGAAGGCCCTGCCGCTGTTGGCCAAACCGTCTACTTCACGGGAAAAGCCTTTGGCCGCACGGCGCGCTTCCACTTCAAGGTCGAGCAACTCGATCCCGAAAGGCTCCAGTTCGGTGTGCATGCATTCTTCCCGTTCGGAATCCAGGAGAAGACGCACGTCACCTGCGCGCCCCTCGATGCGACCACCTGCCGCGTCCAATATGGCTGAGACTTCGTCCTCCCCCCAGGTTGGTGGGGCTGGTTCCTCGAAAGGTTTGGCGCGAGATTTCTTGCCGCCAGCGTCGATGATTCCCTGCGGCGCCTCAAGCGCGCCTCCGAGCGCCAGTATCGGCAAGCGCAGCAGGCGACATGACCGTGCTGATGCGATGTGGGCGCAGCGTGCTTGCGGCGCCGCTCAGATGGGGCCAGTCGCGTTGACAGCGCGGCGCTGGCGGGGCTACGCTGACCGTGGCCCGGCTAGCGCCGATCCGCTGCCATGCGCAGTGGTGGCAGCGCAGCGCGGGCCAGCGGCGGCGAATCGAGACGGTGACCAGAAAGCTCAGGATTGGCATGGCGGTGAGACCCCAGAAGTCAGCGCAGCGCTCGAATGATGCGAATGGCGCCAGAAGGCCGCAGGTGGCCCAGGCGGCGCCGTACTACCTCATCGAGGGGGGCGCGCCGCTGCACGGGCAGGCCACGCTGAGTGGCGCCAAAAACGCCGCCACCAAGCTGATGGTCGCCTCGCTGCTCACTGAGGATCAGTGCGTCATCCGCAATGCGCCGCTGCAACTGGGCGACCTCAAGATCACCGAGAGCGTGGTGACGGCGCTGGGAGCCGACGTTACCCACAGCGAAGAGCATGTCGCCATCATCCAGACACGCCACATCATCAGCAACGCCGTGCCGATGGAGCTGGGCAAGAAGAATCGGCTGGCTGTGGTGGCCGCTGGCCCGCTGCTGCACCGCACCGGCGAGGCGATCATCCCGGAGCCGGGTGGCGACCGTATCGGCCCGCGCCCGATCAACTTCCACACCGAGGGCCTGCAGCAGATGGGCGCCATTCTGGAGGCGCGCGGCGGGCAATATCATCTCCGCACGCCATCGGGGCTGCGCGGCGCTACCATCGAGCTGCCCTACCCCAGTGTGATGGCCACCGAAACGCTCATCATCGCGGCCACCCTCGCGCGTGGCGTCACCGTCATCCAGAACGCCGCCATCGAGCCGGAGATCATCGACCTCATCAAGTTCCTGCAGAAGATGGGCGCTATCATCGAGCAGAAGGTCGACCGCAAGATCGTCATCGAGGGGGTCGAGCGGCTGCATGGCGCCGAGCATCGCGTGCTGGCCGACCGCAACGAAGCCGTCTCGCTGGCCATCGCCGCCTATCTGACGCATGGCGACGTGCGCGTGGTCGGCGCCGACCAGAACGTGCTGCTCACCTTCCTCAACGCGCTCTACCGCGTCGGGCTTGATTTCACGGTGGATGACGAGGGCATCCGCTTCTTTGGTGGCGACCGGTCCATCAAGCCGATCGCGCTGGAGACCGACGTGCATCCCGGCTTCATGACCGACTGGCAGCAGCCGTTCACCGTGCTCTTGACGCAGGCGCAGGGGATGTCGGTGATCCACGAGACGGTCTTCGACGACCGCTTTGGCTACACGCTCGACCTCAACCGCATGGGCGCCGACACCAGCCTCTATCCGAAGTGCCTGGGCGAGCTGAACTGCCGCTTCCGCGAGCGCAATTTCAACCATAGCTGCGTGGTGCGCGGGCCAACACCGCTGCGCGCCACCGACCTGACCATGCCGGATGTGCGCGCGGGGGCGTCGTACATCCTGGCGGCGCTCTGCGCGCAGGGAACCTCGCAGGTGCGCGGCATTGAGCACATCGAGCGCGGCTACGAAAACCTGGCGCTCAAGCTGCGCAGCCTCGGCGCGCACATCACGCGCGTGCCAGAGGCGAGTTGAGTCCTAACCTCAGCGCGACTGGGGCGTACTCTGACGTAGTACAATGGTGCGACGGCCAGAGGAGCCATAGCCACGCGGAGGATCCAGCCGATGCCGTTCCCGAAGCTTCCCAACGTTCCCGACTGGCGCCAGTTCACGCCACGTTTCTCCGATCTGTTGCGCGACCACCGCACCCTGCAAGGGTTGTCGGTCGAGACGCTGGCAGCGGCGGCGGAGATCTCGCCAGAGGCCCTGAGCGAGATCGAGGCTGGAACACGCGCCGCGCCACCAAAGAAAGTCGTGCGCGCGCTGGCGACGGCGCTGAAGCTGGCTGGCGACGACAAGGAGGACTTCTTCGACGCCGCCGAGCTGCACTCGCCACACATGGATGCGCTCTTCGCCCCCGGTGGCTTATTCGCAGCGCCCAAACCCGACGCGCAGGTGGCGCCGCCCGCCGCCATCTTTGTCTTTCTGATCGCCGATATTCGCGGCTATACCAGCTATACGGAGCGCGCAGGCGACGAGGCGGCGGCCCAACTCAGCCAGCGGCTGGCCACGATGGCGCGCGAGGTGGCGCAGCAGTGGCACGGGCGACTGGTGGAGATGCGCGGCGATGAGGCGCTGTGCGCCTTCGCCTCGGCGCGCCAGGCGGTGCAGGCGGCGGGCGATCTGCACGAGCGCTACGCCAAATACGCCGCCTCGCAGCCAGGGCTGCCCTCTGGCGTCGGCGTCGGGCTGGATGTCGGCGAGGCGGTGCAGGTGGATGATGGCTATCGCGGCGCGGCGCTGAACCGGGCGGCGCGGCTGTGCAGCCTAGCCGCCCCCGGCGAGACGCTCGTCTCCCCCGGCATCGTCTACGTCGCGCCGCACGTCAAGGGCGTGCGCTTCGTGGCGCGCGGGCAGGAGTACCTGAAGGGTTTCCCTGAGCCAATGACGGTGCTGCTGGCCGCTCCCGCCGAGGCGGTGGACGCCGAGCCAGTGGACGAGAGCGACCTCTACGGCGACACCGAGCCGGATATGCGCGTCCCCACCATCCACGACGCCACCACGCGCGACGACGAGTAGGCAGTAGGGTGAATTTCAGCGCAGGCCCCCACCCCCAGCCCCTCCCCCGCCAAGGCGGGAGAGGGAGCTACGACGGCGCGTGCCAACCCTCTGCTCCCTCTCCCTCTGGGAGAGGGCTGGGGTGAGGGCCTCGCCCGGCGATACCTCAGGCGCCAGGTTAACCACTCTGCCATCCGCTACGGCAGCGTGATCAGCCCCAGCTCCACCTTCAGGCGGATGATGCGGTGGACGGATGCCCGCAGCCGCGCCTGTGAGATGCGGCCCGACTGCACGGCCTGCGTCATCGCGGCGACGACCGCCGCCAGCCGATCCTGCTCGATGGGCGCCTCGATCAGATCATCGCCCGCCAGGAAGGCGCGCACGCTCGCCTCGGCTAGCCCCTGCGCTGGATTGGCGTACCCCTGCCCCTGCATGTACTGGATCAACCCCTGGGCGTCGAGCGCGTCGGTGACGATGACCCCCTGATAGCCGAGCTGCCCGCGCAGCACGCCATTCACCAGCGTCGGCGAGAGCATGGCGGGGTTGCGGGCATCATAGGCCGGCGCCAGCACCGTCGTAACCATCACCATCCCCGGCGAATGGCTCAGCAGCGCGCGGAAGGGCGCGAAGTCGCTGGCCGCCATCTGCGCCTGGCTCTGATTGATGGTCGGCAGGGTGAAGTCGGGATTGCCCGTGGCGGCGCCCAGCCCCGGCCAGTGCTTCAGCGTTCCCGCGACGCCGTGCTGTTGCAGGCCGTCGAGGAAGGCGCCCGCGTAGGTCGTGACGACGGCAGGCGATGTCCCAAAGGTGCGACTGGAGCCGATGCCGCCACCCTGATCGACATCCGCCACGGGGGCGAAGTCCACGTTGAATCCGGCGGCGCGCATGCGGGCGGCGTCAGTCTGTGCCTGCTGGTAGGCCACCAGCGGATTGCCCGTGGCGGCGAGCTGCCGCGCCGAGGGCGTTCCGCCATAGTAGGGGGCCAGGCGGTCAACGATGCCGCCCTCCTCATCCAGCGCCAGCAGCAGGGGGCGCTGGGCGTGGCTCTGGAGCGCCTGCGTGAGCTGTTGTAGTCCTGCCAGCGTGGTGGGCTGGAGCGGCCCGCCATTGTAATTCGTGAAGACGATGGCATTGCCAATCTGCCACTGCACGATGGCCTGATCGAGGTTGGCGTTGTAGCCGTTGGCGTAGACCGCCACCATCAGCGTCTGGCCAACCAGTTGGGCGGTCGAGAGGCCCGCGATGTAGTTGTCGATGCGCTGATCGAGCGTGGGGAGGGTCGCGGTGGTGAACGTCGCGAGATTGATGTGATGCAGCGCATCGGTTCCCGTCCACGCCAGCAGCGTCTGCCCACCGATGCCCACATAGCCCAGCGCGGGCGCGCCGAACACTGTCTCACTCGTGCGTGTCTCGTTGCCCGCCAGCGGCCACTGCGGGAAGCTGGCCGTGAAGCGCACGTAGAGCGCGTGGGCTGGGTCGGCGCTGGCCCAGGTCATCCAGTAGGCGGGGATGTCGCTGGCCGCCAGCGCATATCCCTGCGGGCTGGCCGAGCTGCTGGCGCCAAAGGTCTGCGCCGCGCTCCAGTGCACGCCATCGCCGGAGGTGGCGAACATGATCTGGCCCGCCGGGCTGGTCGCCGCCCAGGTCAGCAGGAGTTGGTTATTGCGCGGATTGATGGCGACGCTGGGCGCGTAGGCGCTGCCCAGCCCCCACAGAATCGTCTTGGCGCCGAGGTGGAATCCCGTCGCGCTGAGGGTGAAGGGCAGGACGTTGAGCGTGTGGCGCGCATCGGTTCCCGCCCAGACCAGCAGGTAGCCACTGCCGAAGCGGGCCAGCGCGGGACTGGTGAAGCTCGTGTCAGCGAGCGTCAGCTTGCGCAGGCTGCTCATGCTGGAGCCGCAGGCGGTTCCCCGGCAGAGCAGATTGAGCGAGTGGTTGGCGTCGGTACCCGTCCAGGCGAGCAGGATGCTGGGCGGCGTCCCGACGGCGACCAGCGCTGGCCGCCAGTTCGAGCTTTCGGCGAAGGTCAGCTTGCCGCCGTAGGTCATGCCATCGCTGCTCTCCATGACGTTGAGCGAGTGGTTGGCGTCGGTACCGACCCAGGCGAGCGCGCTGGCCAGCCCCAGATTGGGCGCGCTGGCGTCGCTCGTCCACAGGGCGGGGCCATCGATGCTGGTGTCGCCCAGCGTGATCTTGCCGCGCTCGACCGGCGCCGCAGGGATCGCCTGGGTCGTCGGCGTCGTGGCTCGCGCATGCGCCGGAGCCACTGGAAGCAGCGGCGCCAGCGTCCCAATGATCAGCAGCAATGCGCCCAGCGTCACGAATCCTCTGCGGATCAGATGATGGCCGCGCATAGGGCGTCTCCTTCCTTCCACCACGAGGGATGTGTTCTCCACCACGCCTGTCTCCTACTATAGAGAATATGCGCAGCGCAGCGTCACGCTTAGGTTTGCGGAGAGCCATCGCGGCCATGATGATGTGTCACATAGAGATCGAGTAATGGCTTGCGTTGTCGCGCACAGGCGGGTAAACCCGCAGGCTAAGGGCCTTTGGCCGCGAAGCCCGCGGAGGCGGGCTGGGAGACGAAAGGCTGGTTCTTAGCCCGCGGAGGCGGGCTTCGCGGCGCTCAGCGAGCGCCCTTAGCCGCGGCTTCAGCCGCCCGATTGTCCGGCGCTATGCGAGGCTATCTGTTAGAATGGAGCGCGACAGGCAACCGCTTTCACCCGATCAGCAGATGGAGGAGCCCACGATGACGATGGAGACAACGGATTTGACGTTGCATGAAGACACAGTTGGCATCGGGAGCCTGTCGCTGCATTTTGCCAGTTGGGGCCAACGCACGACTCCTGAACGCGCCATTATCCTCGTCCACGGATTGACGGCCAGCTCGCGCGAGTTCGTGGGGATCGGGCCAGCGCTGGCGGCGCGCGGCTGGTACGTGGTCGCTCTCGACCTGCGTGGTCGCGGCCGGAGCGCCAAGCCCCCGCATGGATACGCTGTCCCCTTCCACGCCAGCGACATCCTCTCGCTGTGCGATCACCTGGGCCTCACGCGCGTGCGGCTGGTGGGGCATTCACTGGGCGCCATCATCAGCATGTATCTGGCCGCGATGTACCCGGAGCGCGTCGAGAAGCTGGTGATGATCGACTTCGGCGGCGTCGTGCCAGATGACACGCAGCAGGCTATCGCCGCATCGGTCAATCGGCTGGGAACGGCCTATCCCTCGCTCGACGCTTACCTCGACCAGATGCGCCAGCTCCCCATGTTCCAGTGGGATGCCCTCTGGGAGGGCTATTTCCGCTACGACGCCGAGGTTCACCCCGACGGAACCGTCAGCTCCTGCGTGCCGCGCAAGGCCATCCAGGAAGAGCTGGCTGCGCTGGATGCCCTGCGCATCGAGCATCTGCCGCCGCTCGTGCGCCAGCCGACGCTGCTCTTGCGCGCGGGCGTGGGCCTGCTCGGCGCCGACAAAGGCTTCCTGCTGACCCGCGAGGAGGCCGAGCACATGCGCGCCGACATGACCGACTGCCAGCTCGTCGAGATCCCTGACGCCAATCACTACACCATCATCGAAGCGCCTGCCATGCTCGATGCCGTGGTCGCGTTCGCGACGGCTGTGTAGCGTCACCCTCTGTCCGCATCCCGCCGCATGCCGCCGTTGGCATGCTCTGCCCTATCTCTGCGCGCCCTGCGCGATCCTCTGCCACCGTGGCCCAAAGAACGCGGTGAAGATGAGACAGCAGGGCCGTTTACCCGTGCGCGGCGCCAGATTAGAGTGAAGGACGGAGAGTGGGCGCGCTCCGTGCGCGCCTCGGCGGCGCCAGAGCAGTTCGGCGCGTCGCATCGGCACGCACGCCTACCCAGCACGTAAGGAGCGCCATCCATGAAGGCGACATCACATTCACCCGCCAGCCACAAGCCGCGCCAGCAGAGCCACGATGGCCGGGATGGACACGATGGCCATACCAGCGCAGCCTCCACCGCGACGCAGCCAACGCAGCGCCCGGCGGAGCGCCCAGCGGAGCGCGGGTCGCTGCGCGACGAGCGGCAGCGCTATGTGCCGCGCGGGGTCTTCACCTACCATCCCATCTTCCCCGCCAGCGGCTCCGGCGCCACCATCACCGATACCGAGGGAAACACTTATCTGGACTTCGCCGGTGGCATCGGCACGATGAATGTTGGCCACAGCCACCCGGCGGTGATCGCGGCGGCGCAGGCGCAGATGGAGCTCTACACGCATACCTGCGCGCATGTGCTGACCCCGCCGCTCTACATCGAACTGGCGCGGCGGCTGACGGAGATCACCCCCGGCGACTTCGCCAAGAAGACGCTGCTGGTCAATAGCGGCGCCGAGGCGGTCGAAAACGCCATCAAGATCGCGCGGGCCGCCACCGGGCGCTCGGCGGTGATCGCCTTCGAGAATAGCTTCCATGGGCGCACCAATCTGGCGCTGGCGCTGACGGGCAAGGCGCGACCCTATCGCGCCAACTTCGGCCCGTTCGCGCCCGACATCCACCTCGTTCCCTACGCCGACCCGTATCACGGCGGCGCGGATGCTGGCGGGTGGCGCGCGACGCTGGAGCGCTTCTTCAGCACGCGCGTGGCGGCGGATCAGGTGGCGGCGATGATCGTAGAACCGGTGCAGGGCGAGGGCGGCTTCATCGTGCCGCCCGCCGACTTCCTGCCGACGCTGCGTGCGCTCTGCTCGCAGCAGGGTATCGTGCTGATCATCGATGAGGTGCAGACGGGCTTCGGGCGCACCGGACGGATGTTTGCCGTGGAACACAGCGACATCGAGTTCGATCTGCTGCTGACGGCCAAGTCGCTGGCGGCGGGGCTGCCGCTGGCCGCCGTGGTGGGCCGCGCCGAGCTGATGGATGCGCCGCTGCCGGGCGGTCTGGGCGGCACGTATGGTGGTAACCCGGTGGCCTGCGCTGCGGCGCTGGCGGTGATCGAGGTCTTCGAGCGCGAGGGGCTGGTGGCGCGCGCCGAGCGGCTGGGCACGATGGCGCTGGAGCGCATGCATGCCTGGCAGGCGCGTTTCCCGCTGATCGGCGATGTGCGCGGGTTGGGCGCGATGGTGGCGATGGAGCTGGCGCACTCCGATGAAAAGCGCACACCAGCCGCCGCCGAGGCCGCCGCGCTGCTGACCGAGGCGCGCCAGCGCGGGCTGATCCTGATCAAAGCGGGGCTGTATGATAATGTCATCCGCCTGCTCATGCCGCTCGTCACCACCGATGACGAGATGGCGCGTGGGCTGGACATCATCGAGGCGTCGCTAGCGGCGGTCAGCGCCATGACCCCCGCCGAACTGGAAGCTGCGCACTGAGCGAGGCGAGGGCGAGTCGCAGGGTATGGGTCGCGGCCATAAATGGCCGACGCACGGCGCGAGTGGGGCTTGAAAGCCCCTGCTTTCGCCGCCGCAGGCGGGCGCGTCTCTGCGGCTTTCAATCCGCCGTCGCGCGCCCGCCATTCAAGGCCGAGAGCGCCTGTGTGCGTTCGGAGGTGAATCATCGTGGATACGCGCGAGAAGTATGACCGCTATGTGATGACGAGCTTTTCCGCTGGCCTGGAGCCGGTGGTGGTGGCGAGCGCCGAGGGCGCGCGGGTCGTGGACGCCGATGGCCGCTCCTACATCGACTGCTATGCGGGCATCTCAGTGGTCAACGCAGGCCACGGCGCGGCCGATGTGCGCCAGGCCGCCAAGGAGCAGATCGACCGCCTGATCCACTGTAGCTCGTACACCTACTACGCGCAGCCAGTGGCCGACCTGGCCGAGCGATTGGCCGAGGTGACGCCGGGCCGCCTGCAAAAGAGCTTCTTCGGCAATAGCGGGGCTGAGGGCATCGAGACGGCCATGCGGCTGGCCAAGGTCTACACCGGCAAGCACGAGTTCATCGCGCTGGAGCGCAGCTTTCACGGGCGCACGCTGGGAACGTTGAGCATCACCGGCAATATGTCGCGCAAGACGCGCGGCGGCGCCTATGCCAGCGGGGTCGCCTTCGCGCCCGCCCCTTACACCTATCGCTCGCTCTTCGGCGCTGATCCGGAGACGGTGGCCGAGCGTGCGGCGCAGGCGCTGGAGGAGACGATACGCTTTCACACCAGCGGCAATGTCGCGGCCTTCATCGCCGAGCCAGTGATGGGCGAAGGCGGCATCATCGTGCCGCCGCAGAGCTACCTGCCGCGTGTGAAGGAGATCCTCGACCGCTACGATATCCTGCTGATCGCCGATGAGGTGCAGTGCGGCTTCGGGCGCACAGGCAAGCTCTTCGCCATCGAACATTTCGGCGTCGAGCCAGACATCATGGTGATGGCCAAGGGTATCGCCGATGGCTTCCCGCTCTCGGCGACCATCGCCCGCGCCGAGATTGCCGACTCCTTCAAGCCGGGCGAGCACCTCAGCACGTTTGGCGGCAATCCGGTGTCGTGCGCAGCAGGATTGGCCAACCTGGAGTTCATGCTGCGCGAGGATCTGCCAGGGCAGGCGGCGCAGAAGGGCGCGCACGCGCTGCAACGGCTGAACGCGCTGGCCGAGCGCGTCCCGGCAATTGGCGAGGCGCGCGGGCTGGGGCTGATGCTCGGCGCGGAACTGGTCACGGATCGCGAGCACAAGACACCTGCCGCCGCATTGGCGCGCGAGGTGCGGCGCTATTGCCGCGAGCATGGCGTGCTGGTGGGCGTCGGCGGCAGCGAGGGCAATGTCGTGCGCATCCAGCCGCCGCTGGTCATCTCGCAGGCCGATCTGGACGAGGCGCTCGACGTGATCGGCGCGGGCATCGAGAGCCTCAGCGCCGCCCACGCTGGGTAGCAGCGCGTGGCAGGCGGATCTCGGCCTTGAAAGGCCGGAGCACGCGGGCGACGGCTTGAAAGCCGCACAGGCGCGCCTGCCTGCGGCGGCGCCAGACGGGGCATTCATGCCCCACCCGCGCCGTGCGTCGGCCATTCATAGCCGCGACCCGCCCATGCCACCGCCTCACATCCAAAGGAGACATCACCATGGCGACCGCCAGTGAGACGCGCGTCATCCAGAATCTGGTGGGCGGCGCGTGGGTAGACTCCCGCAGCGCTGAGTCGCTGCCGATTCCCAATCCCGCGACGGGGCAGACGCTGGCGTGGGCGCCGCTCTCCACGGCGGCGGAGGTGCGCGAGGCGGTGGCGCGGGCCAGCGAGGCGTGGCCCGCCTGGCGCGACACGCCTGTCATCGACCGCGCGCATGTCATGTTCCGCATGCGCGAGCTGCTGGAGGCGCACGCGGATGAGCTGACTGCCTCGGTGACGGCGGAGAACGGCAAGACGCTGGCCGAGGCGCGCGGCGAGGTGCGGCGCGGCATCGAGGTGGTCGAGTTCGCCTGCGGCATGCCCTCGCTAATGCAGGGCGCTGCGCTGGGCGATGTCAGCCGGGGCATCGACACCACCATGCTGCGGGCGCCGCTGGGCGTGGTCGCGGGCATCACGCCGTTCAACTTCCCCGCCATGATCCCGCTGTGGATGACGCCGATCGCGCTGGCGACAGGCAATTGCTTCGTCCACAAGCCCTCCGAGCGCACGCCGCTGACCTCGAATCGCATCGCCGCGCTCTGGCTGGAGGCCGGGCTGCCCGCAGGCGTCCTCAGCGTCGTCCACGGCGCGAAGGCGGTGGTGGATGCGCTGCTGAGTGATCCGCAGATCGCGGCGGTGTCGTTCGTCGGCTCGCAGCCCGTGGCGGCCTACGTCTACGCCACGGC
>DATAED010000071.1:0-13606 GCA_036258195.1 Ktedonobacterales bacterium
CGGCCCCGCGCCGAACGAGCGAAAGAGCTTGAGCAGCTCAGGGTCGGCGCTGCGCAGCCCATCGGCCAGCGCCACGACGATAGGGAAGAAGCACATCAGCGTGACGACAATCGCCTTGGAGGTCATGCCGAAGCCAAACCACAACACCAGCAGCGGCGCCAGCGCAATCAGCGGGACAGCCTGCGTCGCCACCAGCAGCGGGTAGAGCGCCCGCCGCAGCCACGGCGAGAGGTCGATGGCGACACCGCAGGCGATGCCCGTGGCGACAGCCACGGCGAAGCCAATGATGGTCTCCCACAGTGTCACCAGCGTGTTTTCCCACAGCGCCTCGCGCTGGGCGATCAGCGTATTCCAGATGACGCCTGGCGTGGGCAGCAATTGCTGATCGACGCCGGAGAAGACCACATAGCCCTGCCAGAGCAGCAGCAGCGCCACCAGCGCGATGAGGCTGGGCCAGGCGCCCGCCAGCGAGCGCCACGAGCGCCGCGCCGCGATCTGGAGCCACAGTCCGCTCATCACGGGGACGGCTTTCAGTCCTTGCGCTGCATCTTCGATTGTCAGCGTGGATGGCTCGTCGCGCTGGAGCATCGGCGCGGATTTCATCGGGCGCCCCCTTCCGACTGGTCGGCTTGCGCGGTCGGCGCGGCGCCGGGGAATGCGCTGGCGTCCAGCAGCGCATCGAGCAGCTCGGCCTTCAGCGCGCCCATCTCTGGTCGGGCGAGGTCGGCCTGCGTGCGCGGACGTGGCGCCGGGACGCGGCGCTCCAGCCGCACATGGCCGGGGCGCGGCGACATGACATAGATGCGGTCCGCCAGCGTCAGCGCCTCCTCCACATCGTGCGTGACGAGCAGGCAGGTGGCGCCCATGCGTGTGAGCGCGCCGCCCAGCCAGCGTTGCAGCGCCGCGCGGGTGAGGGCGTCGAGCGCGCCAAACGGCTCGTCGAGCAGCATCAGGTCGCGGGTGACGAGCGCCGTGCGGGCGAAGGCGACGCGCTGGCGCATGCCGCCGGAGAGCGCCGGAGGATAGGCGCGCTCGAAGCCACTCAGCCCGAAGTCGGCGAAGAGCGCGCGGGCGCGGGCCTCGGCCTCGGCGCGCGGTACGCCCTGCACGCGCAGCCCGGCGATGGCGTTGCCCAGCGCATCGCGCCACGGCAGCAGCAGATCGCGCTGGGGCATATAGCCCACCTGACCCAGCCGCGGCGCCTGCGCATCGCCGCGCAGCGCAATCTCGCCACTGGTGGCGTCTTCCAGCCCGGCGATGATGGAGAGCAGCGTGCTCTTGCCGCAGCCGCTCGGCCCCACCAGCGCCACGAACTCGCTACGCGCCACCTGCAGATCAATATCATCCAGCGCCAGCAGCGAGCGCTCGCGCGCGCCATGCCCGCTGACGTAGCGCTTCGAGACGCCGCGCACTGCCAGCAGCGGCGCGGTCCCGGCGTGCGTCTCGCCTGCGGGCCGCTGGGTGGTGGAGAGGTTGGCCATCGGCGCGCTCCAGTCGTCGTATCGGCATATCGTCGTGTCGTCGTTGGGCGCCAGCGGCCTTCATCCTCCGAGCAAAAAGAGAAGGCGCTGGCTTGCAATGCCAGCGCCCCAAACTGCCTGCTCCCTCCGGCGTTTCCACCTGTCGGAAGCGTCATCCCTGCGCTGGCATTACCCAGATCAGGTTCCGTCGGTCGGTGGCGGATCGGTAGCCACCCTCTCAGCCTGGCGCCCCAAGCTCCCGTTGCGGTCGGTTCTGTATTCGGTTGTACCCTTACACACCTATCATGTGCCAGCGGGCCGCGTCAAGGGTGAGTCAAGGGTGAGTCAAGGGCGGAGTCAAGAGCCGCGCCAGCTCACTGCGGCGTGCGGCGTCGCGACATCCTTGCGGATGGGCAGATCGTCGAAGCACTGGTTGACGCTGGATCCGCAGACGCTGATATCCGCGCCATAGACATGTAGCGAGATGGCCAGCGTGTCGCCAGCGTTGCGCACCTGATGGATGTTCTCCTCCGGCGGCGTCAGGCGCGAGACCTCGCCGGGCATGACCATGACATCGGTGGTCGTCGCCAGCCAGCGCTGCCCATCGCTGTTCGCGCGCAGGCTGAAGCGCTGCTCGCGCTCCAGGCCCTCCAGCACACCCACCACACACCAGCAGATGTGGTCGTGGATCGGCGTGACCTGCCCCGGCGCCCAGATCAGCGCCAGCAGCGAGAAGCGGCGGCTCGGCGCGACGGTCAGCAGGTGCGGGCGATAGTGGTCGGCCCAGGGGATGCGATCATCTGGCTCCAGGATGCCGTGGCTGGCCAGCAGAGTCGCGAGGCGGCGCTCAACGGCCTGCACGAGGAGGTTGGGGTCAGCATCGTGGGTATGCGTGTCGAGCAGCCGCTCGACATCCTCCACGAATGCCTGGACGGGGGCGGTAGGCGGATGTGTGGCGACGGAGTGTTGCATGTGACGCCTCCTGGGGGCGCGTGAATCACCAGATCGCCGTTGATGGCGTCGCGCTCCTGGGATCAGTCTACCATGCCATGCCGTCGAAGGGCTGCCTCCATTTTCCCTATCGCGCCACGACAGACATTGACACAGAGCCGTCGTGCGACTACACTATGACTGACCGGTCAGTCATAGTGATCTTTGCGCGGGGCGCGCGACCTGCGCTGTAGCAGAGGAGCGCATGGGTATGTCTTCGACAGTGGCCGACGGCGCAGGCGCCGCCGTGACGGCCGGGCGCGTGGCGCTGGCCGCGCGCAACATCAGCAAACGCTACGGGCGCAGGGTCGTCTTGCGCGATGTGTCATTTGAGCTGGCGGCAGGGGCGCTGGTCGGTATCGTAGGCGAGAATGGCGCGGGCAAATCGACGTTGCTGCGCATTCTGGCGGGCGAGCTGCGCCCCAGTGGTGGCGCGGTCGCGGTGGATGGCGCGCTGGGCTACTGCCCGCAAGCGGCCGTTCTCAACGAGGCGCTGAGCGTGGCGCAGCACCTCGACTACTTTCGCGCCGCCTATGGCCTGGCGGATACGCGCAGGGCCGATGCGCTGGTGGAGCGGCTGGGATTCGCCCGCTATCGTGATATGCCGGTGCGCGCGCTCAGCGGCGGCTCGAAGCAGAAGCTGAACCTGACTATCGCGCTGATGCATGATCCCACTGTGTTGCTGCTCGACGAGCCGTACCAGGGCTTCGACTGGGAGACGTACCTGCGCTTCTGGGAGCTGGCCGCCGACCTGCGCGAGCGCGGGCGCGCAGTGCTGGTGATCTCGCATCTGGTGTATGATCGCAGCCGCTTCGACCGCCTGTATACCCTGGCGGATGGGCAGTTGCAGACGACGGGAGCTTGAGGCTATGGCGACATCTCCTTCCGCAACCGCTGCGGCAGGCGCCCGCAGCGCCAGCGCCTATCTGACCGCCACGCGCTACTCGCTGAGCGAGCTGGCGCGCAATCGCTTCGCGTTGGGGCTGCTGGTGGTTTTCGTGCCGCTGTGGTATTCGATGTTCGGCGCATTGTTCGATTCGACGCCGGTGGCCTTCAGATACGCGGGGACGGGCGCGTTCTTGCAGGTCAACAGCCACAACCTGACTCTGCTGACGGCGGGGCTGAATACCGTCACATTGATTGTGGGCTTTCTGCTCTTCGCGCAGACCCGTTCCAGCGCCGCCTTCGACCGTCGGCTGGTGTTATGCGGCTATCGCCAGGCGACGCTGATGCTGGCCAAGCTGACGGCGCTGGTGGTGGTGGCGGCGCTGGTGGCGCTGTACGCCGCGCTGGCGCTGCTGATCTTCTGGCGGCCGCCATCGCTCCTGATGATCTGGGTCGGCTTCTTCGGCGCCGCGCTGATCTACGGCGCGCTGGGACTGTTTCTGGGCGCCTTGGTGACGAGCGAGGTGGCGGGATTCTTCCTGGTCATCATGGTGAGCCTGCTGGACACGGTCTTCCAGAATCCCGTAGACAATCCATTGGGCAACAAGCCCGCGCTGCAGTACTTCCCGTCGTATGGGCCGACGCAGGTCGTCGTCGGTGGCGGCTTCACGCATTCGCTGACGGGCTATGGGCTGCCGAGCGCGGCGCTCTGGTTTGTGGCGCTGGCGTTGCTGGGACTGTTCTTCTTCTGGCTGCGCACGCGCGCCTGGAACGCCGGGAGCCGCGCCCACGCCATCGCCGCGGCGCCCGCTGCGGCTGGCTGAGGCTGGCTGGGCTCCAGAGGCCACACACGCGGTGAGTGAGACTACAATATGCAGGAGGGCCACAGACGTTCGGCCCTCCTGCGCCACTGTGTGTGGGTCGAGCAGCGGTGAGTCGAGCAAGTGGAGGCCAGCATGGCGCGTCCGGACGTGAGTGAAGAGCGGCGTGCGCAGATTCTGGATGCCGCGCTGGAAGTCTTTGCGCGTCAGGGCTTCCACGAAGCCCGCATGGACGACATCGCCCAGGCGTCGGGGCTGAGCAAGGGCGCGCTCTATCTGTATTACAAGAGCAAAGACGCCATCATCGGCGCGCTGCTGACCAGCATCTTCAACATCGCGATGCGCGGCCCGCTGACCGTCGAGCGCGAGGATGGAACGATCCGTGACCGCCTCCTGGAGATCACGGAGCGCTTCGCAGGCGAGATCGACCGCTTCTCGCGGGCGATGCCCGTCATGCTGGAGTTCTACGCCATCGCCGCGCGCGACCGCACGGTGCGCAAGTACATGGGCGAGATTTTCGAGGAGTACTCGGCGCTGGTGGCGCGGCTGCTAGAGCAGGGCATGGCGCGCGGCGAGTTCCGTGGTGGCAGCGATGCGCATGATCTGGCGGTGGGCCTCATCGCCATCTGGGAGGGTATGGCGCTGCTGTGGGCGATGAGCCCGGAGCGTGTCCAGTGGCGCGAGCAGGCGACGCTGGCGGTGACGACCTTCCTCGATGGCCTGACGCCGCCGTCTGCATCCTGAGAGGCCCAGCCGTGCGGCTGCTCAGCCAATTCTCAGCCAGAGGCGTCCCGCCGTGTCCTGTTCCTCAGCGCATCTTCAGGCGATGGGTTTAGACTCTCTTGCGACGGCTCCAGTCGAGCGGCTGGAGCGAGCAGGCGAGATGAGGTGTAGCATGCTTGCATTGCTGGCAAAATATAAGTTGATGGTAGTGGTGGCCGGGTTGCTTGGCGCGCTGGGTCTGGGCGGCGCAGGCGTGGCCGCCGCGCATGGCGTGCTGCCGATGTCGCTGAGCGCGGCGCTCGGCCAGCCGTCATCGCATGCGGGGCATGCGCGTCCTGGCGCCGCAGCTCACGGCAGGCGGGGGCTACGCGGCGGCCTGATCCACGGCAGCATCATCACCAGTGTGAATGGCGCGTATGTGACCTATACACTCGATGCGGGGCAGGTCACAAGCGCCTCAGCCAGCGCCATCACGCTGAAACGCGCCGATGGCCAGTCGGAGACGCTGACGATCACGACGAATACCGTTTGGGGCAATCATCACGCCACGCCAAAAGACTTCAGCAAGCTGCAAGGGCGCAACATCGTCGTCTTCTCGCAGCAGGGCGACGCTGTGCAGGTCGGGCGGGGCAATGATGTGCTGAAGAACGCCGTCCATCTGGATGTGACGGTGACACGCAACGGCAAGACGCGCGAGATCCAGATCGACCGTGGCAGCGTGCTGAGCGCCTCCGCGACCCAGATCAGCGTGAAGCGCGCCGACGGCGTGACGGTGACGGAGCCGGTGGCGGCCAAGGCGCGCTGGGTGCAGGCGCCGCACCACACGACTATCCAGCCAGGCCAGGTGACAGCAGGCGCGCGGGTCGCCATCGTGACGTACCAGGGCCAGGTGGTCATCGTGCGGCTGCCAGCGGCGGCTCCGGCGGCCACGAGCAACGCGAGTTGAGGCAAGCGGAACCTCTCCCCCTGTCCCCCTCCCCTCCGAGGGAGGGGGGACCCAGGCCAGGGTTTGCAGCGATGGCGGCCAGGCTTGTGCGACGGCTGGGATGTGAACGAATCCCGCTCCCCCTCTCCCACGGGGAGAGGGGGCTGGAGGGTGAGGTCGCGCCTAGTCATCCTCCATCTTGATGTACTTGAAGCTCTCGGCGTGGGTGAAGTCGTGGCCGTGCCTGCGCGCGCGGTCGGCGTTCTCCTTGGCCCAGTTGGTCATCTCCTCCAGCGGATCCCAGCCGCGTAGCTGGCTGACGTGCTGGCGCAGCGCCTCCGCCTTCTTCTCGACATAGCCGGTGATGTCTACCCAGCGGTCGGCGTTCTGTGTCGAGGAGATGTAGATCTCTTTGACGTTGTGGGTGGCCAGCCCCTCGGCGGCCAGCTCCGGGAAGGCCAGGCGCGTGCTGGCCACTGGCATGATGGCGGCCAGCGTCGCCTCGCCCGCCGCACGGTGGTCAGGATGGTTGATGTAACCCTGGCCGCTCCAGCGCACGGTGGGATCCTGGCAGATTACCACATCGGGCTTCACCTGGCGGATGACACGGGCGATGTCGCGCCGCACCTCCAGCGTCGGCTCCAGCCGCGAATCCATGTAGTGCAAGAAGATGACGGGGTGCTGCACGCCCAGCGCGTCGGCAGCGTTCTGCGCCTCGATGTGGCGCTTGGCGGCGAGGCCTTCGCTGGTGATCTCGGTGTCGCCCGCGTCGCCCACCTGGCCGTCCGTCACCAGGCAATACCAGATGTCGCGGCCCTCCGCCGCCCATTTCGCCACAGTTCCACCCACGCCGAATTCACCGTCGTCGGGGTGCGCCATGACGATCAGCACACGCTTTGCGGGCTTCTCGGTCGTCTCAGCCATACGTCCACGCTCTCCTCTGAATTGCGACTCTTACAATGGATTAGCCTGCTCCGCTGGCGGCGCCTGTGCCTCCCAGGCCGCGCGGAGCTGCGCCAGGCGCTCCAGACCGCGCTCCAGCAGCCGCTGATGGTTGGGATCGTTGAGCCAGCGACTGACGCCCGATGGGTGCGGCAGCGGGATCAGCGTGACGCCGTCGCGCTCGATGACCGCGCCCACCGCTTCCTCCAGCCGCACCCGCCCGATGAACGCCTCGATGGCCATGCCGCCCACCAGCAGAATCACCGCTGGCCGCACCAGCTCCAGCTCGCGCGCCAGCCAGGGCCGACAGAGCGCCACCTCGGCAGGCGAGGGCTTGCGGTCGCCGTGCCCCTTCGGGCTGCGGCCAGGGTCGCAGCGTGTCAGCGCCGACAGATAGACTTCGCGCCGCAAGGCTCCGGGGGCGAAACCTGCCATCTGCAGCCAGCGCTCCAGCGCGTCACCACTGGGCCCACCGAACATGATGCCACGCTCGACGGTGAGGCGTCCGGGCGCCTGGCCGATCAGCATCACCCGCGCGCCAGTGGGGCCGGCTCCGCGCGCTACCGGCTGCGCGAGGGCGAGGTAGCCCTGCTGCTGGCAGGCGCGGCATGCGGCAATCTCCGCCTGCAAGACGGCCAGCGCAGCCCCGCGCTCCCCCGCGCGTATGGATGGAGCCAGCGGTGGCCACAGCGGCATGAGGCTGCTGGGTCTGGCGGCGCCACGTTGTGCGGTGGCCGTTGCGGGAGATGTGGAAGATGATCGGGGCGCGGTCATTCGCGGCTGCCCGGCGCGACGCTGGCATCGACCTGCATGTCGAGGGCGCCGTAGCGCGCGCGGTAGTAGGTCAGCGGCTCGCCAACAGTGGCGTCCACTGCGACGACCTGCCCCAGGAAAATGCTATGGTCGCCGCCGGGATAGACGGCGACCAGGCGACACTCGACATGAGCGATGGAGCCCTCGAGGATGGGCGCGCCGGTGACACCATCATGGTACGGGGTCAGGTGGAAGCGGTCGTTGCGGTCGGCGGTCTGGCCCGCGAAGCGCCGCGAGACATCCTCCTGATGCGCGCCGAGGATGTTGGCGGCGAAGATTCCGGAGCGTGCGACCAGATCGTGCAGGTGCGAGCGCTTGTCGATGCAGGCCATCACCAGCGGGGGATCGAGCGAGACGGAGGCGAAGGCGTTGACCGTGACCCCGGCAGGCCGCGCGCCGTCACAGGTCGTCACCACCGTCACTCCGGTGGGGAAGCGCCCCAGCACGGCCCGGAACTCCGCTTCGCTCACGGTCATCTCTTGCCCCCAAGGCCTCTACGGCGTCGCATATCAGTTCGCGGCAGTCACGGGTCGTGTCGCGTCTGGCTCAATCGGAATGGATCCATCCGTCGCTAACGGCGGAGCGGCTGCTGAGTCGCGCGACGCCATGAGATCATCCGGCAGATCCACACTTCACTGATCAAAGTATATTAAAATAGTCGAGTATGTGGCAACTGCGCCCCCACCCCCCAGCCCCTCCCCCGCTTTGCGGGAGAGGGGAGCTACAGCGGTGACGCGGGCTGTGGGCAGTACGCTCCGCTCCCTCTCCCAGAGGGAGAGGGAGCGGGGTGAGGGCCGCCCGGCAGAGAGCACGCTGCGCGCCAAGTGGTTATTTCAGGCTGGCCAGCGCGAGGGCGGCGAAACCGAGCAGCAGCAGCCCAGAGACGACATTCACCCAGCGCATGGCGCGGGCGTCGAAGCGGGCGCGCAGCAGGTTGACGCCGCTGCTCAGGATCACCCACCACAGCGCCGAGCCGAGGAAGACACCCGCCACCGTCAGCCCTGCCGCCGCGTAGCTGGCTCCCGCCAGCCCCAGCCCGGCGAAGACCGCCGCGAACGAGAGGATGGTGGTGGGATTGGTCAGCGTCAGCGCCACGGTCGAGGCCCATGCCGCCAGCAGCCCGCGCCGCGCCTTTAGATCGGCGCCCTCTGGCGCAGTGTCGAGCTTGGCCGCGAGCTTGGCGACAGTGGGGCGGGCGAGCGCCGTGCGCAGCCCCAGCCATGCCAGAAAGAGCGCCCCCAGCAGGTGAATCCACAGGCGTTCGCTCACCAGGATGGCGGTGATGGCCGAGACGCCAAACGCGGCGACAGCGCCGTAGGTGGCGTCGGCAGTGGCGGCGCCCAGCCCGGTGAATAGCCCCACCAGGCGCCCCTCCGCCAGCGTGCGGCGGATGCAGAGGACGCCGATCGGCCCGACGGGCGCGGCGATGGCGAACCCCAGCCCCAGCCCGCGCAGCAGAAACAGGAGATTCATAGCCTCACCCCTCCTCAGTGGACGCGACCTTGCACAAAAATACGCCCGCCAGACTCCATCGCTGGGAGTCTGGCGGGCGTCGTGTCGCCGCTGGGCGACGTGGCGTTACCGGCGCGCGAGCAGGCGCGGCGCTCCAGACCTCTCATGCGGAGGCTGGCGCTGCTGCTGGCTGCTGGCGTGTCGCGGAATCATGTGAATCGTCTCGGCGTATTCTCTGGCCGCCAGCCGTCATCGCTGGCGTCGCTGCGTTGCGCGCAGCATAGGCGACGGGCGTGGGCGATGTCAATGGCTGGCGGGCTCCCGCCTCAAAACAGCCGCGCGCCCAGCGGAGCCTCGCCGCGCGGGGCGATCAGGACGACGGCGCCGTCGGCGTTGGCCACACCCAGCGTCAACACCTCGGACTTGAAGCCAGCGATGCGGCGCGGGGGGAAGTTGACGACCGCCAGCGCGAGCGTGCCCACCAGTTGCTCTGGTGTATACAGCGTCGTGATCTGCGCGCTGGACTGCCGCACGCCCAGCTCCGCGCCGAAGTCGATGCGCAGCTTGTAGGCGGGCTTGCGCGCGCCCGCCAGCGGCTCGGCGGAGAGGATCCGCCCCACGCGGATGTCTACCCGCTCGAAGTCCTCGATACTGATCTGCAGGCTGGCGTTCGTTCCGGTCTGATCGTTCTCGCTCATCTGGCTCTCCACATGCGTCGCGATTGGGTCGCGCGAAGCCGCTGACTATCATTTCAGGCCGATTTCAGGCAGACATAGTATGTCGCAGGGTGGCTGGCCGTTGCCGCGCATCACGAGCGCATCACGAGCGCATCACAATCCGCTGAGGCGGCCAGTGGGGCGGGCGCGGCATGTGCGGAGGCGGCATGAGGCAAGCGCCCCGAACAATTGCTCTGCGATAGACGAGAACAACCCTAGGGCGGCGTCGCCTGATGGCAAGGATGTGGCCATGCGGTATCCTTTTTCGTGTGTCACAATGAGAGAAATGCCGCGTAGATGGCCCCGCAGCGTAGTCTGGCGCATCTCTCTGAACGATCCCTATAGCGAACGAGTGGTGAGGGTTCCGTGAGAGCAATCGGACACGCCTGGCTGGAGTGGGTGCGGACACTCTATCCCGGCTATTTTGCTTCGGTCATGGCGACCGGCATCGTCTCAGTGGCGCTCCTGCTGACAGGCGCGCTCCCGCTCTCCTATGCGCTCTGGGGCATCGGCGGCGCGCTGCTGATCTACCTCACGGTGGTCTATGGCCTGCGCGCGCTGCGCTATAAGGCCGAGATGCGCCGCGACTTCTTCGACCCCAGCACGGCGTTCGGCTTCTTCACCTTCATCGCCGCTGTCGGTGTCATCGCCACCCGCTTCGCGCTGGCCGACTGGATGGTCGTTCCCGGCGTCCTCACGATCATCGCCGCCATTGCCTGGTTCATCCTCACCTATTGGATCTTCGCGATGGTGCTGATCACCAACGAGCAGCCGATTGGCCAGGCGCTGAATGGCTCGTGGCTGATCGCCATCGTCGCCACGGAGTCGCTGGCCATCATCTGGGTGCTGCTCACCAACATCCAGCCCGCCCAGCGTGCTACGCTGCAATTGCTGGCCTACGCCTTCTGGACCTTCGGCGTGCTGCTCTACCTGATCTTCATCACGCTCATCATGTATCGCTTCTTCTTCCTGAAGATTCAGCCGAGCGACCTGAAGCCGCCGTACTGGATCAACATGGGCGCGATGGCCATCACGACGGTCGCGGGCGTGCGCATGCTGGATGTCGCCCAACCCACCACGCTGCTCGTGACGCTGCGCCCCTACATCGAGGGCTTCACGGTGATGATGTGGGCCTGGGGGACGTGGTGGATTCCCCTGCTGGTGATTATCGGTGTCTGGAAGTACGTCTTCGTGCGCGAGCCGATACGCTATCATCCATCCCTGTGGAGCGTCGTCTTCCCGCTGGGGATGTACGCCACCGCTGTACAACTGCTGACGCACATCCCGGGACTGGAGTTTCTGGCCGATATTGGCCCGTACTGCACCTGGATCGCCTTCGCGGTGTGGGCGCTGGTGGCGCTGGGCTGGCTGTGGTCGGCGCTGATGACCATCCGCGCGGCTCCACGCGCGGCGGGAGCGCTGGCGAGCGGCGCGTCGCCCTCGCTGGCGGCCTCGCAGGGGCAGCCCTCTGGCGAGCAGCAGCGCGGTTCGCCCAGCCGCATCCCGTGACGCCAGCCAGCCACGCGCGAGAGACGAACTGAACGCTAGGCGGACATGCAAAGGAGCTGAGAAGCATGAGTCAGCAAGTGATACCAGCGGACGAGCCAGGGCAGCTCGCGGCGGCGCCGGACGCCGAAGACGAGCGGCGCGCCCGGTCGAGCCAGCGCGCATGGGCGGTGACGGCAGGCATCGTCGCCGCCGCACTGCTGGTGGCGCTGATCGCGATTGGCTCGCGCGGATTCCACTGGTTCGACTCCGCGCTGATCGGGTATGCGGTCGGCTCGGTCTTCACGTTCGCCGCCGTGACCTACAAATACACCTTCTGGCTGCTGCGTCCGCAGACGGGGCGCTATTTCCGGCGTGGCTGGCAGCTCTTCTTCTCGGTGGAGAACTTCCGCAAGTACACGACGCTGGTGCCCTCGGCCATCTTCAAAGGCATCCTGGCGCAGACCTTCATCCGCAAGCGCAGCTATTACCGCTGGATCATGCACCTGTGCATCTTCTGGGGGGTCATCCTCTCGCTGGCGATCACCTGGCCGCTGACGTTTGGCTGGCTGCGCTTCACGCAACCGCTCGATGGCAGCGGGCAGTATCGCATGTGGGTGTTTGGTTTCCCGCTCTTCACCTTCCCGCCCTACTCGATCATCGGCTTTGCGCTGTACCATGCGCTGGTCTTCACGGCGATTCTGCTGCTGATCGGGCTGGTGATGGCCTTCCATCGCCGCTTCCACGACCTCTACAGCATTACCACGCAGCGTTTCGGCTTCGATTTCGTGCCGCTGGCGCTGCTGGTCGCCATCGTGATTACCGGGTTGGCGCTGACCGCCGACAGCACGTTCTTCAATGGCGCCTTCTACTGGTTCATCTCGCTGACGCATGAGGCGATTGTGGTGCTGTGGCTGATCTCGCTGCCCTTCGGCAAGTTCTTCCACATCATCGAGCGCCCGGCGACGGTCGGCATCGAGCTGTACTGGCGGGCCAGCGAAGACTCCGTGCAGCACAACTGCCCGCGCTGCGGCGCGCCATTCGCCCCCGCGCGCTTCATCCACGATCTCAAGCTGACCCTCGACGACATCGGCCAGGAATATTTCGTCGCGCCCGCCAGCGATGGCGTCCCGCCGCCGCGCATGCCCGCACGCGGGGCGGCGCGCGTGGTGGCAGGGCCGTCCGACATCGCGCGGCGCTCGACGATGGCGCAGGAGGTCTGGTGGCAGGACTTCTGCCCCGACTGCAAGCGCGTGATGCGCGGAGAGGCCAATATGGCGGCCCTGGGACGCGACGGCAACCAGTTTCTCTGATGCGCGCGGCGCCGCATGATGCGCGCCGCCTGAGCCAGCGCAGCCTGGCGCCCTGAGAGCCACGATCCGACAAGTAGAAAGCGCCTGACTGATGAGCGTTGATAAGCGACTGTTCCAGCCGAACCAGACCGACACCTACGACTTCCACTCCGAGAAGCCCACCAAATGGGAGTCGAACGAGGAGATCGACCACTACGTGCCGACCCACTGCTGCTATTGCGGTGTGCAGTGCGGCATGTATCTGAAGGTGGACGGCGGCAAGGTCGTGGGCGTCGAGCCGCGCTACGACTTCCCGCTGAACCAGGGCATGCTCTGCCCGAAAGGCGCCACCGCCTATCAGACGGTCAATCATCCCGACCGGCTGACCAGCCCGCTGATGCGGCGCAAGGGCAAGAATAGCCCACTGGAGCCGGTGAGCTGGGATGAGGCGCTCGATACCATCGTCCGGCGCTTCAAGGAGATTCAGGCGCAGCACGGCGTGGATGCGGTCTCGGTCTATAGCGGCTCCTCGATGACCAACGAGAAGTGCTACCTGATGGGCAAGTTCGCGCGGGTGGCGCTGGGCACGCGCCACTGCGACTACAATGGGCGGCTGTGCATGTCGTCGGCGACGGGCGCCAATGAGCGCTCGCTGGGCATCGACCGCGCCTCGAATCCCGTCAGCGATAGCCAGCACGCCGATGTGATCTTCGTGATTGGCGCGAATGTCGGCGAGTGCTTCCCCATCGTGACGAGCTGGCTGTGGCGCGCGCGCGACCGTGGCGCCAAGCTGATCGTGGCTGACCCACGCCAGACGCCCATCGCGCGGACGGCGGATGTCTTCCTGCCGCTGCGCTCCGGCACAGACTCAGCCCTGCTCAACGCCATGCTCTGTGTCGTCATCCAGGAGGGGCTGGTGGATGAGGAGTTCATCCGCCAGCGCACGACTGGCTGGGAGGAGACGAAGGCGCTGGCGCTGCAATACACGCCGGAGAAGGTGGCGAAAGTCTGCGGCCTCAAGCCAGAGACGATCATCGAGGCGGCGCGGATGTACGGCAAGGCCAACGCCGCGCTGATCTACACCGCGCGCGGGCTGGAGCAC
>DATAED010000072.1:0-3547 GCA_036258195.1 Ktedonobacterales bacterium
GCGGTCAAGGCGGCTGATCTGCTGGCGCAGCAGGGCATCCACGCGACGCTGCTGAGCATGCCGACGATTCAGCCACTCGACACCGAGGCGATCCTGGCGACGGCGGCGCGGGCGCCGCTGCTGGTCACGGTAGAAGAACATCGCCCGGTGGGCGGCCTGGCGAGCGCCGTAGCCGAGACGCTGGCCTGCGCGCCGGGCGAGCATGCGCGGCTGCTGCCGTGCGGTGTCACCATCTCGCCCAAGGTCATCGGCGGGGGCGCATATCTGCGCGAGCGCAACGGCCTCGACGCCGCGCACCTGGCGCAGACCATCGCCCAGGCGCTCGCGGGCGAGCGGGTCGCGCATGTGTTACATTCTGGTGGAGCTTGAGTTTCAGCGGCGCACCGGCGCGCCGTCTCATGGGCCGCAGTCGGGCCAGGCGCTTGCATGGACTTCTATCAACTCGCGTTTGCCTTCATCGCTGGGGTGATTCTGACCACGGCCATTGCCTGGGCGCAGCTACGATCCTCCGCCCAGCAGCGCGCGCGCGCCGAGAGCCTCTTTCTCGGCGCCGCGCGTGAGGCGCCCACCCTCCGTCGCGACGCCGCGCGCGCCACTGCCATGCTGCAGGGCGTGCTGGCGGCCTACCCGCGCCCCGTCATCATCACCAACCGCGCGCGCGACATCCTGCTGGCCAATCCAGCGGCGCTGGAGCTGCTGGGGCTGCCCGCCGAGCAGGTCATCGGGCGGAGCGCGGCGTCGGTGATTCAGGACTACGACACCACCCAACTGCTGATGCGGGCGGCGCGGCTGGGCGTGACCAGCGAGCGCACGTTTCAGCGCGTCACCACCGGGCAGACCTGGCGTGTCAGCGCGACACCGCTGCAGCTGAGCGGCGACGACAGCGACGCCGTGACCGATCTCGCGCTGACCATCGAGGATCTCACCGAGTTGCGGCGGCTCGAAACGGTGCGCCGTGACTTCGTGGCGCATGTCTCGCACGAGCTGCGCACGCCATTGGCCGCTGTGAAGCTGCTCGCCGAAACGCTGGTGAACGCCCTCGACCGCGACCCCCAGGCGGCGCGCGGATTCGCCACGCGCATCTCCGCTGAGGCTGATCATCTGGCGCAGATGGTGGCGGAGCTGCTGGAGCTCTCGCGCATCGAATCGGGCAAGATCACGCTGCAGACCGAGCCGACCGACATCGCCGCGTTGATCGAGGTGGTGGTGGAGCGCATGCGCCCGCTCAGCGAGGAGCGCGGGGTGGCGCTGGCGCTCGACCTGCCGGAGGCGCTGCCCGATGCGCTCTGCGACAGTGAGCGGGTCGGCGAGGCGCTGATCAACCTGATCCACAATGGCCTGAAGTACACCAACCCCGGCGGGCAGGTGACTGTCTCGGCGGGGGTGATCGAGGACGAGACGCCCGCCCCGGCAGCGGCCCGCACGACGCCGCGCCACATGCTGATGATTCGCGTGGCCGACAATGGCGTGGGCATCAGCGACAACGATCTGCCGCGCGTCTTCGAGCGCTTCTTCAAGGCTGACCGCGCCCGCACACGCCAACTCGCCGCGCAGGCTGACCCACAGGCTCGCGCGCAGGCCGATCAGCAGCCCAGCTCACAGGCGCAGGCGGCGGCTGGCACAGGGCTGGGACTGGCCATCGCGCGGCATCTGGTCGAGCTGCACGGCGGGCGCATCTGGGCCGAGAGTCGCCTGGGGCGCGGCAGCGTCTTCTCCTTCACGCTGCCGCTGGCGCAGGCCGAGACGGATACGGCGGAGAGCCAGCCCGCCATCGAAGACGATGCCAGCGCGCCAGCCTCAGCCATCGACCGTCGCTAGCGATCCTCATCCCAGCTCTGATGCCGTGAGGCTGGCATCGTCTCTCCCGAGAACGAGAACAGCCCGATGTGGGCTCACGTTCTCAGCGCGCCGCCACCGTCACCGCGATCATGCTGACTGGCGCGCCGCGCAGCTTCACGGCCTGCTCGCGCTCGACGCGCAGCCCAGCGGCTTGCAGGATGCGCCGCCGCGTCGGGATGGAGCGCGCCCCGCGCGTGAAGCGCAGCAACGTCAGGAACTGCGGCGGCGCGACATCGGCCAGGATGAAATGGCCGCCCGGACGCAGCACGCGGGCAATCTCGCGCGCGCCCGCCTGCTGGTCATGCCAGTGGTGAAACGACATCGTGCTGAAGACCAGGTCAACGCTGGCGTCGGGCAGGGGCAGCGTCTCCGCAAGACTGCGATAGAACATGGCGCCCGGTGTGAGGCGGCGCGCCGTTTCCACCATGCCCTCGGCGGGATCCACGCCGATCAGTTGCGCGTATGGCCAGCGCTGGGCGGTCGCGCGCAGCAGGCGCCCCGTGCCACAGCCAGCGTCCAGGATGACGGCAGGCGCAGGGAGCGGCGCGCCCGCAGCCAGCGCGGCGCTGTGTACCGGATCGAACACGCGGCGCTGCATCCACGACGCTTCGTAGTCGTGTGACCATCGCTCGAAATGCTGCACATCAAAGCTCTGATAGGGAGCGTCGCTCGGCATCGGGTATTCTCGCTTTCTTCGATTGCGGAAGGACGGTCGGCGGATTCAATCGCCAGCGCATTTCGGCGCGAGGTCGCGCGCCAGGCTCTCCACCCAGGCCAGTTCAGCGCGCGTCTGGCCCTCCTGAAAGTCCAGCGCCTGCTGCGCATAGTCAGGAAATGGCAGACCCTCGGCGCTGACCTTCGCGCGGATGCGCTCCTGCTGCGCCAGCGCGCCCAGCAGGAAGGCGCGGCGCGCGTCGAGGATTGTCAGACGCTCTGGCGCGTCGAGCAGGTCGAGGAAGCTGACTCGCACGAAGAACTCAGCTCTGTGGCGCGCCACCTCAGGCGGAAACTCGCAGAGCAGGTCGTGCAAGACCTCCACGCCCAGCGTCGTCAGGTGGTAGATGTGACGGTCGGGTTTGCCTTGCTGCCGCTCGATCTCGCGCTCGATAGCCCCCATCTGCTCAAAGCGCCGCAGCGCGGGATATAGCGCGCCATTGTTGAGGTTCATCTCCCCGCCGACCACCTGCTCGACGCTCTTCTTGATCTCGTAGCCGTGCTGTGGTCGCGACGCCAGATTGGCGAGGATCAGAATATCGGTATACATGCGCCGCCTTCCAAACGCGTTCGGTGGGAGAGCATAGGTATCGTTGACCTAGGTATTTCCAACATAATGGCTCGCCCACCGTCAAGTCTGGAATGAAACACGACAGGAGATGTCGCACTTGCGCAGGTACACTACGAGCAAGAGCGCGGCGCCGGGGATGATCTGGATCGAGCCCGCCGCGCGAGCGACAGAAAGGAACGAGGCGTCTGATGACAGATGATACTGCAATTCGCGACCACCTGTTGGCGCACTTTCAGCAGGCGCGCGCCGCCGTGGCGACCTTCGCCGCCAGCCGTGGCGACCACGACCGCACCGCCCACGACCTGTTGGCGCTGATCGGCTTCTGGATGGAGTACAACGTCGAGCGCATCGGCTACTTTGCGCGCGGCGAGACCGCGCCACGCGGCGTAGACTTCGATGCGCTGACCCGGGCTGCGCTGGTCG
>DATAED010000073.1:0-8202 GCA_036258195.1 Ktedonobacterales bacterium
TGGGCGAAGGCTTTCAGCTCGGAGTAGTGCGTGGTGGCGACCGTCTCCACGCCGCGCTCCAGCAGATGACTCAGAATCGCCCGCGCCAGCGCCGAACCCTCGCTGGGGTCGGTGCCAGCGCCCAGCTCATCCAGCAGCACCAGCGAATCGGGCGTCGCCTCGCGCAGGATGTCCACGATGCGGCTGAGGTGCGAGGAGAACGTGCTGAGGCTCTGCTCGATGCTCTGCTCGTCGCCGATGTCGGCGAAGACATTATGGTAGATCGGCACCTCGGAGTCATCGGCGGCGGGGATGTGCAGCCCGGCCAGCGCCATCAGCGAGAGCAGGCCGACGGTCTTGAGCGCGACGGTCTTGCCCCCGGTATTCGGCCCGGTGATGACGATCATGTGCGTCTCGCCGCCCAGCCAGAAGTCGATCGGCACGACGCGCCCCGTCAGCAGCGGATGCCGCGCCTGGCGCAGGTGCAGCCGCCCATCGGTATTCAGCTTGGGCGCGCTGCCCCGCACCAGGCTGGCGTAGCGCGCCTTGGCCAGATGCAGATCGATCTCCGCCAGCAGCTCAACCGCCAGGATGATATACGGCGCCTCGCCGCCCACCAGCGCCGAAAGCTCCGCCAGGATGCGCTCGACCTCTTGCGCCTCCTCGATCTGGAGCTGGCGCAGGCGATTATTCATCTCCACCACCACCAGCGGCTCGACAAAGACCGTCGCGCCGCTGCCCGACTGGTCATGCACGATGCCGCGCACCTGGCCGCGCGCCTCAGCCCGCACCGGCAGCACGTAGCGATCCGACCGCATGGTGATGATCGGCTCCTGCAGTGCGGTGCGGAACTCGTTGACGAGCGTGCCGAGCCGCTCCTGCAAGCGTTGCTGCGCGGCGCGCATCTCGCTGCGAAGCTGGCGCAGGCGTGGCGAGGCGGAGTCGAGCACGTCGCCTTCTTCGCTGATGCAGGCGGCAATGCGCCCCTCCAGCGCGGGCCGCTGCGGCAGGTCGCCCGCCAGCCCCTTCAGCAGCGGAAAGCCATCCTCCAGCCGCGTGATGAGGCGATAGACGTGTGTGGATGAGCGCGCCGTCGCCAGGATGTCGAGCAGCTCGGCGGGGGTGAGCGTCTTGCCGCGCTCCGCCGCTTTGGTCTGCGGGCGCACATCACGCGCGCCACGGATACCCGCGTCGGGGCGCAGATCGAGCAGCAGCCGCGCCTCCGCCGTGTAGGCCTGGCGGCGCTGAGCGATATCGACCTCATTGGTCGGCTCCAGCGCCAGCGCCAGCTCACGGCTGGCGGAGAACGCCGTCTCCTGGGCCAGCCGCTCGATGATCTTGGGATATTCGAGGGTGTTCAGACTCTTGGTATGCATCTTCTCGTCAGTCTCTATCATCTCGCCAGCGAGCCGCCTGCGCGGCGTGGCGCCTTTCCTCGGTCTTCGGTTCTGGCGTCCGTTAACTGTTCGTCGCCACGGTCGCCGTGATCACATAGGCCACCCAGAATGGCCCGCGTACCCGCTCCAGCCGTGGCTCGAAGCCCGCCACTCGCATGCGTTGCTGGAGCGCGCCCCCAACCTGTGTCAGCGCTGCGTCGCTCGGCTCGCGCGTCGCTGCCCGCCCATACACCAGCCGCTGAATGCCGACCAGCGGGGCCAGCGCGGCGCGGTTGGGCAACAACATACCTGAGAGCACGACGATCAGGCGGCCATCGGGTCGCAGCACGCGCCGCAGCTCGCGCAGCGCCTCCGGATCGGCGATGTAGTCGGTCGGGAACGTGCTGACGACGTTGTCGAACGAGGCGGCGGCGAAGGGCAGCGCCTGCACGCTGGCCTGCCGCACGCTGGCCACCTGCGGGCTGACGCCGCGCCGTTGCAGCTCGCGGCGGGTGGCGGCCACCATCTGCGGCGAGCGATCTATCGCCTGGCAGTGATAGCCCGCCTGCGCCATATCGGCCAGCAGCGTGCCGATGCCGCAGCCGACCTCCAGCGTGTCCACACCGCGCAGCCGCTCCAGCGTCAGCCGCTGCCACACGCGCCATTGCCCGGCAAAGGGCAGTGTGCTGGCCAGCCAGTACAGGATGCGATTGCGATAGAGCAGCTCGAAGAGGAAGGTGACGACCCGCGCGCGCACGTCGTCGCGCGCCATCACGCGCGGCTGTAGCTCGGCTGGCATGCGCCGCCCCTCCTCTTCAGAGCTAGACTGCTGCCGCTGATGCCGCCCGCATCCGGTTCCCCTCTCCCGCCCTGGCGGGGGAGGGGCTAGGGGAGGGGGCTCGCAGACAACGCGACGGCCCTGGGGCCGTGGTCATATGCCACAGTCCCAGGGCCACCATCCAACGCAGATGCGCCAGCGCTCAGCCGAGTGTCAGCTAGCGAGACGCCGCCGCCGCAGCCTCCTTGGGCGACAGGATCTCATCCACCATGCCATAGGTGAGAGCTTCCTGGGCGCTCATGTAATAGTTGCGGTCGGAGTCGCGCTTGATGACATCGAGCGACTGGCCGGTGTGATACGACAGGATGCTATAGAGGTCGTCGCGCAGGCGAATGATCTCGCGCGCGGTGATCTCGATATCGGCGGCCTGCCCCTCAGCGCCACCCAGCGGCTGGTGAATCAGGATGGTGGAGTGCGGAAGCGCATAGCGCTTGCCCTTCGCGCCAGCGGCGAGCAGCACAGCCCCCATGCTCATCGACATGCCCATGCAGAAGGTCGCCACGTCGGGCTTGGTGTACTGCATGGTGTCATAGATCGCCAGCCCGGCATAGATGCTGCCTCCAGGGCTGTTGATGTACATGCTGATGTCTTTGGTGGCGTCTTCGCTCTGCAGGAAGAGCAACTGGGCGACGACCAGATTGGCGACGTTGTCGTCAATCGGTGTGCCAATAAAAATGATCCGCTCCTTGAGGAGACGGGAGTAAATGTCCATGCCACGCTCGCCCGTGTTGGTCTTCTCGATCACGTTCGGCACGAGCAGGTTGCTCGGAATCGGCGCGTTACCCGCGAGCTGTCGGAGCGCCTGAGGATCAAATGGGTGCGTCATGCTGCTCTCCCCTGATGTGTTCTGTTCAACGCCGCACGGCGCAGCCTCCGAATGAGGATGGCGGGCCTGGTCTCACGGTCAGCCCGCCGCCCACTCCACACGCTGCTCTCTGGCTGCTTGCGCGCCAGCCTCTCCGCGCAGTGCGCTCGCGGTGGGCGGCGCCATGCGGCAAGTACCTACACGATAGCACAAATCGCAGGCCATCCGCCACGGCGCGCGGCGCCGTTCTCGTCAGGGCTGAGGGGGATTGCGAGCGCGCAAGGATCGCCACTCGCTGACGCGCAGACGCATCTGCGTCGCGCCGACATATTGGCAGCCGCGATGCTGGACAAATCAATATAAATCAACTAGTATACAAGAGATGGATAGGGGATGCTGCGCGCGGGCGGCGCCATGGCGAGCGCCAGGCGCCGCCCGCGCCAGCGCCCTTATCGCCTGACGTATCGGACGCTCACCGGGCCGACGAGCCGTCAGCATCGCGCCTTTCAATGATGAAGGTGATCGCGGCGCTTCCGCGACATGCGATCAAGAGGAGTACACAGATGTCAGCGCCAAAAGGGCTTGAGGGCATTGTCGTCGCTCAAACCACTATCAGCCATGTCTTCGGCGCCGAAGGCAAGCTCGTCTATCGGGGGTACAACATCAATGAGCTGGCGGGCAAGGCCAGCTATGAAGAGGTCGCCTACCTGCTGTGGAATGGCCATCTGCCCACCCAGAGCGAGCTGGACGCGATGAACGCCAAGATGCGCCCTATGCGCAAGCTGGCCGACGGCGGCCGCGGGCTATGGGCGCTGAAGAATGGCGCCAACCCGATGGATGCGCTGCGCACCGAGGTCTCGCTGCTGGCGGCGCTGGCTCCCATCGCTGGCACGGCCACGCCCGACCAGGCTATGCTGCTGACGGCGCTCTTTCCGACAGTGGTAGCCGCCTTCCAGCGCCTGCGCACTGGCAAGGAGCCGCTGGAGCCGCGCGACGACCTGGGCCATGCCGCCAACTACCTCTATATGCTCACCGGCGAAGTCCCGCCAGAGAACCACGTTAAGAGCCTCGATACCTATCTGGTGCTGCTGGCCGACCACGGCATGAACGCCTCGACCTTCACCGCCCGCGTCATCGCCTCCACGGAGTCGGACATCGCCTCGGCCATCGTCGGCGCCATCGGCGCGCTGAAAGGCCCGCTGCACGGCGGCGCGCCAGCGCTGGTGATGGACATGCTGGAGCAGATCGGTACCGCCGAGAACGTCAAACCCTGGATGGACAACGCGCTGGCCAACCACCAGAAGCTGATGGGCTTCGGGCATCGCGTCTACAAGACGACCGACCCGCGCGCCGAGATTCTGCGCGAGATGGCGCGGCAGTCGTCCACGCCTGAGTTCTTCGCGCTGGCGCACACCGCCGAGGAATACGGCATCGCCGAGCTGAACCGCCGCAAGCCCGATCAGCGCCTCTACACGAACGTGGAGTTCTACTCCGCCGCCGTGCTCAACTCCGTCGGACTGCCGCGCGACCTCTATCCCACCACGTTCGCCGTCAGCCGCGTGGCTGGCTGGTCGGCGCATGTGCTGGAGCAGATGGTGGGCAACCGCCTGATCCGCCCGCAATCGGAATATGTGGGACGCGAGGATCTGAAGTTCACGCCAATCGCCGAGCGGCAAGCGGCTGCGGTGAGCTAACCGCCAGCCACGCCAGCGCCGATTGGAGCCGCCAGCCCATCGGCGCAACCGCACGAGAGAGCAGTCCTTCGCGGGCTGCTCTATCTGTTTTTCCTGCTCCTTTCGGGCAGGGTGAAGTCGTGGGGTAGAATGCGTTACACTTAACTAAGAAGCGCGCATGCCCGCGCATCTTCGCATTCGCAGGAAGCGGATGACGCTCGGTGGCCGATTGGCTCGATGGGAGTGCTGAGCTGGACGGCGAGCGCCAATGGCGGCGTCCGGAGCATTGGCAGGTGGGATGCTTATACCATCACACCAGAGGTACGGCGCTAGGTTGGCCTCGGCGCCACGCAGCGCATGAGATCGGGTCATATCGCGACACATGGTCAAGTAGGGCGGGCAGATTGCCATCGGGCAGGAGCCTGTGTCAAGTCGGCGACTTCGTAAGCGTCATCACCACTCAGAGGCGTCTCGTGAAGAATGGAGTAGCGAGGGGCGACTGGATGTGAACGCTGCTCCGCAAGGGCGAATTCTTCGGCGAGCACAAAGCTGGACAGCGCTAGATTTCACGGCTATCTAGAGAGCGACAGAACCTTTCAGGCGGGGGCCATCGGGCTATCCCAATCCGCGCGCAAGCGCAAGGTCACGTGGGCGGGGCGCAGGCTCCTGGCGACAGGAACCGACGGCTCGCAAATCGTTGCAAACCCGCTGTTTATGCGGGCTGGCAGGCCTTGAATTCTTGACGCTCCCCAGAACGGTAACGTATCATGGGAACAGGTTTACCTGTAGCGGAGGGGCTCGAGTCCACCCTCTACCATGAAAGGGGGGATATCAGGTGAACAACGACAAGTTCGAGAAGTTTACCGAGCGGGCTCGCAAAGTGTTGAGTCTCGCCCAGGAAGAAGCCCAGCGCTTCAACCACAACTATATTGGCACCGAGCACCTCCTGTTGGGCCTTGTGCGTGAGGGGGACGGCGTCGCGGCGAAGGTGCTAAGCAACTTGAACGTCGAGCTCAATAAGGTGCGCAGCGCGGTGGAGTTCATCATCGGGCGTGGCGACCGTATTGTGCTGGGTGAGATCGGCCTGACCCCCCGGGCGAAGAAGGTCATCGAGCTGGCCGTCGATGAGGCGCGGCGGCTCAATCACCACTACATCGGCACCGAGCACCTGCTGCTGGGGCTGGTGCGCGAGGGCGAAGGCATCGCCGCTGGCGTGCTGGAGAGCCTCGGCGTCAACCTGGAGAAGGTGCGCTCGCAGACGATACAGATTCTCAACCAGACGGGCAACCCGCATGGTGAGGGTGGCCGCGACAAGCACTCCAAGACGCCGACGCTCGATCAGGTCGGTACCGACCTGACCATCTCGGCCCGCGCCAACAAGCTCGACCCCATCGTGGGGCGCGAGGCGGAGATCGAGCGCGTCATCCAGATCCTCTCGCGCCGCCAGAAGAACAATCCGGCGCTCATCGGCGAGCCAGGCGTCGGCAAGACGGCCATCGTCGAAGGGCTGGCGCAGAAGATCATCGCGGGCGAGGTGCCAGAGACGTTGCTGGGCAAGCGCCTGGTGACGCTCGATGTCGGCTCGCTGGTGGCGGGCACCAAGTATCGCGGTGAGTTCGAAGAGCGGCTCAAGAAGATCATCGAAGAGCTGAAGCAGAGCCAGGATTGCATCATCTTCATCGATGAGGTGCATACGCTGGTCGGCGCAGGCGCAGCCGAGGGCGCGGTGGACGCCGCGAACATCCTCAAGCCAGCGCTGGGCCGCGGTGAGATCCAGTGCATTGGCGCGACCACGCTCGACGAGTACCGCAAGTACATCGAGAAAGACCCGGCGCTGCAGCGGCGCTTCCAGGATGTGATGGTGCGCGAATCGACGGTCGAGGAGACCATCGAGATCCTCAAGGGCATCCGCCCGCGCTACGAGGAGCATCACCGCCTGACCATCTCGGATGGCGCACTGAAGGCGGCGGCGGAGATGGGCAGCCGCTACATCACCGACCGCTTCCTGCCGGACAAAGCCATCGACCTGATCGACGAGTCGGCCAGCCGCGTGCGCATGCGTCGCTCGCTGGCGCCGCTGAACCTGAAAGAAGCGGTGCGCGGCCTGCAAGCCGTGCTCGGCGAGAAGGATGAGGCCATCCAGAGTGGCGAGTATGAGCGCGCGTCGGAGCTGCGCGACCGCGAGGTCAAGCTGCGCGACCGTATCGCCAAGCTTGAGTCGGGCTGGCAGCGCGACCAGAGCAACGAGAAGCCGACCGTCTCCGAGGAGGACATTGCCCAGATCGTCTCGATGTGGACGGGCATCCCGGTGATGCGCATCGCGCAGGAAGAGTCGGCCCGCCTGCTGGAGATGGAGAGCGCGCTGCACAAGCGTATCATCAGCCAGAACGAGGCCATCGAGACTATCAGCCGCGCCGTGCGTCGCGCGCGCGCTGGCCTGAAGGATCCCAAGCGCCCGATTGGCTCGTTCATCTTCCTCGGCCCGACGGGCGTGGGCAAGAGCGAGTTGGCGAAGTCGCTGGCGGAGTTCATGTTCGGCAGCGAAGACGCCATCGTCAAGATCGACATGTCGGAGTTCATGGAGCGCCACTCGGTGGCTCGCCTGGTCGGCGCGCCTCCCGGCTATGTCGGCTTCGAGGAGGGCGGCCAGCTCACCGAGGCAGTGCGGCGCAAGTCGTACAGCGTGATCCTGCTGGATGAGGTCGAGAAGGCCCACCCCGACGTCTTCAACATGCTGCTCCAGATTCTGGAGGACGGCAAGCTGACCGACGCCAAGGGCCGCACGGTCGATTTCCGCAACACGATCATCATCATGACGTCGAACGTGGGCGCCACCCTGCTCAACCGCGAGGCCGCCATCGGCTTCACGCAGAATAAGGACAAGGAGCGCGCGTTCCAGTCGGAATACGACAGCATGCGCGACAAGGTGCTCGGCGAGTTGAAGAACACCTTCAAGCCGGAGTTCCTCAACCGCATCGACGCCACCATCGTCTTCCGCAGCCTGCGCCGCGAGGATGTGCGCCAGATCGTCGATCTGCTGCTCAGCCGCGTGCGCACGCAGTTGACGGAGCAGCAGGTGGAGCTGCTGGTGCCAGAGTCGACCAAAGACGCGCTGGTGGACAAGGGCTACGACCCGGAGTACGGCGCGCGTCCGCTGCGCCGCACCATCCAGAACCTGATCGAGGATCCGCTGGCCGAAGGGCTGTTGCAGGGCAAGTTCCGCCCCGGCGACATCGTGGAGGCCGTGGTAAACGATGGCAACGTCGAGCTGGAGGTGCACGAGCGGCGCGAGGATCTGCTGCACGAGCTGCCCGCCCCACCACAGGCGGCGCTCTCGGCGGGCGACGAGCCGTCGCGCTAACCACGCGGCATACCGCACGAACGGGCGCGCTCTGGGAAGACCACTTTCCGGAGCGCGCCCGTTTCGCATAGCTGCGGGCAGAATGACTATGCGGCGATTAGCAGTATGACGCCGACAACGGTGTGTTGGGGTATCACCGGGCGAGCGCCCTCACCCCAGCCCTCTCCCAG
>DATAED010000074.1:0-9854 GCA_036258195.1 Ktedonobacterales bacterium
CAAGCGCAACCGTCTACTATCGTGGACGACCAGCCCAACGCCCTGCGGGTCTATACGCCTGGCATGGCCGAGACGCTGCTCAACATGGTCATCCGCTACGCCAGTCCCCATCCGGTGACGATGGCCGACATCGAGGCGGCCGTAGCGCCGTACCGCGAGCATCAGCTGCCGTTCCAATGGTGGCTGACGCGCGGGCTGGAGCCTGCGGGTCTGCGCGAGCGCCTCTCTGGCCTGGGGATGGAGACCTGGGGCGGCGCCGCCATGATGTGCCTGCCGCTGGAGAGCTGGCAGGCGCGCTATCCGCCAGCGCCCGCTGCGGTGAGCCTGCGCCGCGCGCTCAGCGACGACGAGCAGGTCGCCGCCCTCAATATCATCTGCAACGTCTTCTACATCCCGCACGAGCCGATGCTGCGCTGGACAGCGCTGAACCCCGCCTTCGACATCTGGCTCGCCTGGATGGGCGCGCGACCGGTGGCGGCGCTGGCCACGTTGATCGACGGCGAGACGGTCGGCGTCTACCACGTCGCCACGCTGCCGGGCGTGCGACGGCGCGGCATCGCGGGGAATCTGCTGGCGCTAGCGCTGGCGGAGGCGCAGGCGCGCGGCTGCCGCTGGGCCACGCTGACGGCGACCCCCGAGGCGCGCGCGCTCTACGACACACTGGGATTCCACGCCTGCGGCCTGCTGGAACAGTGGATGCCTGGCCAACGCCTGACGCGCGAGCTCGCCGGCGACCCGCTGCGCGGCGCGTTCGACGGCTACTGGGGCTGAGGTGTAGTGAGCATCGCGGAAAGGGACAAGCGGCGATCATGAGTGACCAGCCAGAGCGAGAGAACAAGCTGATGAGCCTGCATGACGCAGTCGAGCGGTTCGTGCCAGATGGCGCGAGCGTGGCGATGAGCTGCGCGCTGGAGCCGCTGATCCCCTTCGCCGCTGGTCACGAGATCATTCGCCAGGGCAGGCGCGATCTGACGCTGATCGGCCCCATCTCCGACATCCTCTTCGATCAGCTCATCGGTGCGGGCTGCGTGGCGCGCATCATGGCGGCGTGGGCAGGCAATGTCAGCGAGGGGCTGGGCCACAACTATCGCCGCGCGGCGGAGAAGGGCCAACCGCGCAGCATCGAGATCGTGGATTACAGCAACTACAGCATGGCCGTGGCGTTGCAGGCCGCCGCGCTCGGCGCCCCCTACATCCCCATCCGCTCGCTGCTGGGCAGCGACATCGCGCGCGACAACTCCGGCATGCGTCCGGCGCCCTCGCCGCTGGATGGCACGCCGACGCTGCTGGTGAGCGCCGTGCAGCCCGATGTCGCCATCCTGCATGTGCAGCGCGCCGATGCGCTGGGGCGCGCGCACGCCTGGGGCGGGCTGGGCATCTGCGAGGAGGCAGCGCTGGCGGCCAAGGGCGTCATCTACGTCGCCGAGGAGATTGTGGAGCCAGAGGTGATCCTGAGTGACCCCAACCGCGTGCTGGCCCCCGGCTTCAAGACGCTGGCCGTCGTCCATGCGCCGGGCGGGGCGCATCCCTCGCCTGTGCAGGGCTACTACAACCGCGATCACGCCGCCTTCGCCGAGTATCACCAGGCCACACGCACGCCGGAGGGATTCGCCGCGTGGCTGCGCGCCTGGGTGCTCGATCTGCCCGACCACGCCGCCTATCTCGACAAGCTTGGCGCCGAACGCTGGCAGTCCCTCGCCCTCCAGCAGCATCACCTGGCCGCGCCCGTGGACTACGGCTATTGAGCGGCGCGGCGTCACGCTAGACTTCGGCGGCCAGCGCATCTACCTCGCGGCGCAGCGCGACATCCAGGCTGGGATTCCAGCCCTGCAAGCCACGATACGACGCCTGCTGGATGGGATCGCTGAGGTCGAAGCCGCTATGCTCGAAATGCAGGCGCGTGCCGTCGCCCTCTGGCTCCAGGCAATAGGTCACCAGGGTGTGGAGCGCGCCGCCGACCCAGGTATAGGCCAGCAAGCGCGGCGGCTCGCAGGCCGTCACCTCGGCGTGGCATACGCCGTCGAAGTTGAGCGCGGGCATCGGGGTGGTCTGGAAGGTGAAATGATGGCCCACGCGCGGCTCGAAGTCGTTGGGCATCAGCCAGCGCGCGATGGCCTCGCGGTCGGTGAGCGCCCGCCAGACACGCTCCGGCGGGTGCGCGAAGTACAGGTCATGCGTGATAGATGCGCTGGTCATGAATGCTCCTCTTCTGCCTCTTCTGCGTCCAGATAGTCGCCCAGACGTTGCAGGCGCTGCGGCCAGAAGCGCTCGTAGTGGGCGAGCCAGGTGTGAATCTGCGCTAGTGGCTGCGGTGTCAGGCGGTAGACGCGCTCGCGCCCCCGCCGCTGCTCTTCCACCAGCCCGGCCGTCAGCAGGATGCGCAGATGCTGCGACACGGCAGGGCGACTGACGCCGAAGTGACGCGCCAGATCGTGTACCGGGCGCTCCCGTTCGGCGAGCAGATCGAGCATGCGGCGCCGCATCGGGTGCGCGATGGCGGCGAAGACTTCTGGCTGCTGGTCATCCTGCATGACGGCATGATATGTAAGGATATGCTTACGTGTCAAGGGTCGCGTGTTAGTTCTGCGCCTCCAGCGCGGCGGCGCGCCAGGTGGCTGGTGGCTGCCCCACATGGCGCTTGAAGGCGCGGTTGAAGGCGACATCGGAGTCGTAGCCCACACGCGCCGCCACCTCGCCCAGGCTCAGGCTGGTCTGCTTCAGCAGCGATTGCGCCAGATGCATGCGCCAGGCTGCCAGATAGCGCATCGGCGCCTCGCCGATCAGCGCGGTGAAGCGGTCGGCCAGCGACGAGCGCGAGACTGCGACGGCCTGGGCAAGCTCCTCGACCGTCCATGCATACTCCGGGTGCGCGTGCAGCAGGCCCAGCGTCTGCCCGACGACCGGATCGCGCACGCCCGCGAGCCAGCCAGGACGCCCCTCAGGAAGCTGCTGCATGTAGCGCCGCACAATCTCGACGAAGAGCAGCTCGCTGAGCCGCGCCAGCATATCCATAGCGCCGGGGCGCTCGTCGCGCGACTCCTCAACCGTGTGCCGGATCGTCGTCGCCAGCCACTCCTGGGGCTGGATATTCAACGTGATGGGCGCAGCGCCGACGTGGTTCGCTATGGCTCCCGGCGTCGCTCGCTCAACCTGCGCGCCATCAGGATGGACGACCATTAGGTCTGGCAGCGCGCTCAGCAGCGGATTGAACCGCTGATCGCAGTGCAGAAAGCCGCACAGGAACTGGCTCGTCTCACCCAGCCTGTCGTCGCCCAGCACGACATATCCGCCGGGCGGTAGCGGCGGCATCACCGAGACCATCGGCACCGGCGGCACACCGTGGTCGCTGCTCACCACATGCGGCGGATTGTGCGGTAGCAGGATGGCATCGCCCTCACGCGCCAGCACGGGCGCATGATCCGGCAGCGAGAACCAGCACTGCCCCTGCACGAGAATGTGAAAGATGGCGACGCAGTCCGAGGAGAGGCCCAGATAGCTGGCGAGCTCACTGGGAGATGCGGTGGCGACCGCCCACGGCGCGGTCAGGCGCGCATTCAGAAAGACGGCGCCACTCAACCGAACCACCCGCAGTGTGTCAGACAGCACATCCATCGGGCGCACTCTCTGTCTCTGAGACGGATCCCGGCGCGTTCCGGCGATTCTCACTATGCAGGACAGCGCCACACAGACACGCTGCGAGGCGCCGTCATTGTACCATAGCGCAACGGTCGGCGTTGGCCGGTGGATGCGGCGCTGAGCGGCGGATTCATGCGCTGATGCGGCGCGGCGCGGGCGGCGGCAGATGGCGAGCCAGCGCCATGAGGGTCGCGCCTGCCGCTAGCGCGGTCGGAAACTCTAACTCGAACAGAAAGCTGATGCGCCAGACGATTGCCAGAGCCAGCGTTCCAATCACCAGCGTGATACACGCCACCAGCGAACCAGTCACGCTCTCCAGTGTCACGCTCAGCGCAATGACCGCCAGAATCAGACTGAAGGCCGTTACATCCGTCACGACCGAGTCTGGAGAAATGAAGCCACCCAGCCACCAGAGCAGCATGATCACCACACCCAGGGCCACCGCCAGCCAGCCCATCGCGAACTCTACGGTGCGTACCAGTTTCATCGCCAGCTCCTTTGCCAATAAACGGTCGCGACCATCAATGGCCGACGCACGGCACGACTAGGGCATAAATGCCCCCTGAGCGCCCGTCAGGCGTGGGCGCTCCAGCGACCTTTTAAGGTCGCGTCGGGCGTGCCTCGGCCTTGAAAGGCCGAGAGCGTCCCGATCCACGCGCCTGCTCCCTCATCGCAATTGTAGCAGCGGCTGGCCTTCCGCGCGCCTGTGGGCCAGTGGACGAATCGCGCGTGACTGGCATATCGTGATGGGAGCAGAGCAGCGCCGCTCTGGCGAGTCGAGTCGCTGGCAGGAGGAATGCGCGATGGCGAACGGTTCCACGAATGCGTCAGGGCCTTCAGGCGCGTATACACCGCAGGAGTTGATGGTGGTCTGCGCCGCCCGCGCCATCCGCGATGGCGAGGTGGTCTTCGTCGGCATGCGTCTGCCGCTGATCGCCTTTGCGCTGGCCAAGCGCACCCACGCGCCCGACGCCATCGGCCTCTTCGAGAACGGCTTGGTGCGCGACACGCCCTCGCGCGAGCTGCTGCTGACGATGGGCGACGCGCCGAACATCCTGGGCGCGGAGTGGGCCAGCCGCACGGGCGCGCTCATGGGGCTACTGGCGCAGGGCTGGGCCAATCTGGGCTTCGTTGGCGCGGCGGAGGTCGATCGCTATGGCAACCTCAACACCTCGTACATCGGCGACCGTGCGCATCCGCAGGTGAAGCTGCCTGGCAGTGGCGGCGGGGCCGACATCGCCTCGCTGGCGCAGCGGCTGGCCATCATCATGTCGCACGAGCGCAAACGCTTCCCCGAGCGTGTCAGCTACATCACCAGCCCGGGCTGGGGCGATGGCGGCGCGTGGCGCGAGCGCGTCGGGCTGCCGCGCGGCGGCCCCAGCGCCGTCATCACCACGCTGGCCGTGCTGGGCTTCACCAGCGAAACGCACGAGATGGAACTGCAATCGTGGCATCCTGGCTCCAGCGCCGATGAGGTGCGCGCGCAGACTGGCTGGGACCTGCGTATCACCCCCGACGCGCACGAGACGCTGCCACCCACTGCCGACGAGCTGCGCCTGATCCGCGAGATCGACCCCGAAGGCTTCTGGACTCGCTAGCTACCCGTCTGCTTTGCTCACGCCAGAGGGTATACTGCCAGCATGGCGCTCGAAGGACGAGCGAGTGGCGCAACGCTGCGAACACCCTGCGCATACACCACGCGAACATATGAGGAGTTCTGATGTCGGAAACCGATCCCGTCGTGACCGCGCAATCCGCTACACCTGCGCCCGTCTCCTCTGTTCCACAGATCTCGCTGGACGCTGAGGAGCTGAAGTACCACCAGAGCATGCAGGCCTATAGCAAGCTGCTGGAGAAAGGCACGCCCTGGCTCTTCGATGTCGGGAGCTGGGTCTTTGGCGGGCTGATCGCCTTCACGCTGCTCATCATGTCCGCGCTGATCACCGTTGGGCCAGTCGATCTTGCCATCAAGGTGGCGACCGCCGCTTTTGCGCTGGCGCTGCCGCTGGATGTGACGGGACTGGTGCTGCTGCGGCTGGTGCAGGACATCAGGCCCGTGAAATTCGAGGAGGAGGTGTCGCAGACCTTTCAGCAGGTCGGCCTCGCGCCCGATGGTATGCAGATTCCGTCGCTGACCTCGCTCCAGGCGATGCGGATTCGCGGGACGCAGATCGCGCTGAGCTTCGCGCTTGGCATCCTGGTGTTCAGCGGCGTCCTGACCCTGCTGGGCATCTCGGCGGCATTCTGGCATATGGCCTGGTGGATTGCCGCCGCCTTCGTGGCGATGGTCGTCGTGTGCTTCTGCATTGCCCTGCTGGCGATGACCGTCTCGCAGCCACCTGTCTCGAAGGCCGAGCGGCAGCGCCGCAACCAGTACCGCGACGAGGTGGTCAGGCAGACCAAAGAGCGCGCGCGAGGAAAAAGCCGCCGCCCGCAAGGCCAACCGCAAGCGTTGACACTCCGTATCGGCGAAAGCTCTAGCGGATGGTCGGTTCGACGCCACAGCCTGCGCCACGACTCCCCGAAGGGCCTGCCCGGCCATTGGATTGGGAAAGGCACCACGCACCCAATGACGAGCACATGCTCAACGACGAGCAACAACAGCAAGTCCCAGGGAGCACCAGGGAGCATCGCTGGGAGCGCCTGTGTGAACACACCCACAAGGAAGGCCACTCTGCGAGCAGCACATCAAGATGAACCAGTGTGAGACTGTCATTGTGTCGAGCGCGTCGGCGAGGAGGCCCATGATGTCCACCAGCAGCGCCCACTCAGCTCGCTCTAACCCAGCCGTCGCAGCCTTCCGCGAGGACGTGCTGACGCGCTTCCCCTACTCAATGGCCGCACGCGAGTGGTTCCGCGCCGCCATCGACTTCGAGGTGGCTGATCTCAACAGTGTGCGCGGCGGCGGCTACTGGCAGCCAGAGAGCAACAAGGTCTTCCTTTTCACCGCGCAGTATGAGGCCGCCATCCATGAACTGGCCCACGCCTGGTGGCATCTGCGACGCCTGGGCCAGGAAGAGGACATGATCCAGGCGACCATCGCGCTCGCGGAGGAGCCTGACCCGCGCTACCACCGACTGCGTGAATTGGCCTATGGCTACATCCACGGCATCCCGGCACAGGGATGGGCGGGCATGCTGGTCGAGCGCAACGACTGGGAGATGTACGCCGGTCTAGCGAGCGGCATGATGGCCGATCTGCGCCTCGCCCCGCTGTATATCTGCCGCTTCTACCTCGGCATGTACACGCTGCTGCCCGCTGATGCCCTCTCACCCGCTGCGAGCGCGCCGCACGGCTGACGTCTGGCGTACGAGGCATGTTGGGGAAGCGCCCACAGGGGTCAAACGGGTCAAAGGGGTACGAGGAGAGGCCGCCTCAAGTGGTGTGATCGAGCGTGGCCAGGCGGTATGGCACGGTGGTGTTCGCGCCCTTGTGATCACTGGCGCAGACGCGGTGGCGCCCATCCGCGATCTACAGCGGGGAACCGCGTGCGAGCTCCCTGCGCACCAGCAGGATGGGCCACATCTCTGGCTTTGGCGCCACGTCACATGGCATTGTGCTACGCACATTTTCGTACGCTATCGTAGCGTGCTAGAATTGCCCCGCAGGCCAGTGCGCGCCCACAGTGCAAACGCGATGAAAACATGATCGGCCGAGCACACGGGGGCGCGCCAGTAGCGTGAGCGAAGCGCAGTAGCAAGGATCTGTGCCGTGACGAATCGAACGCACGATCAGCGGGACGATGGGCTGCAGCCGACCCAGCCGCGCCTCCGTAGCGCACCCACAGCAGCAACTCCGGCGCCGCGTGTCACGACAGATGCACATTCCAAACAGCGGTACGCGCCACTTCCTCCGCTTCCTCGCCGATTGAGCATGCATCTGGCGCTGCTGGCGCTCGCGGTGTGCGTCCCGCTCGCCCAGATCGCGGCGCTGCTCACCACCATCTGGCGGCAAACACCACGGGCGCCGTGGGGCGACGAGTGGAACCTGGTTCTGCTGTTGCAGCGCCAGGATGCTGGTACGCTCTCCTTCGCGAACTTTTGGGCGCTCCACAATCGTACGCATCGGATCGTTTTGCCGCGCATCGCCGAGTTGCTGCTTGTCGACGTCAGCCATTGGAACCGCCAGGTCATGATGACGTTCGATCTCGGCGTTGCCGTCGCGGCAGGTGGTCTGCTGCTTGCCTGCATGTTCTCCACGCTGCGCAGCAGGCGCCTCGCGCTGACCCTGCTCATCCCGCTCTCACTGCTCTATTTTTCGTTCGCTCAGTACGAGAACTGGTTCTTTCCGTGGCAGTTGACGTTTATGGCGACGATCCTGGGCATCTGCTGTTGCCTGTACGGGTTCCACAGGAGCGGTGAGGCTGACCGCCAGGGGCAGCGCGCCGCGAGCTGGCAGGGCTTCGCCCTGGCGCTGCTGGGGGCCGTGATCGCCTCGCTCTCTTCCTTCGGTGGGTTGTGCGTATGGCCCGCCTTCTTGCCCAGCGCCGTGCGCGCTGGCCGCGTGCGGACGGGGATGTGGGTAGCGGTCGCACTGCTGATTGGCGTGCCCTACGTGATGGGCCTACCCCACGGATCGCTGACGTCTCCGCTGCACCTCGCGGCGTTCTTCGTGGCGGCTCTTGGCGCGCCCGTGGCATCGCTCAACCTGACAGAGGCACGGCTCTTCGGGGCGCTGGGCCTCGTTGCATTGGGGCTGACCCTCTACGCCGCCTCGCGGCTCGCGGGCGAGCTGCGGCGCCTGGAAGTATGGGTCGAACTGGCGGCCTGTTCGATGCTGGCGACCGCCGTGACGACGCTGGGGCGCGCCTCCTATGGCAATGGACTCGCGCTGCTGTCCCGCTATCAAGAGTTCTCGCAACTGTGGTGGATCGCCCTCGCCGTCATTGGCGCCGTCGTGGTAAGGCGCATCGTCATGGACATGCGCCGCGTTGGGGTCTCGTGTGTCCTCCCGCGTGTCCTCTCTGATCCGCGACACGTGCGCTGGGTGGTCGCAAGCAGCATCGCGCTGTTACTCATCTGCACGGCGTCCGGTCTCGCCTCCGATGTTGCGGGCGCGCGCGCAGGCGGCGAGTGGCTGGACTCCATGCGCGCCCAGCAGTCCTGCCTGCTGCAGACGCCCTCCCCAAGCGCCACGTGCCTCCAGCTCTATATCCTCGAAGGCCAGATCCCGTTGAGCGATCAACGACTGGTCGCCTACCTGCGCACACATCACCTTGCGCTCTTCGATCACTAGAGCAAACTGCAGAAAGCTGGGGCAGGCAGCCGGTGGGTGGAATCGGCTGGGCGGAACGCTCGCCGCCACTCGCCTGCTCAACCTTATGCAGATTTGCTCTAAGCTAAGAGGCGCCTCGGATCCGTTCCCCGAGCGCGGCCGCCGGACTACGACGACAGTTCAGCCCGACGCGACCACCAGGCCTCGGCGGCGCTCATTGCGCTCTCCGCCTCCTCGACGCCGTCTCCTACGAGTCCGGCGGTGGCAGCCCAGTGCAAGGGTACAAGGGCCAGAGCCCCGGGAAGCCAACGGTGCTCGTCGGGAGTCAGGGGGTCCGGAGCGGTGCGCTCATAGGCGTCGAGCAGTAGTCGCGGCTCGAGCCATTCGCCGCTCTGTGCACCGGGGTTCAGGCCGGTGGCGATGCCGGGAAGGTCGCGCATCAGGCTCAGAGCGCCCGCGATGTCGTACAGCCGCTCCCTGACCCTCACAAAATCCAGGTCCAGGGTGACCCATGAGCCGTCTGACAATTCGACCGCGTTGTCCAAGCGGTAGTCACCGTGAATCGGCGCGAATGGCAGTTCGACACCCTCACGGAGCTTGGACAGCTCGCCAGTCAGTTGGCGCATCCGACGCACGACCGGCTCGCTACGGGGCCCGAGCCGACGGCGTGTGAAGCCGACCGAGTAACGTAGTTGGCCGAATGTCCTGTGGTCATCGAGAGGTTCGGGCGGACTGGGCTCCCAGACTGCTTTGAGCGCCGCGTGAAGACGTCCGAGCTCCTCGAATAGGCGGACGTAGGAGTCCTGGGTCGCCGGCGGCTGCACGTGATCGATGAACTCCTCAAGCTCAGCCCAACGATCAGCGACCCTCACGAGGTCGGAGCCGAACATCCGAATCGGCCGAGCGACTCGGACTTGGGTGCGCTGGAGCCGCTCGCGCAGGCGTCGCAGTCCAGCCACTCGGCCGCGCGTTACCCACGGCCTATGAACCCGGAGGACAACCGG
>DATAED010000075.1:0-11840 GCA_036258195.1 Ktedonobacterales bacterium
GCGTGTAGGCGGGATACTCCAGCTCCCAGATGTGGCCCGGCTCCTCGCGCGCCTCCCAGCGGCGCAGCGCATCCAGCAGCACGGCGCGCTGGATGTCGGGCCGGTCGGGCAGCCCCAGTGAATCGCCGAGCGTGAAGCGGGCTGGATGAATGGCGCGCGGCGGGCCCATCTCCGCTGAGGCTTTGGGCTGCAGGGTAATGAGGACGGTAGGCAGGCCCAGCATTTCAATCTCGCGTTGAATCGACACGACCGTGCGATGGCAGAGCGGTCAGCCAGCGGTCAGCAGCACGGCGTCGGCGCGCGACCGCTCGATCTCCTTGGCCATCGCGGGCGCGGCGCGCTCGTAGAGGTCGCGAATCTTCTGGGTGTAGCCCATGAAGCCGAGATGCTTGTCTCCGACGCCGCCGATGACGCCCTCCGCCGCCAGCTCACGCAGGCGATCAATCGGGAAGACGCAGTTGATGTCCTGGTCGGCGTGGCGATGGTCGTAGTGCTCGTGCGTCACCATCAACCGGTCGCTGGCGACATCGCCAGGGATCAGTCGCCAGGAGTTGTCGCCCGCCAGGTCGAATGGCTGCTGGTCGCGCAGGTGAACGCCCGCCGTCGTGACGAGCGCGAACGTCGTCTCGGCCAGTTCGCGTCGTCGCGGGGTGTAGGGGATGCAGCGGCGCGACATCGGCATGAAATCGCCCTCAATTCTGCTCATTTGACTCCCCCCTCTCCTCGCGGGAGAGGGGGCTGGGGGGTGAGGTCGTTCCGCTTCCCCCTCTCCTCGCGGGAGAGGGGGGCTGGGGGTGAGGTTCTTCTAGCTGAGCTTGCGCAGAACCTCGAAGAGCTCCTCGTTGTCGGGCGCCTCGCCCGTGGGGCGGTGCACGTGAATCCAGGCGACCTTGCCGCTCTTGTCGATCACGATGAGCGCGCGCTCGGCCATGCCCGCCGGGTGGCGCACGCCATAGAGATCGACCACCTTGCCCTGCGGATAGAAGTCGATGAGTAGCGGGAAGGTGATACCGAGCTGCTTGGCCCAGGCGGCCAGCGCGTGCTTGGAGTCCTCGCTGATGCCGATCACTTCAGTGTCGTAGGAGCGGAAGCGATCCAGCTCGGCCTCATAGGAGGGCATCTGCGCCGAGCAGGTGGAGCTGAAGGCGAAGGGGAAGAAGGCCAGCACGACATTCTTCTTGCCGCGAAACTCACTGAGCGTCACCGAGCCATCGGTGGTGGCGGAGGCCAGGGTGAAATCTGGCGCCTCATCACCGACCTTCAGCGTCGGCGTGAACGATGCGCTTTCGACTGCCATGCAATACTGCTCCTCTTTGCGCGCATGCGCTGCTGCGTCGCATACGCCGAAATGCTCACTGGGATGTCGCTTGGATTGTAGCGTGGGGGTTCTGACAGCGTCAAACGCGGGGCGCCGACCGCCAGCGCGCCGACCCTCAGCTACAGGGCGTCGAGGGGAGGGTGAACCACACGATGGCGCCGTGGCCCTCAGCCTGGCTGGTGGGAGCGTCCACGCCCATCTGGCCGCCGTGCAGCTCGACGATGCGGCGGGCGATGGCGAGGCCCAGTCCCAGCTCGGAGCCGCCTGGCCGCTGGGGCAGCGTGGCGCCCCGATAGAACGGCTCGAAGATGTGGGAGCGATCCTGCGGCTCGATGCCCGGCCCCTGGTCGCGCGCCTCCACCCGCAGCCGATGGCCCACGCGCCGCGCCGCCAGCGTGATGGTCGCCTGCGCAGGCGAATACTTCAGGGCGTTCGAGAGCAGCGCGGCGATGACCTGTTGCAAGCGAGCGGGGTCAGCCTGCGCCAGCAGCGGCGCGGAGCGTTGCGGGGGTAGCTCGGCGCTGATGCGCTGGTCGTGGGCCTCGTCGACGGACTCCGCCACGACACGCTGGAGGAGCGCGCCCACGTCCACACAGCGCATCGTCAGCGTCATGCGGCCACTCTCGGCGCGCGCCATGTCGCTCAGCGCGCTGGCGATCTGGTTGAGCTGATCGACCGCCTGGGTCAGCAGCGCGGCTGATTCCGCGCGTGGCGCTCGACCGTGCTCGATGGCGCGCGCGATCATCTGCGCGTTGAGTTTGAGGCTGGCCAGCGGATTCTTGATCTCGTGTGAGATGGCCGAGAGCGCCTGGCTCATCTGCGCCATCTGAGGCTGGCTCGCCTCCGACGCTGGGGCGCCACCTTCCGCCGCATGCTCCGTCATCATCGGATAGCTCCCTCCACTGCGCATCCACCGCGCGGCGGGCGACTTGCCCGCAGCCTACATCCCATAGCATACGCTATTACGCTATCACGACGCCGTGCGTTGGAGCTGACTCCGGCGACTACTGCGGAATTTTGCGGAGTTTTGCGGAGTTTTGCAACAGGAAATTGACCGGCGCGCAGCCCCCATGATAGCGTTCGATCAGGCGCACGCAAGGCGCCGACAAGCTATCGGAGGGGCTCGTTCAGGGGAGCGCGCTATGCGGTCGGGAGGGCGACAGGCATCCGTCGCGCTGGTGGCGGCGCTGGTGGCGGCGCTGCTGATGGGCTGGCTGCTGGCGGGCTGTGGCGTCGTGCCCGGCGGCGCCTCGCGCACCGCGACGCCGACCGCGACGCCGCTGGCCACGCCAAAGCTGATCGCGGCGGCTGGCCCCGCCACGCAGCTCGGCGCGCACACGCGGCAGGCCATCGGGACGCTGGTGCGCGCCATCGACGTGCAGTGGGACGCGGCGACGCAGACGGCGACGATCACCATCACCATCGCGGGCCTTGTGCCACTGACCGATCAACAGGTCGCCGCCGCGCATGCGCTGGTCAAGCTGCTCTGCTACAAGGCCAACGCGGCGCTGTGGTCGAGTGGCGTCACGCTGAGCCAGGTGAAGCTGCTGGTGCTCGGCCCCATGCAGGATACGTACGCCAATATCATCACAGACTGGTACGGGGTCGCCACGCTGCGGGCCAGCTCTGCGCAGCGCATCCAGTGGGCCAGTGTCAGTCCGGACGCCGCATGGAATCTGTATGATCAGCAGATGTTGCGCGTCTCGTTCAGCGTGCCAGATGAGATACCCGACTGAGCGCCGCGTATGCGCCGAGCTGGGTGAGTGGAGGACTCTACGATGATCATTCGCGTGTTTCGGGCGCGGCTCAAGCGCGGCGCGCGTCCGGCGTATGACCGTCTGTGCCGCACCATCAGTGAGCCACTGATGCGCGCTCAGGAGGGCTGCCTGGCGGTCTCGATTGGCGAGCCAGACCCGACGAAGCCCGATGAGTATGTTTTCGTGTCGGTCTGGCGCGACCTCGACCACCTGAAGGCCTTCGTCGGCGAGCAGTGGCGCGAGGTGAGCATCCTGCCGGGCGAGGCTGACCTGCTGGCAATCGCACGAGTGGAGCACTACAACGAGTCCTATTACAGCCTCATCGAGATGTGGACGGCGACGGCGGATGTGATCAAGCGGCGCGAGGCGACCGCGCTCGCTGTCGCGCTGACCGACGCGCAGTGGGAGGCGATTCGCCCGCTGCTGCCGCCGCCCGCGCGCACGGGCCGCCCGCGCGCCCACGACCGCCGCACGCTCGAAGGCATCCTCTATGTCCTGCGCAACGGCTGTCGCTGGCACGACATGCCCGCAGCCTACGGTGATCCCGTGACATGCTGGCGGCGCTTCGTGCGGCTGGAGGCGTCAGGCGCGTGGGAGCGCATCTGGGCGACGCTGCTGCGCACGATGGATCCAATGGCGCAGCAGGTGTGGACGCTGGCCTTCCTCGACCTGCGCCAGATTCCAACCAAGCCGGGGCGCAAATACGGCGCATGGGCCAGCCAGTTCGCCAGCGCCTGAAACGCTCCAGAATCACTCCTGGACGCTCAGCGCGTGCTATGCTCCAGCGAAGAAGGTGGAGCATGAGCTATCTCTACACATCAGAGCTGGCGCGGGCCGTGGGCGTGCATCCCAATACGGTGCGGCGCTATGTGGAGCGCGGCATCCTGCCACCCGTGGAGCGCAGCCCGTCGGGCTATCGCCGCTTCACCCAGCGCCATCTGGATTGCCTGCGGCTGGCCTGCCTGGCCTACCGTGGCCCATACCCTGGCAAGGCCATCTTCGACCTGGGCGCGCAACTCACGCAGGCAGTGGTGGAGAGTGATCTGGCGGGCGCGCTGGCGCTGGCGGGTCAGCGGCTGGAGCTGACGCACGCTGAGCGCGTCCACGCCAATCTGGCTGCGGCCGTGCTGGAGCGCTGGGCCGACCAGACCAACGCCACGCCCGCCGATGGGCTGCCCGGCGGCGCGACAGCGCAACCGCTGCGTATCGGGCAGGTGGCGCGGCTGCTGGGCGTCTCCATCGATGTCGTGCGTGGCTGGGATCGCAACGGCCTCATTGACATCCCCCGCGACCCGGAGAACGGCTATCGGCGCTACGGAGCACAGCAGATCAGCCGCCTGCGCATCATCCGCATGCTCTCACGCGCTGGGTTCAGCACAGCCGCCATCCTGCGTATGCTGATTCAGCTCGACAGCGGCGAGACAGCCAATCTGCGCCACGCGCTCGACACACCGCGCCCCGACGAAGATGTGTACCTGGCCTCCGACCGCTGGCTCTCGACCCTCGCCGAGCAGGAGCAGCGCTCCCGCGCGATGCTCGCGCTGGTCGAGGAGTTGGGCCAGCGCCAAGCTCCCTCCTCCGACCCTGCCAGAGCGGGGAGTCAGCGGGGCAGCGCGTAGGTCATGGGCCCGACCAGCGACACCATGCCTTTCAGCTCCATCATGGCCAGCGCGCCAGAGACGCGCGCGACTGGCAGCCCGCTGGCGCGGCAGAGATCGTCGATGTGCTGCGGGTCGCTGGCGGCGCGCAGGCTGGCGATCAGCGCCTCCTCGGTCTCGTCGGCGGGCAGCGTCTCGCGCAGCTCCATCTGCTGTGGAACCATGCTCAGGTTCAGCTCGGTCAGCGCATCTTCCGCTGAGAGGATCAGCTTCGCGCCATCCTGGATAAGCCGATTCGTTCCCACACTGCCCCGGCTGGTGATGGCGCCCGGCACGGCGAAGATGTCGCGCCCCTGCTCGGCGGCGAAGCGCGCTGTGATGAGCGCGCCGCTGGCCTCGGGCGCCTCCGTCACCAGCACGGCCAGCGAGAGGCCGCTGATGATGCGGTTGCGCGCGGGGAAGTTGCCCGCCTCGGGCTGCGTGCCGGGCGGGAACTCGGTCACGATGGCGCCCTGCTCCACGATGCGCGCCGCCAGCCGCGCATTCTCCGGCGGGTAGACCAGATCGGGGCCACAGCCCAGCACGGCGATGGTGCGCCCGCCGACTTCGAGCGCGGCCATGTGGGCATGTGTGTCGACCCCGCGCGCCAGCCCGCTGACGATGGTGACATGCTGCGCCGCCAGATCGCCCGCCAGCCGCTCCGTCACCTGTCGCCCGTAGGCGCTGATGTTGCGTGTGCCGACCACGCCCACCGCCAGATCGTCATCGGGGAGCAGCGCGCCACGCACGTAGATGAGCGGTGGGGGCGCGGGAATCTCGCGCAGCAGTCGCGGGTACTCCGTATCGATGACACGCAGCGCGCCGATGCGCTGGCTGATGAGGCGCTCAAGCTCCGCCGCCGGGTTGATGGCGCGACGCTGGCGCTCGAAGGCGCTGGTGGTGCGCTCATCCAGCCCGGCCTGACGCAGGTCGGCGGACGCAGCCTCCCAGGCGGCCCGCGCCGAGCCAAAGGCGTCGAGCAGGAGGGTGAAGCGCGCCGGGCCAATGCCTTTGATGCGATTCAACGCCAGCCACCAGGGCAGATCGGGGTCATCCATCGCGGCGGAGGGACGCATCGGGTCGGGCGCCAGCGCGGGCGACAGGTAGGGCTGCGCGAGCGGCGGCGTCCAGCCAGCGGCGGGCGGCGCAGCGTCCGGCGCAGCGGCGGGTAGCGCTGGCTCCAGCGCATCGTCGGGGAAGAGCGGCTCCGCGCTGGGGGCCGCGTCGTCGTTGAACGCAGACGCTCGCGCGCCTCGCCGCTTGGACGCCATCCGCTGCCACCCCCATTTTCGCTGCGCTGATCTGCGCTCACCTGACTGTGAGATACAACGCGAAAGCGGCAGGCGGTGTAACGCCCCGCGCGTTTGGCATAGGCTCTCGCTGCAAACACATGCAAACAGATGAGCCCCGGGTGGCAGTGGCGCGGCTGGCGATGAGTGTGGCGCCGCTGATGCGATTCTCTGGCGCATCGGGAGTGAGGAGCGCAGCAGAAAGGTTTGGTGGTCAGATGGGTCAGGCGGCTACGCAGTCTGACGACACGGCGAACGGCGTCGCGCGCGCCAAGCGCGAGGTCAAGAAGGCGACGAGCTTCTATGCCAAAGTCAGTGAAGACTGGATGCTCAACTTCTCTGGCATGCTGGCCTATAACTATCTGACCGCCATCGCGCCGATCCTGCTGGCAGTGTTGGCGATTGCAGGCCTCATCGTGGGGTCGCTCTCACCGGAGGCCTATCACTCGTTCGTGGTAGCGCTGGGCAGCCGCTTCCCTGGGGGCGCCGGCCACTCCCTCGTTACCGGCGGGATGGCCGAACTGCGCCGCAGCGCGGGCATACTGCTCGCCATCGCCATCATCACGGCGATCTTTTCAGGGTCGCGCCTCTTTGTCGCGCTGGATAACGTCTTTGCGGTGATCTTTCGGGTGGATGTGCGGCCATTCCTCAAGCAGAACACCATGGCCATCCTGATGATGCTGCTGTTCCTGGTTCTGGCGCCGCTGTCGTTCTTCGCCTCCAGCGTGCCGGCGTTTGTGCTGAGCTACGTGCTGCCATCGGGCATCCAGAGCAATGGCTTTGTCCTGACCGTCGAGGGCTTCATCGGCGGGGTGATCGTCGCCTTCATCCTGTTCGCGGCGATCTATTACGTCGTGCCCAACATCCAGCAGCGCTGGGCGACGACCTGGCCGGGCGCGCTGGCGACTGCCGTGCTGCTGAACCTGTTTGAACTCCTCTTCCCGATCTACCAGCGCATCTTCCTGAAGAACGCTGGCCTCGGATCCGCCGCCGGACTGGCAATCGTCATCCTGATCTTCCTCTACTACATTGGCGTCATCACGCTGCTGGGCGCCGAGATCAACGCCTGGGTAAGTGGGCTGCGACCGCTGAGCGCGACGCTGCCACAGCTCTACCGCAATCAGCGGCAGGCAGGCAATGGGAACGCGCCAGGCTCCCGCGCCGAGGAAGCGACCCAGGCCGAGCGGGCCGCGCAGGCGGCGCACGCGCAGTCGCCGGACTCACCCGCGAGGAGCCTGGTCAGCAGGCTCGCCGCCCTGCGCCGCCCTGCGCCGCGCCAGCCCACCGACGACCACGCGCTGCCCTCGACCTGAGTCGAGCACGCCACGCCGGAACAGGGCGCATTGTGCGCCTCTTCAGGCCCGCGCTGCGCGCTGTTGCGCAGTATGCTACACTGCTTGGCAGAACGCGGAGCCTGGTACGAGGAGGCGCGCAATGTCCAACGCATCCCCTACGGTCTTTATCGCTTATGCGCGGACAGATATCCCGCGCGTCGAGCCAATCGCTGCGACACTGCGCCAGCGCGGCTACACGGTCATCTTCGACCCATCCAGCGCCCACGGCGGCGGGAACTATGTGCAGGCAAGCCAGGTGGCGCTACGCGAGGCCGATGCGCTGATCGTCTGCTGGTCCCAGGCCGCCGCCGCGTCGCCCTGGATCGCATCCGAGACGCGCGCCTTCCAATCGCAGATGGCGCGCGGCGGTGGTCGCAAGCTCATCCCCGTCTGGCTGGACGCCACTCCGCTGCCTCCTGAGCTGGCAAGCTACAACGCCGTGGATGGCTGGACGTCGACGCCCGCAACCATCGCCGACATGCTGACTCCAGCGCTGGGCGCGACGACGCCAACGCCCCCGACCACAGCCGTCCAGCCTGCCGCCCCGGCCTCTGCTCCACAGGATGCCCCGACCAACCCCATTCGCGAGGCTGACTACGGCGTCGCGCTACCGACGCCGAGCGTCTTCATCACCTTCGCGCGCTCCGATCAGCCGCAGGCGGAGGCCATCGCGACGCGCCTGCGCGAGAGCGGCTACCACGTCGCCTTTGACGCAAGCGGCGCGCCTGGGCGCGGCGACTACGTGCAGGCGAGCCAGCAGGCGCTGCGCGACGCGACGATACTCGTCGTCTGCTGGTCGAAGGCCGCCGCGCAGTCGCCGTGGGTGGAGTCGGAGGTACGCGCCTTCCAGACGAAGCGCGTGCGCGGCGTCGAGGCGAAATTTGCGTTGGCGCTGCTCGATGACACACCGCTGTCGCACGAGTTGGCCGAACTGGTTGACCATGGGGGCATCGACATCTCTGGCAGCGGTCTGGCGCCCGATGCGTTGGGCATTGAGGTCGCATCTATCATCTCCGCCGCCGATGGCATGGCCGCCCCTGCGCCTGCCGACATCATGCCCTCCGCTGGCGCCTCGGCGACGGACTGGGCGTTCGAGGCGGAGCGCTCGGCAAGCAGTGACTACGACGAAGAAGTCGATAACGAGCCCACGACGGGCGCCCTGACGCCACTTCCGCCCGATGGCTCGGAGCGGGATGCGACGTCAGTCCCGCCGCCCGCCCCAGCGCCAGAAGCGCCTGCCGAAGCAGCGCCACCACCTGCGCCTGTGCCAGCCGCTCCACCGCCATTCGTGGATCCGGGCGTCATCGGAAGCGTTGCGGCGCCGCCAATCTATGAGCCGCCAATGCCATCGGCGCCGGAGCCGGGCTATGTGGCGCCGCAGCCCACGCCGCAGCCCATCACCCAGCCGCGCGGCAAAGGCGCCACGACCGGAGCGCCTGCGCCGTTCTCGGGCAGCCTGGAGCAGGTGACTTTCACCGCCTATCATCCGCGCGAGATGCAGCCGCAGCAATGGCAGCCGATGATTGTCTACCTCTCACTCGATACGCCCGCCGCGCTGGCGCAGGTCGGCGGCCTGGCGGCGGAGCGGCTGGGCGGCAAGCTGAGCGACTATCGCCCCGGACGCTCCGAGCGATCTGCGGGGATGCAGCGCGGAACCAAACTGCGCATCGTCCCCTCGGCGCCGGGCTTCCAGTTCAATCCGGACGTGCTCGATGTCACCTGGCAGGAGGACGTGCAGCAGCACGAGTTCCGCATGCGCGCCGAGACGGCGCAGCCCGGCCAATCGGTGAACGGCGTTGTGCAGTTCTATCAGGGGATGATCCTGCGCGGCGAGGTACCCATCTCAATGTTCGTGGGGCAGGCGATGGCGCGGCTCGACTCGCCCGACGCCTACCAGCAAGCCATCGCGCGCGCCTATCGCCACATCTTCGCCTCGTACTCGCACCAGGATATGCCCGTGGTGGAGTCGTGCGAGTCGGCGGCGCGCTCGATGGGCGACCAGTATCTGCGCGATGTGACGCTGCTGCAATCGGGCCAGCAGTGGGATCCGCGCCTGATCCAGGCCATCAACGACGCCGACATCTTCCAGCTCTTCTGGTCGCGGCGTGCGGCGGCCTCGCAGTTCGTCGAGCGCGAGTGGCGGCACGCGCTCATGCTGCTGCCCGCGCGCCCCAACTTCATCCGCCCGGTCTACTGGTCGCGGCAGCTCTACGCGACGCCGCCGGAGCTCAACCCGCTACATTTCCAGCCGCTGAGCCTCTCCAGCCTCGGCTGGGGCAAGCTGCGCGCCGCCTGGTACAACATGCGCAACGGTTGATTGCTGAACAGTCTCCGTTTGGCTGATTGAAACACTGACATGTTCGACATTTTTCAGGTACAATAGCGACACAGAACATCTTCTGGTTCGTCGAGCGCATCGCGGCGTCGCATCGAAGGAAAGCGCGCCGCACAGCGCACGATGGATCATGAGGAACGCTGCGAAGGATGTCATGCGCGGCGTAGCGTGGAGGCGCCAGACCTCCATGGCTCGGCGCCTGACGTTGTTCAGGAAGGAGAGCGTCACCATCGTTCAGCACTTGCAGTCGGTCATCGTCTATGAAGCCCTGCTGACACAACCCGACAGCCTGGAGCGCATCCACGCGATGCGTCGCGCCATCGAGCAGGTGGGCGGCGCGTTGCAGTTCGAGCCAGTGAGAGGCGCCACGCTGGTAACCCTCTCGCTGCCCCCGCATCTCTCGCCAGCGCACTTCTTTCCGCAGGCGCCGTTCTTCCCCGCGTAACGATGTCGCCCCTCATTCCCCCTCTTCCTGTAGAAGAGGGGCCTTTTCATGCAGGCCGATCCTCGGAGTCCAGCAGGACCGGAAGCTGGGCCACACTCTCCAGCTCGTGGCCATCCCAGGTGGGGCGATTCAGCTCACGGGCTTCGTAGGTGTCGTCATGTGGCGGGAGCACGCGGATGGCGCGCATCCCTGCGGCTCGCGCGCCGATGACCTCCTCGGGGCGGTCGCCGATATAGAGGCAATCACCCGGCGCGACGCCCAGCCGCTCGCAGGCGATCTCGTAGATGCGCGGATCGGGCTTGAGATAGCCGACAGCGCACGAGAAGATGGGCTGCTCGATCAGCGGCGCGAAGGGCAGGCTCACCCAGAGCTGCGGCGTCTCAGCGGAGCAATCGCTGATGAGGCCGAGGCGGTGGCCCCGCTGACGGAGCGTCTGGAGGGCGTCGAGCGCACCGGGCAGCGGAACCAGCCCCTCGCGCACGAGCGCCGTGCGGATGCGGATCGCCTCGGCCAGCCGCTCTGGGTCGAGCGGCCAGCCATACTCCTCATAGATCCAGGCGATGTTGTCCTCGATGGTGGGAAACAACCCGGTACCACGCGCCCGCCAGGTATCGTAGGCGAAACTCATGGCGAAGGCCTGTGGGTCTGGCGTTTGGAGCGTCGCAGCCATCTCCACGAGCGCGCGCTCATGCGCCGAGTATGAATAGCCATCCACCAGTGTGCCATACAGATCGAAGACGATGACAGCAGGACGCATGGTATCCTCCTGAATCCTCTAGATGGGCGAGCGACCCGGACGTGGGCGCGGTCAGGCTGATCACTCAGCGTCCTCGGCGCGCGCGGCAGCACGGCGGGCGGATACCCGACGTAGCAGCCCCACATAGGCAGCCAGCGCCAGCGCCAGCGTCGAGGGCAGATAGAGCAGCCCCAGCGGCCCGCGGGAGCCGAGCGCGCAGATGGCAAAGACCCCCAGCGTCGCGCCCCACAGCGCCAGCAGCCCCGCGCCAGAGAGCATGCGGGCGGCGGGCGCATGCTGCGAGCGCGCATCGGCGATGGCGCCGACCGCGCCCACCAGCGTCAGCGCCAGCAGGCCAACCAGCAGCGCCCAGACATCGGCGCCGGGGCGGGCCGCCAACAGCGAGACGTAGCGGGTGGCGCCCGGGCAGGTTCCTGAGGCAGCCAGCGCGGCGTCGCAGAGCGGATAGAGCGGAGCCAGCAGCGCCATGGGCAGTGTCACCACTCCGATGACTGCGGCGGCGACTCCGGCGCCCAGCTCCATCCGCCAGAGGGCGATGCGTCGCGCCATGGGTCGCCTCTTCTCCGTTATTCCCATCGGTCGCGGCGTGAGCGTGTTGGGGCGCGTCTCCGCGAGCGGTCACCGTGCGCCCGCGAACCTGCGCGGCGGGCGCCGCTACGCTCATCATACACATTCTGCGGCTCGAAGAAGTCGTCGGGTGCGGTTGGGCCGGGGCGATAATTGAGCGTGTGCGAGGCGTCCCAGGCGCCGTCATCCAGATGCGCAGGCGGGCCGCCCCTGGCCTTCGAGCCAAAGACCATGGCGCGCAGGAATGGGCCATAGCCGCCATGCAGCAGAGCGCGCAATGTGGCGATGGCGATGATCAGCCCGATGATGGCGGTGACGCAGGTCAGCCCCAGCGCAATGGTGGCGCCAGTGACCGTCGGCGCGGTAGCGGCGATGGAGCCAGCCGAGCCAGCGCTGATGGT
>DATAED010000076.1:0-74115 GCA_036258195.1 Ktedonobacterales bacterium
ATGGCCAGCGCCAGCCAGGCGAGCGAGGCGAAGATGAGCGCCGGAGCGAGGTGGCGCGCGCCGAGCGGCATCGGCGCGAAAAGGACGATCAGCGCCGCCGCGACCAGCGCCGGGGCGGCGAACACGCCGCCCACCAGCACGCCAACGAAGATCGCGTGTGCGGTGGCGCGCGCAGCGGCGGCGGCGTGGGCAGGCGCCATCTGGAGCGCGTCGTAGAGCGCCTGCTTCCTGGTGTGGCTCTGCTGCGCGACCCGCGTCTCTTCTCGCAGCGCCTCCATCGTAGGGACGCGCCAGTGAGCGCTGGATGTCATCGGATTGTTGACTGCCATAGACTTTTCGCTGTGGAACCGGCGGCGTCTGAAGCGCCTGCTTCACCGCCTCGCTACCATCGTGCGGATCATTCCGCTGGATGCGACGCCCTTATCGCATCTCTTCTGCCAATGTCGCCCCTCTCGGATTTCAACGACCTATCGAGAGGGATGTAACGTGTCCCGCCCGCCTGCGTGGTGGGTCATCAGACTTCTCTGTACCTGTTACCAGTATACTCGCAGCGCTTATTCAGAACGCAGCGTTCGCACGCCGGTCGCTGCGCATGGCAGATGCGCCGACCGTGCTGAATCAGGTTGAGATGCAGGGTGTGACGCCATGCAGGCGGTATCTGCGCGGCCAGTTCGCGGTGCGCGGCCTCAGGTGTGACTTTTGGGCCAATCAGCCCGAAGCGCCGCGTCACCCGCCAGACGTGCGTATCGACCGGAAACGCAGGTCTGCCCAGCGAAAAGAGCAGCACGCAGGCCGCTGTCTTCGGCCCCACGCCGGGCAACGCGCGCAGATCCGCCAGCGCCTCATCCAGAGGCAGCGCGGCCAGATAGGTCAGATCGAGCGCGCCGCCGCGCTGCTCGCCGATGGCCCGCAGCACGCGCTGGATGCGCTCGGCCTTCACCTGCGCCAGCCCGCCCACCCGAATCACCTCCGCCACCGCCTCAGTCGGCGCGTCGCGCACATCCGCCCAGTCTGGATAGGTTTCCCGCAGCCGGGCATAAGCGCGCTCCGAATTGAGGTCAGAGGTGTGCTGCGAGAGGATCGTCGCGATCAACTGGCCCAGCGCGTCGCCGTCTGGCTGCCATGGTGGGATGCCCCACTGCTCCACCAGTCGCTCGTAGACCCAGCGGATGCGCTCATCCGGCTCGATCTCCTCATCTCTGGCCGCCACACGCATCTCCTCGCCAGTCGCCCTGCATCATCCTGAGCGTGACGCCACCTGCGGCGCGCCGCCGTCTGTCATCATGATACAATGCCCGCTGGCGTAATGCGCGTAACGAGTGGAGGAGACGCCGCATGGAGGGCCATCAGGTCGAACAATCGCTCAGCAGCCAGAGCGTCAGCGACTTCGCCGAGGCGCTCGGCTCGAACGCGCCCACGCCCGGCGGTGGCGCGGCGAGCGCGCTGGTCGGGGCGCTGGCGGCGGCTTTGGCCGAGATGGTGGCGCGCTTCACGGTCGGACGCGCCAAATATCGTGAGGTCGAGCCACAGGCGCAGGACATCGTCCGGCAGGCGCAGGAGGAGCGCGAGGCGCTGGTGGCGCTGGTGGCGGATGATGCGACCGCCTTCCAGACTGTTTCCGCCGCCTACGCGCTGCCCAAAACGGGCGAGACGGAGCGCCAGGCGCGCGAGGCCGCGATTCACGATGCGCTCCAGCAGGCCATGCAGCCGCCGCTACACACGCTGCGCCGCTCACTCGCGGTTATGAAGCTCGCCCGCGAGATCGCCCAGATCGGGAACACGACCGTGCTCTCCGACGCCGCCTGCGCCGCGACCATCGGCGAGGCGGCCATCCGCGCGGCGGCGCTCAATGTGCTGGCCAATGTGGCGCTGCTGCCTGGCGACGAGACGGCTGCGGCGGCGCTGGCCAAGGCGCGCGCGGCCTGCGATGAGGCGCTGCATCTGCGCGACGAGACGCTGGCGCTGGTCTACCGGCGCATGGGCGTCGAGGGTCTGTAGCGCCGTTCAGGCGCGCGATCAGGCGTGCGATCAGGCGCGCGATCAGGAGGGTTCGCCGATGCCAGCAGCCAGGGTGCTCGATGGCCGCGCCATCGCCACCATCGTGCGCCAGGAGCTACGTGCGCTGGCCAGCGAGTACGCCGAGCGCCACGGTCGCCCCGCCGGGCTGGCCATCATCTGCGTTGGCGCACAGCCCGCCTCGGATGTCTACGTGCGCCAGCTCTTGCGCGAGGCGGCCAACATCGGCGTGCGCGGCTCGCTGGTCACGCTGGCCGAGGATATCGAGAATGAGGCGCTACGGGCAGGCATCGAGGCGCTGAATGAAGACGACGAGACGCAGGGATTGCTGGTGCAGATGCCGCTACCGCCGCAGCTCTCGCCGCGCATCGTCGCCGAGGCCGTCAGCCCACGCAAAGATGTCGATGGCATCAGCATGCGCAGCGCGGGCAACCTCTTTCTGCGCTATCCCAGCTTCGTGCCAGCCACCTGCGCGGCGGTCGTCGAGTTGCTCGACCGCTACGATGTCCCGCTGGCGGGTCAGCGCGTCGCCATCGTCGGAGCCAGCAACACCGTTGGCAAGCCGCTCGCCTTCATGCTGCTGGCGCGCGACGCCACCATCACCGTCTGCCACATTTACACGCGCGACCTCGCCCACTGGACACGCCAGGCCGACATCGTTATCTCTGCCGCCGGGAAAGCCGAACTGCTGACAGGCGACATGGTTCGCCCCGGCGCGACGGTCGTGGATGTCGGCATCAATGTACGCAGCGACGGCTCCATCGTCGGCGATGTCGCGTCCGAGAGTGTGGCGCAGGTGGCAGGCGCGATCTCGCCAGTGCCGGGCGGCGTCGGCCCGCTCACACCCCTGATGGCGCTAAAACAGACGCTGCTGACTCCGCATCTCTGAGCATGTTGGCTGCAAGGCTCCCCTCACCCGCAAAGCGGGTGAGGGGCTGGGGGTGGGGGCTGAAAAAGTCCTAATGGACGAGCGAGGCAAAGACGCCATCGTGTACTCTAACATCTGAAACCGTGTGGCGCTGAGTCTCCACACGATGACCGGAGGTCTTGGCTCGATGCGGCGCATGCGTTCGCTACAACTCGACGTCTTCACCAGTGAACCCTTCCACGGCAATCAGCTTGCCGTCTTCTTCGATGCCGAACACGTCACGCCTGAGGAGATGCAGGACATCGCCCGCGAGATGAACTTCTCCGAGTGCGTATTCGTCCTGCCAGCCACCGAATCGAGCGCCTTTGCGCGTCTGCGCATCTTTACGCCCAAGCTGGAGTTGCCGTTCGCCGGGCATCCAGTGATCGGCGCGACCTTCGCCCTGGCAGCCGCCGGGCGCATCTCACCCGATACCGCGTCGCCAATGCTGCTGGAGACGGGCGTTGGCCTGCTCCCGATTGAGCTGCTCTTCGCCGATGCGCGGCTCAGTTTCGCGTGGATGGGGCAGCCCATTCCGACGTTCGAGCCGTGGAGCGGCGACCGCGAGGCGCTGGCCCGCAGCCTCGGCCTCACCGTCAGCGATCTGAGCGACGCGCTGCCCATCGAGCTAGGCTCGGCGGGCGTGCCGTTCCTCTACATCCCGCTGACCAGCGCCGACGCGCTCGACCGCGCGCGCTCTGGGTCAGGGATCGCCGCCGCGCTGCATCCTGCCGACCCCAAGACAGGCGCGTACCTCTTCACGCCGCCTAGCGTCGCTGGCGCCTCGCAGGTCAACGCGCGCATGTTCGTGCAGGAGTTTGGCATCACCGAGGACGCCGCCACCGGCAGCGCGGCGGGGCCATGCGGCGTCTATCTCGTACGCCATCGGCTCGCACCGCTGGAGGATGCGCACGCCCGCATCACCATCACCCAGGGCGTCCAGATGGGCCGTCCCAGCCGCCTGCACGTCACCGTGGAGCAGAGCGGTGATGGCGCCATCGGCAAGGTGCGCGTCGGTGGCGAGGCAGTCGTCGTCGCGCGCGGCGAGTTCCTGCTGCCCGACCTGCCCATCACATCTGACTGACGCGCCGCGTCGGGCAGAAGCAGACTGTTGTCGTCGTTGTGTAGCTATCTTCTGAGGGAGAAGTTCGCGTGCAGATCACCCGCGCGCTCGCCGCGATACCCGCGATGGAGGTCACCGGCCCCACGGACGGCGCCATCACCTCCATCGCCTATAACTCCGCTGAGGTCGAGCCAGGCGCCTGCTTCGTCGCCATCCGCGGCAAGTGGAGCGATGGCCACGCCTACATCGCGGATGCGCTGGCGCGTGGCGCGCGGATGATCGTGGGCGTGGACGCTGCGCCCGCCGATCTGCCCCCCGACCGCGTCTATGCGCAGGTGGCCGATTCGCGGCGCGAGCTGGGCGCGCTGGCCGCCGCGCTGGCTGGCCATCCCTCGGAGCGGCTGGCCGTCGTCGGCGTCACTGGCACGGACGGCAAGACAACCACCACCAACCTGATCGACGCCATCCTGGAGGCGGGCGGCGTGCGCTGCGGGCTGATGAGCACGGTTGACTTCAAAGCGGGGGCCGAGCGCGTCAAGAACAACTCGCGCTTCACCACGCTCGAAGCGCCTGAAGTCCAGCAGCTCCTGACGCAGATGGTGGGCGCAGGCGCGCAGTGCTCCGTGCTGGAGACGACCTCCAGCGGGCTGGCGCTCTACCGCGTCCACGGCGTAGCCTACGATGTGGCTGTCGTCACCAACATCACCTCCGAGCATCTGGAGTTGCATGGCACGAAGGAAGCCTACTGGCGGGCCAAGGCGATGCTCTGCGAGGCGGTCGATCCGAAAGCGACCAAAGCGCTCACCCCGCCTCCGCCCAAGGCCTGCGTGCTGAACGCCGACGACAGCTCCTACACCTACCTGCTCGACTTCTGCGCAGCGCCCATCCTCAGCTATGCGATCGATGCGCCCGCTGATGTGCGCGCCGAGCGGGTCGACCTGCGCGCCGATGGCTCGCGCTTCGACGTGCGCCTGCCCGATGGCGCGAGCTTCACCGTGGAGACGCCACTGGTCGCGCGCTACAACATCGCCAACTGCCTGGCCGCCATCAGCGTCGGCTACCTCTTCGGCGTGCCGGTCGAGCGCATCGCACATGCGCTCAAGGTGTTTCCTGGCGTGCCGGGGCGTATGGAGCGCATCGAGAAGGGGCAACCCTTCAGCGTCGTGGTTGATTACGCGCACACGGCGGATAGCCTGGAGAAAGTGCTGCGGGTGCTGCGCCCGCTGACACGCGGCAAGCTGATCGCAGTCTTTGGCTCGGCAGGTGACCGTGACCGCGTGAAACGGCCCGTTATGGGCGCTGTGGCGGCGCGTCTGGCTGACTATTTCATCATCACCGACGAAGATCCACGCGAAGAAGATGCGGCTTCGATTCTGCGCGAAATCGCGGCTGGCGCGGAGCAGGAGGGCGCGCGAGAGGGCGCCCGCTATCAGTGCATCGTGGGCCGACGCGCGGGAATCGGCGCCGCCTTTGCGCGTGCGCAGGAGGGTGATACGGTCTTGCTGGCTGGCAAAGGCCACGAGCAAAGCCTCATCATAGGGAAGGAGAAACTCCCGTGGGACGACCGGCAAGTCGCGCGCGAGGAACTCAGTGCGCTCGGCTTCACCGACGCCCCTCCCACCACAGCGTAGGGATGTGCGAATGAAGCGGTCGTTTGTTTGCTTTCATCACTCCCAGCCGTCGTTACCTGCCAAAATTGGGCGGCGTTGTAAGTGGTATGGGGGCAGCGCGCCAGGCTACACGGCGCCTGCGGAACGGTAGCGGGGAATCACTATGGGAATCTTTCTGCTGGGCGCCTTCGGTATGGCGCTTCTGGCGAGCGCATTATTCTGCCTGCTCGCGCTGGGCCTCTTTCCGTGGTTCCGCAGCGGTGAGCGCAAGCCCGGCGATTTCCGCCCCGATCAATCCGCTGGCAGTGGCTCGTTCCAGATCGAGGTGCGCCGTGGCCGCGCCAAGCCGCGCGTCGTGCGCGCGCGCTCCAGCGAGCTGCCGCTGGTGGGTGGGGTGGCGATGCTGTTCGGCATCGTCCTCGCGTGCATCCTCAGCGGCATGCTGCTCAATCTGAACACCGACCAGTGGATGCTGCTCGGCATCATCCTGCTGGTCACGGTGGGCTTTGGCATCGTAGGTTTCATCGACGACGCGCGCAAGGTCTACAGGGGCGTTGGCATCTCGGAGATACAAAAGGGCATCGGCGTCATTCTGATCTCTGGCGTCGCCGCAGGGTTGCTCAATCGACTTGTCACCTCCAAAGATGTCACCACTCGGCTCGCCTACCCTCCCTACACCCAGACGCCACTCATCGGCCAACTGCTCATCAAGCAGCCGCACGCCTGGCTGGTCTTCTTCATCGTCATGACGATCATCGTCGCGAGCGCCACGGCGCTGGCCGTTGACTTCAGCGACGGCGTGGATGGCCTGGCAGGTGGTCTGCTCTTCAGCGCCAGCCTCGCCTATGCCGCCATCCTGCTGGATGAAGGTGGCCCGCAGCGCCTGCCGCTCATCATCGGCGCGCTGGCGCTGGCTGGCGCCACGCTGGGCTATCTGCCATTCAACTGGCCATCATCGTGGCGCGGCGGGCAACATCCGCGCGGCAAACGCTGGGCCAAGCTCATCATGGGCGACACCGGCTCGCTGGCCCTCGGCGGCATGCTGGCCGTCATCGCCATCGTCGGGCGCCAGGAGCTGCTGCTGCTCGTCATCGGCGGCGCCTTCGTGCTGGAGGGACTCTCGGCGGTCATCTCGGCGCGCATCCTGGTCAAATTCTTCCGCCGCTTCCTCTTCGTCGAGCGCTTCGGCTCCAGTCGCGGCTTCCCGCACACCGAGTTTCCGCTGCCGTTCCTCGCCACGCCCATGCACCACCACTACGACCTGCTCAACGTGGATAAGAAACGGCTGGTGTACGGAGCGTGGCTGCTGGGCGCCGGGCTGGCCGTGCTAGGCGTCGCCACTGCGGTCGGCCCCTTCACCTGGGAGCGCTACCTCGGACGTCTGGTTGGCCTCGCTATCCTGATCGCCGTCTGGCAGGCTGGCCCCTGGACCAAAGCCTTCTTCATCGGCCTGGAGCCGCTCAACACCGTGCAGCCCGCCACACCGCGCCGTCTGATACTGTGCCACGGCGCACCCTTCCGCCTGTTTGGCATGCCGTTGTATCGGCGCATCGACGCGGCCAGCATCACCGATCAGGCGCTGCGGGAGCCATCGGAGCGGTTGCTGCTCTGGCAGCGCTTGAGCGTCTTCGACGCGCGCGCGCTACTGGGCTACTTCTGCTATCGCGAGGGCGATATAGAGGATGCGCACCGCATCTGGGATCGCATCCCGGACGGCAACATCGAGGCGCGCCCCGACCTCAAGGAAGCCATCGCCGAGGTCACGCACGCCATCGCCATCCACAAGGGCGGGCAGCCGCCACACCACACAGACGGCATGAGCGGCGATGCATCCAGCAGCCACTGGCGCGCGCCCACCCCATCGTCGGGCCTGAATCCGGCGCGACTCCAGCCCCTCAACGGCGGCCCCTATCATGGGGATGCTGGCGCGTACGACGGCGCGATGCTCTGGCAGGCCAATCGCTGGGCAGCGGCGAGCGGCCTCACCCCGCCATCCTCGCCATCTCAGGATCCCGGCAGAACCTATCCCCCGGTGATGAGCGAGCCGCCTGCGCCACCACCCGCCGAAGAGAGCCTGCGCGAGATGGCGCCACTCTCGGCGAGTGAAGACATCGCCTCGAATGCGATTGTGGCCCACACCTCCTTCCCCAGCGCACAGCGACCAAGCGAAGCAGGCGACCTCTAACGCCGAAAGCAGCCCACCACGCGACGGGCGGCAGGCTGCAACGGGCAACGGCCGTATGAGAGCGTCTAGACGGTTTCGCTCAGTGGTGGTGGTGTGGGCAGCCATCCTGGTCAACGCGGTGTGAGGCGGCGCTGACGCCGAGGTCGTCGGAGCGTCCGGCTGCCAGCCGTGACCACTGCGCGGTAGGGCGTCCGTCGGTGCGGAACTGCTCGCCAGTGTTGGACCAACGCCGCGGCCAGCCAGCGGGCGAGTCTTCCCACGTCTCCTGCCGGCCATATACGGTCATATCCAGCAACCCATAGCTGGGAGTCATCACCTCTCCGCCACGGCCACTATTCCAGTAGGTCTCGAACACGCGGTCGCCGTCCCGCAGGTAGCACACCTGCATGCCGAAGTCGCGTCCAGCGAGCAGAGCGTCGGCGTCCTGCGCTGAGTACCACGGGACATCCCAGCCCATGAATTCGCGGTAGCGGGCGCTCTCCTCGTATGGCCCCTCGCAGAACGTGGCATAGGTGACATCGCGGGAATGCAGATAGGACAACTCGCGCACCTGGCCATTGAAGAAGGTGCAGCCCTCGCACTGGGCCTCAGCGGGTTGACCAGTATGCCACATGTGGTAGTAGGCGATCAGCAGCCTGCGCCCCTCGAAGACGTCGAGCAGCGAGACGGGGCCGTGCGCGCCGACGAGCTGGATCGTGGGATCGACCTCTACCATCGGCAATCGCCGGCGCGCCGCCGCAATGGCGTCCCCTGCACGGGTATGCGCCTTTTCGCGCGCCAACAGTTTGTCTAGCTCCGCCTGCCAGGCGGCCCGGTCGACTACCGCAGGCAGCGCCGCGCTATCGAGGTCGTTGGAGCGGCGCTGCTGATCATCGATGCTCATCGAGGTTTCCCTTCCTCTTGTCTCCCGCTTTGTCCCCTGCTGGCATCCAGAATGCCAGACGGACGATGGGCGATGCTCGCGCAGGTTGCGCGCATCAGCATGCTACCAGCAGCGAACGAAGAAAACTTCTTCTATCTTGCGGTGATCCTGTGATGGACTCGACGTCGCGGGATGGGCGCTTCTGTCCGCAGCGCTGTATGGATTCAGGCGAGACGGCGGCGGGCGTGATATACTCTGTCGTTGCTGCGTCGCCTCGCGCGCGGCGCCCTGACGAATTCAGCCATGACGCGCGCCAGCCTATGGCGCGCGGCCTGCATTGACCGCCTGAACCCAGGCGATGGAGCGCTTCATGTCACTCACCGTGGGTATCATCGGCCTTCCACTCTCCGGAAAGACGACACTCTTCAATGCGCTCACGCGCGCCGGAGCGCAGATTTCAGGCTATCCCACCAGCACGGTGCAGGCGAATCGCGCCGTCGTGCAGGTGCCAGATGAGCGGCTGGACAAGCTCGCGGCGATCTTCCACCCGCGCAAGATCGTGCCGACGACGGTCGAGTTCGTGGATGTCGCAGGCATCGGGCAGGCCAGCGAGCATGAGCGACACGAGGGGCTCTCGGCGGAGTTCATCGGCCACATCCGCAGCGCCGACGCGCTGGCGGTCGTGCTGCGCTGCTTCGACAATCCCCAGGCGCCGCATCCTGCTGGCAGCGTCAATCCCGTGCGCGACCTGGACGACCTGATGGCCGAGCTGGCGATCACCGATCTGGCCACCGTGGATAAGCGCATCGAGACGACCGCGCGCAAAGCCAAGTCGGGCGACAAGAAATTCAACGAAGAGCTGGAGTTTCTCAAACGCTTGCGCGACCACCTGAACGAGGGTCGTCCAGCCTCCGAGTTGACCTTCAGCGCGCCCGAGGATGTCATCCTGCGCGAACTGTTTCTGCTGACGATCAAGCCCCGATTGTACGTGGCGAATGTCAGCGAGGACACGCTGGCCTCAGCGGCGGCGCTGCTGGCGGGCGACGGCGCTGCGGCGCCAGCGGGCGAGGGCGAGATGGCCCAGGTGGACGCGCTGGCCAGGCGCGCAGCGGCGGATGGCGCGGAGCTGGTGGCCGTCTCCGCCCGCCTGGAGGCTGAGCTGGAAGAGCTGGCGCCAGAGGACGCGGCGGAATACCTGGCCTCGCTAGGATTGCCCGCGCTCGGCGCCGACCGCGTGATTCAGGTCGGCTACCGCACACTCAATCTGATCTCATTCCTCACCGCAGGCGAGGATGAAGTGCGCGCCTGGACGGTGACACGCGGCTCCAAAGCGCCGACCGCCGCTGGCAAGATTCACACCGACTTCGAGAAGGGCTTCATCCGCGCCGAGGTTATCTCGTACGATGATCTGATGGGCGCTGGCGGCTCGATGAAAGTCGCGAAAGAACACGGCCAGGTGCGCCTGGAAGGCAAAGACTACACCGTGCGCGATGGCGACATCATCGAGTTCCGCTTCAACGTCACGAAGTAGCCGCGACCTCAGCCCCCGCTCCCGCAGGTGAGGGGGAGCCGGAATCGCGGTATGTCGAAAACGCCGCCACTCGCCACAATCTCTGGCCTGGGTTCCCCCTCCCGCGGAGGGGAGGGGGACAGGGAGAGAGGTTCCGCTTGCCCCACGCCGCACCTCCCGGCCCGAATCCCTACCACGTGAAGGCCAGAGGGCCGAGGTCTACCCGCCGACGTTGTAGAGCTGCACGTTGCTGAAGGAGCCAGCGCCATCGGTGCAGATCGCCACCCAGCCAGTGGTGAACGCCGTGTTCGTCACCGACGGATAAGCGCGCCCGTTGACATACGGCGTCAGGCTCGACCCCTGGAACATGAGCCCGAAGGTAAACTGCTGCGGGGGGATTCCGACCAGACGCGCCTGCCGCAGGGTCGTTGGCTGGCCAGCGGCGTCCACAGAGTAGATCACGTAGGCGCCATGGGCGCCATCTACCGCCAGGTAGTAGCCCTCGATATTGAACGACGTGCCGGTCGTCGTGTTCCCGACCCCCTGACGCACCCCAATCTCGGCTTTGCCGCTCTGCGGGTCAACCGTCGTCTGCATGTAGCCATCGCCCTTCTGCACCGCATTTGCGGAGAGGCAGGCCAGCGAGCCTGCCTTGGGCGAGGCGAGATCGACCTGCGTGGCGCCTACACACGTGACGGTGGCGCCATCGGAGGTCCACACCGGAGTGGCCTGGCCATCGCAGGTGGGGGCCGGATTCGCGAAGACCTGGCTGCCCACGCCCGGTGGTGGGGTAGAGGGAGCGGTGGTGGGGGTGGGGCCGTTGGGCGTCACCGTGGCGCCCACTGTCGCCGTGGCGCCTGCCGTCGTGGATGGCGAGGTGGACGCCTGCGCTTGTTGCGTGAGCGTCGCGTTGGCCTGCGCCGTCTCGGTTGCCACCGCCGCCAGATGCTGCTGATTGCTGAAGTACGCGCCGCCGCCGACCACAGCGGTCAGCAGCACGATCACCGCCAGCACCGCCAACCACAGCCGTCCCATGCCGCCGCCGCCCGCGCCGCGCGGCTTGCCCTGCGCGCCAGCAGGCCCACCCGGCCACGGCGGCGCCGCCACGGACATAGGCGCGGCGCGCTCCGTTACAGGTGGCGGCGCAGCGACCGGCGCCATGCCCGCATCGGCCCCTGCCTCCACCGCGCGCGCGAAGGCCGTCACATTCGGAAAACGCTGTGCCGGGTCTTTGGCCAGCCCGCGCAGGATCGCCGCTTCCATCTGCGGCGGCACGGCGGGATTAAACTTGCGTAGCGACGGCGGCGCATCATACATGTGCGCGCGCGTCAGCGCGCCCAGCTCGCCCTCGAATGGCGGGCGTCCGGCCAGCAATTGATACGTCATGACGGACAGCGCATATTGATCGGTGGCGGGCGAGAACTTGCCGTCGAACTGCTCGGGGGCCATGTAGGTGAAGGTACCAGCAACCTGCGTGCGCGCTGTGTTCGAGTCCGGCCCGCGCGCCACGCCAAAGTCCGCCAGCATCAGGCGCCAGTGGCCGCTCGGTTCGATCTGGATGAGGACGTTGCCGGGCTTCACATCGCGGTGCACCACACCGCGATCATGGATGTATTGGAGCGCCGAGGCCACCTGTGACACGATGTCGGACGTCATCGCGGCATCCAGCGGCAGACTCAGCGAGCGGCGCGAGCGCCCGCGAATGGCGTCGGAGAGCGAACCATCCTCGGCATACATCATGACGATGTAGAGATAATCCTGCTCCGAGCCACTATAATACACCGGCAGGATGTTGGGATTGTTGAAATTGGCGGCCAGGCTGACCTCACGCTTGAAGCGCTCGCGAATGTCCTCGACATCCTCCGCCTGCACAGAGAGCGTGTCCGGGCGCACCACTTTGACGGCCACCGCCCGATTGCCCGCGTTGAGCTGCTCGGCGAGGTAGACCTCGCCCATGCCGCCCTCGCCCACGACGCGATTGAGCCGGCAGCCGCCCAGCTCGCGGCCCTGGAGATTCAACGCCATACAGTCCCTCCGCCATTGCGATGGCCAGCCACTCACACCTAGAGCCATCGCGCCTTGAGTATAGCAGACTTGCGCGCTGGCGGCGGCGGCTCGCCAGGAACCCACCGGGCGCACTTGTGCAATGTCGCGTCGATACTCTATACTAGGGCCATCAACCGGCAGGGGGCAGGCGGCGAACTGGCAGGATGGCCGGGTAGAGCGCACAGTGCGTAACATGACCGCTGGTGATTGGGGTACAATAGACTTGAGGGCACGTAGCTCTCGGCGCTGGCGAGTGGCCCAGCGTCAATGCGATCTCCCAACGGCGATCATGTGCGCACGGCAAGCGGTGTCTGGGAATGACCCCAGGCGGGCATCTTCGAGCAAGCGCCCCACGCGGGCGGCTGGAGGAGCGGACACATGGAGCCAGTGATCGCGTCGTCGAACACACAGCGAACACTCAGCGTATCTGACCAGCCGGATACCGTCGAGCCGACGGCTGACTCCTCCGAGCCAGTGAGTGAGACCTTCGTCGCCACCATCGTCCGTCTCGATCAGTCAGCCGCTGAACGCCTGTTTCGCGTCGCTCGGCTGTAGGGCCGCCCACGCGAAGCGCCGACGCGCGACGGTCGCTGGGCGCCGTTGAGCTGTCACAAAAGAATCGCCAGGGCGGTCAGCCTGATGACGAGAGCCATGCATACGCGGCTTTCGTGGCTCGCTGGCAAGCGAAAGGTGATGCGCGCGTAATGGACGTCATTAAAATCTCGCCTCGCGGCTACTGCTACGGTGTGGTGGACGCGATGAGTATCGCTCGGAATGCGGCGCACGATGCGTCACTTCCGCGGCCCATCTATATCATTGGCCTGATCGTCCACAACCGGTTTGCAGTCGAAGAGCTGACGTCGCTCGGCGTCACCACGCTCGACGGCCCCGACCGCGCCTCGATCCTCGAACAGGTCACCGAAGGCACCGTCATCTTCACCGCCCACGGTGTCAGCCCCCTGGTAAAAGAGCGCGCCCGCGAGCGCGGCCTATACGTCATCGACGCCACCTGCCCCGATGTCACCAAAACGCACGACCTCGTGCGCAACTTTGTCGCGCAGGGCTACGAGGTGATCTACATCGGCAAGAAGGGGCATCCTGAGCCAGAGGGAGTCATTGGCGAGGCGCCCGAGCATGTCGCACTGGTCGAGACGGAAGCCGACATCGCCGACATCCCGCAGCATATCCGCGCCGCCGACCGCCTGCTCATCACCACGCAGACCACCCTCAGCCAGTGGGACACCGCTCGATTGACGGAAGAACTGGTGCGGCGCTTCCCCCAGGCCGAGGTCTACAACGAGATCTGCATGGCGACACAGCTTCGACAAGAGGCCGTCGCCTCACAGGCCAAAGGCGCTGAGTTGACCATTGTGGTCGGCGACCCACGCAGCAATAACACGAATCGGCTCGCGCAGGTGGCGGAGGAACTGGCGGGCTGCCCGTCCATTCGCATCGAATCCGTTGACGACCTCACGCCCGAGATGATCGCTGGCAAGCGTCGCATCGCCATCACGGCGGGCGCCTCGACTCCCAGCCAGATCACGCGCGCCGTGATTCGCTATGTGGAAGCCCTGGGCGGCAAGCCCAAGCTCGTGACAACGGTAGAGCGCTAACATCAGCGCTGCGCGCGGGCGTTCACAGCGCCACCCACGCCAGAGCCTTCGCACACGGAGGAGATGCGACACCCGATCTATCACCCAGACCACGGCGAGATGTCCACCTGAGAACCAGGCAGCCGCTTTGCGCTGAGTAGTCCTGTCATTCCTGGGAAGACGCGCCGCGTCGCAGACCTCACACCGCAGTGAGCGCGCTGCTCGACGCGCAGTTCGGAGGATGCCGACGATGAAGAGCCTGTACGCGATCCTTGGGGAGCTTCCTTTCGCAGCGCTGCAGGAGCTTGCTCCCTGGTGGGGCGCGGAGCCACCGGAACACGATGATGTCGACGCGCGCCAACGCCTCGAACGGGCGATGCGCGACTCGGTGGCGTCCCGGTTCGTGTGGGAGCGCCTGAGTGACGATGAGCGTCGCGTGCTCTTCTGCATCGTTGGCCCCTCAGCGCGTAACTGGCAACTCGTCGATCAGGTCGCGAATCGCAGTCACATCGACACCGCGCTCGCGCTGGCTGCCGTCGAGCGATTGGCTGGGTGGGGGCTGATCCAACTGGAGCAGGCCAAGGTGCAAGGCGGCGAGCTGATGGGACAGCGCGCCACCTTCTATGGCTATTCGACACCTCGCAATCCTTCCGCGCCGGTCGAGGAGAAGCAGATTGCCTATGTGCCGACCGAGCTGGCCACCGGACTCTACTCCACTGGCCGCGAGCTCTTCATTGTCGGGGGTGACCGCTCCGAGAAGACGCTCGATGAACTGCTGATGCCCTATCGCCAGGGCGATCTCGACCAGATCGGGCGACGCTTCGGACTGACCATGCAGTCCTACTACTCGCGCAACGAAGTGCGCGCTGCGATGGCCGAGAATCTGACGCAGGCGGAGGCGGTGCGCTATGCGCTAGCTCGCGTGCCAAGCCTCCTGCGCAACACCTATGAGTGGCTGCGCAGCCAGGGAGGCAAAGCGCCGACCAGTGAGGTGCGCCAGCGCTTCGAGCTGGATGACATCGCCCTGGCGAGCCTGCTGCATGCGCTCGAAGATTACGCGCTGGTGTTTGACACCTTCAGTGATGGCAAACGCTCGCTGTTCATCCCCTTCGAGACGCTGCGCAATCTGCAGAAGGCCGAGGCGCGCCCGCAGGCTACCGTTGGGTTGACCGAGATTCCCACGCCGCGCGCCATCCGGCCCGCCGATCCGACCTTTCTGTGGGATCTGGCGGCGCTTACCGCCGTCGCGTCTCAGCAGGAGATCGAGCTGACTCGCGCTGGCTCGCTGCCCAAGCGCGCCGCGCAACGCCTGCTGCCCTCGCTCGCCAGCGACCGCACCCACGGGCCAGAGATTGACGCGCTGGCCTACGTGGATATGCTGAAGCAGGAAGCCAATGAGCTGGGGGTAATCGCCGCGCCGCCATCCACGTCGCGCCGACGTGAGACGCTGGCGGTCGGTGAGCGGCTGACCTCGTGGAGTCGGCATGATCTCGTCATGCAGGCGCGCCGACTCTTCAAGCGCTGGCCCACCGATCGCTGGTGGATTGACCTGCCGGGCGCGAACTATCAGGAGTGGCACACCTTCTATCTGGAGGCGCCGCTGGCGCGTGAAGCGCTCACCGCGCAGTTGCGCCAGTGCAAGCCGGGAGTCTGGTACTCGCTCCAGTCGTTCCGCGCCACGATTCAGGGCAACGATCCGTATGTGCTGCGGCCATCGCAGCGCTGCGCAGGCGAGGCGGGATTCAAGCTGGCCGAAGAGCTGCGCGCGCACTGGGATGAAACCGATGGCGAGATCATCACCGGCATGTTTCGCTCGACCCTGTACGAATTGGGCTTCGTGGCGCTCGGCTACGACCGCGATGCGCCGCCCTCCTCGCATGATGGCGATGTCAATCCGGACGCCTTCATGCTGACGGATCTGGGCTACGAGGCGCTGCATGGTGAGCTTGGCGCGTCGCAGCAGCCATCGCCGCGCTCGCTGATCGTGCAGCCCAATTTCCAGGCCATCCTGATGGAGCCACATATGCCAGCGCTCTACTGGCTCGTGCGCTTCGCCAGCATGGAGCAGATCGGTCGCGTCAGCCGCTTTACGCTCACCCGCGAGGCGCTGCACCATGGGCTGAGCCGCCAGGGACCAGACGCATCGGTTGATGACGTGATCGCGTTCCTGGAGGCGCACAACCAGAAAACCCTGCCGCAAAACGTCATCTACACGCTGCGGGACTGGGCGCGCCAGTTCCGCGAGGCGCAGCGCCCGGAGAATGGCGCGCGCGTGTTGAAGTTCAAAGATGAAGGCGTGGTGGATCGCATCCTGCGCTCACACCGGCTCAAGGCGTTTCGGCTGCGGCGGATCGATGCGCGCTCGGTCGTCGCGCCAGCAGAGATCAGCCTGCCCGATCTGCGAGGCGCGCTGGAGCATCTCGGCTACGCCCGCAAGCTGCTGAGCGGCCTCGAACTGGTGGCTCCGGCGGCGGTGGGCGCGGGCGTCGGCGCAGGCGCAGCGCGCCCACTCAGCCGACGCCGCATACCACGCCCGTAGGAAGCGTATCCCTGTAAGGAGGCATGAGTGGCACGCAGCGCCGTCCACAGCGGGCCCAGGCGGTAGAAGAGGTGGAGGATGCGGCGGCAGGTGAGGCGCCGGGCGCGCTGGAGCGGACTCGTGGTAGTCGGCTTGCTGATGCTGTTTGAAAGTGGATGCATCCAGGCGCCGACGTTGCCGCCCATCGGCACGCCTGCGCCGCATGGGATCGGCATCATCCATGGCGCCCAGCAACGCGCCGCCAGCGAGCCGACGCTGGCGCGAGAAGACGATCACAACAAATCAGCGCCGCGCTCCTGATCACCGGGAGCGCCGCGCTCGCCGCTCTGTGATCGCCTATGGTCCAGTTGTGCTGGTCGCGGACGGCGTGGCCCCGGCGCCAGGCGTCGCGGAGTTGACGGGCGGCGCGCCACCCTCCGTCGGATAGATCGACGAGCCGATGTCGGTCACGCTCCAGCTATTGTTGGACGACTCCAGGACGAGCTTGGTCGTGTAGCTCGTCGCCTTGCCAGCTTTGGTGCGCGTCACCTTATACGTCAGGGTCGCCGTCGTACTATCAGCCGATGTGTTCGTCAGCGTTGCGCTCGTCACGTTGCCGTAGTCCGAATCAGCCTGCGCCGCATCGTGCGTGAACTGAGCCTGCGGGATGGAGATGCGCAGATTGGAGCCGAGCAGGTTGAGATAGATATCCTGATAGTTCTGCGACTGCTCATCAGACCAGAAGAGTTGCGCCGTCGCGGTCGGCCCCGGATTGAAGCTCAGCGCGTTGAACGCGAAATAGAAGCCGCCCGCGCAGAATGCGCAGGTCAGGAACGAGCCAATCGTCATCACCAGCGCCAGCATCATGCTATTGGGCTGGGGAGGCTGGCGCACCGGAAAGCGCGACTCGAAGTCGTCGCGCATCTCGCGCAGCCGCAGCACCCGCTCGTAGCGCGCCTGGCGCTCTTCACCCTGCTTTGTCTCGGGCTGAAGTTCAAGCTGCCGTAGCTCGGCGTCAATTTCCTTGACGCGCGCCTGAGCCTCGCGCAGCTCCTCCGGTGACGCTCGCCTGCTCTTCGCCACAGCGGATAACCGGGCGCGGGTTCTATCGCGCACCACAACCTCCCTGCGCTACTGCCGTACGCGCACGGCACGCGATACGGCGCGAGCGTACTGTAGCGGTTTGGCGGCGGCAGTGTCAAGCGAGGTGGGACGTTTTGCGCGCCCCTTGCCCCCAGCATTTCAGTGCCCGCGAGTGGTTTGCCGCAGGGCGCGTTCCTGTGCTACATTCAGATGGCGTTGCGCCGGAAAAGTCCGTTGGCGTCTGCGTCGGCAGGTATCCGGTCGCTTCATCAGGGGAGGTATCATGCCCGATCAGACTGCGGGGCAATCCACCGGCACGCCCACCAACGAGCAGGCAGCGTCGCGGCGGGCGGCCCGCCTCACCATCAATGGCGCCGACTACGCTGTGGATGTCGAGACGCGCGCCACGCTGCTCGATACCCTGCGCGACGACCTCGGCCTGACAGGCGCCAAGCTCGGCTGCGATATGGGCCAGTGTGGCGCTTGCACCGTGCTGGTGGACGGCGCGCCGATGTATAGCTGCCTGCTGCTTGCCATCGAGCAGCAGGGCCGCGTCATCACGACCATCGAGGGGTTGGCGGCTTCGGGCGAGCTCGATCCCATCCAGCGCGCCATGATCGAGCACGACGCGCTGCAGTGCGGCTTCTGCACCCCTGGCCAGGCGCTCGCCATGAAGGCGCTCTTCGACCGCGAGCCACATCCATCCGATGAGGAGATCGACCGCGCGCTGGCGGGCAATCTCTGCCGCTGCGGCGCCTATGTCAAGCTGCGCGCGGCGGCGCGTTCCCTCGCTGGCCGCTAGCGCCACGCGCCCTGGCCTTCTTCCTGCTGCCCTGTCAGCGCCACACGACACCAGAGGATCAGGAAACCATGCCGATTCGCATCGTCACCACGCACGTCGAGTTCGAAGGGGTCGTCTACGAGCAGCGCGTCGTCATGGAAGGTGACGAGCCAGCCGTCTGGGGCGCCGACGCCGACCTGCGCGTGGTCGGCAAGCCCACCCCACGAGTCGATGGCCGTGAACGCGCCACCGGAGCCGCGCAGTACAGCTATGATGTGCTGCTGCCGGGGCTGCTGGTCGTGGCGGGTCTGCGTTCCCCGCACCCGCACGCGCGTGTCGCCAGCATCGACACCTCTCGCGCTGAGGCTGCCCCCGGCGTGCGCGCCATCTACACCCGCTTCAACACGCCCGACCTCATCATTCCCGCCTCCGGGCGAGCGATCTTCGCCGAGGAAATCGTCTATCAGGGGCAAGAGGTCGCCGTCGCGCTGGCCGAGACACGCCAGCAGGCTGTCGAGGCGCTGCGGCTGCTCGACGTCACCTATGAGCTGCTGCCCTTCGTCGTCGATGCGGAGGCCGCCATCGCCGCTGAGGCACCGCGCGTCTACAGCGAGCGCGAGCGCAACCAGATTTCGGACGAGTTCCCCAAGACGTATGAGCGCGGCGACGTAGCCGCTGGCTTCGCCGAGGCCGATGTCATCACCGAGACGCGCTTCAGCACGGCGGCCAATCTGCACAACAGCATGGAGACCCATGGCGGCGTCGCGCAGTGGGATGGCCACACGCTGACGCTGTGGAGCTCCACCCAGGACATCTTTGGCGCGCGGCAGCAGATCGCCACGGCGCTCAAGCTCCAGCAGAATCAGGTGCACGTCATCAAGCACTATATGGGCGGCGGCTTCGGCAGCAAGATCGGCGCAGGCGCCGCGGGCATATTCGCCGCCTGGGCCGCCAGGAAGCTCAACCGCCCGGTGAAGTATATGTTCAGCCGCGAGGAAGAGAATCTGGCGGCGGGCTACCGCGAGCCCACCACGCAGAGCTATCGGCTCGGCGCGAAACGCGACGGTACGCTGACCGCCCTCGAACTGCGCTCGGTCGGCAATCTCGGCGCGTGGGGCGGCTGGTACCCTCCGGTCAGCCTGCCCGCCAAGGAGATGTATCTCTGCCCAAATGTGCGCACGGTCGATACGGGCGCGCTGACCAATCTGGGCACATTCGCCTCGTTCCGCGCGCCGGGCGTGGTAGAGGGCATCAGCGGGCTGGAGGTCGCGCTCGATGACCTCGCTCGCGCGCTGGAGATGGATCCGCTGGCGCTGCGACGCAAGAACTACGCGCCAAACTTTCAGGTACTCAACCAGCCCTATGCGGTGAAGACCCTGCTCGACGCCTACGACCAGGCGGCGGAGCGCATCGGCTGGGCCAGCCGCGACGCCGAGGAGCGCCGCTACCCGCGTGGACGCGCATCCAGTCTGCGGCGCGGCATGGGCATGGCCAGTCAGCTCTGGGGCGGCGACGGCGGCCCGCCCGCGCAGGCCATCGCCAAGGTGCTGCCCGACGGCTCAGCCGTCATCATGACCGGCACGCAGGATATTGGCACCGGCACGCGCACCGTGCTGGCGCAGATCGCCGCCGAGGAGCTGGGCATCCCGATGAGCGCCATTCGTGTGGAACTGGGCGAGACCGAGTTTGGCGTCTTCTCGCCCGCCAGCGGTGGCAGCATGACGCTGGCCTCGGTCGGCCCCGCCGTGCGCATGGCGGCGCTGGCCGCGCGGCGCGAGATGCTGGAGATCATCAGCCATCTCGCCGAGGCCCCCATGGATGCGCTCGACGTGCGCGATGGCGTCATCGTCAACCGCGAGACCGGCAAAGACATGGATACCATTGGCTCGTACCTGAGCCAACTGGAGGGCCACGAGGTGACGGCGCGCGGCATGCGTGGCCCCAACGCCGAGGCCGTCACTGTGCGCACCTTTGGCGCGCAGTTCGCCGAAGTCGAGGTGGACATCGCCACGGGTCAGGTGCGCGTGCTGCGCATCGTCGCCGCGCACGACTGCGGGCGCATCGTCAATCCGCTGACCTTCAGCAGTCAGATGGAGGGCGGTATCATTCAGGGGCTGGGGATGGCGCTTTTCGAGCAGCGCATCGTGGATGAGCGGCTGGGCGTCTCGGTCAATCCGAACCTGGGCGACTACAAAGTCCCCACCATTCGTGACATCCCGCAGATCGAGATCATCTCGGTCGGCGTCGCCAACGAGGTCGCCAATACCATCGGCGCGCTGGGCGCTGGTGAGCCGCCGATCATTCCGACAGCGGGCGCCATCGCCAATGCCGTCGCCCATGCCATCGGGCGCCCGGTAACCGGACTCCCACTGACGCCAGATCGCGTGCTGGCGCTCTTGAACGACGACTAGAGGGGATGGCGCCATGCGCGCATTTGAGCATCGCACCGTCAGCAGCGCCGAGGAGGCCGTCGCAGCGCTGCAAGCTGATTCTGAAGGCGCAGCGAGCCTCATCGCCGGGGGCGCTGACCTGCTTTCGCTGATGAAAGCCGATCTAGCCACGCCCTCGCGCATCATCGACTTGAAGCCCGCGCACGCGCTGCGCGGCGTCACGCTGGCGCCCGATGGCTCGACACGCATCGGCGCCCTGACCACTCTGGCCGAGATCGAGCGCCACGCTGCCCTGGCCGAGCGGCTGCCCATCTTGCCAGCCGCCGTGCGCGACGCTGCCACGCCCCAACTGCGCAACATGGCCACAGTGGGCGGCAATCTGATGCAGCGCAACCGCTGCTGGTATTTTCGCGGCCCCTACGACTGCTGGCTGAAGGGCGGGCAGCAGTGTTTCGCTCGCGACGGCCAGAACAAATACAGCGCGATCTTCGACGACGGCCCCTGTGTCGCCGTGCATCCCTCTGATTTGGCGCCCGCGCTGCTTGCTCTGGAGGCGACGGTGGAGCTGGTCGGACCGACAGGCGCACGCACCCTGACGCTGCCCGAGCTTATCGCCGCGCCCACCGCCGCGCGCCGCCGCGAGACGACGCTGGCCGCTGATGAAGTGATCGTCGCCGTCCACATCCCAGCGCAGCCAGCCGAGTCGCGCGGCGTCTATCTCAAGCTGATGGATCGGCAGGCGTGGGCCTACGCGCTGGTGAGCGCGGCGGCGCAGATGACGCTGACGGATGGGCGGGTCGAGCGCGCCCGCCTGGCGCTGGGCGGTGTCGCCAACACGCCGCGACGCGCGCCCGCAGCCGAGGCGCTGCTGGAGGGGCAGCCCCTCACGCCAGCGCTGGCCGCGCAGGCGGCTGAGCGAGTGGTGGAGGGCGCTAAGCCGCTCTCACACAACGGGTACAAAGTGCAGATGGCGCGCGAGCTGGCGCGACGCGCCATCCTGGAGGCAGCGGGCATGCCGTGGTAGCGTCCCCGTCCGCCGGGCATGGCTTGCCCCGCGTAGGAGACGCTACAATATGGCCATGCGCGCGGTGTATCGCGGCGGCGTAGCTCTGTGTGATGGAAGAAGGCTCGACGATGAGCGATGAGGTGAAGCAGCGCAAGGCTGAGCATGTACAGATCTCGCTAGCCCATGATATCTCGGCGCCACAATCGGCCTCGTGGGCCGACATCCGTCTGATTCATCAGGCGGCGCCAGAGGTCAACCTGGACGAGATTGACACCTCAGTCGAGTACCTGGGGCGACGCCTGCGTTTCCCGATCTTCATCTCATCGCTCACTGGTGGGCACCCGGATGTGGCCATCATCAACGAGCGACTCGGCGTCATTGCGCAGGAGTACGGATTGGCGATGGGCGTGGGCAGCCAGCGCGCCGCGCTGGTGACGCCACAGCTCGCCAGCACGTATAGTGTCACCCGCGCCAAAGCGCCCGACGCTTTCCTGATCGCCAACGTGGGAGCGCCACAGTTGATCGAGCAGCGCGCCAGGCCCGCCTTCACCGCCGCCGACGCTCGCGCCGCAGTGCAGATGATCGGCGCTGACGCGCTGGCGATCCATCTGAACTTCCTGCAGGAGGCGGCGCAACCCGAAGGCGACCGCAATGCGCGCGGCGTTCTGGAGAGCATACGCGAAATTGCGGATACGGTTGGCGTTCCAGTGATTGCCAAAGAGACGGGCGCTGGTGTCAACTATAAGCAGGCGCGAAAATTCGCGCGCGCAGGCGTCTCGGCGATCGATGTGGGCGGAGCAGGCGGCAGCAGCATGGCTGCGATGGAGGCGCAGCGGGCGCAAGATCGTGGCGACCACCGCACAGGCGCCATTGGCGTGCTCTATCGCGACTGGGGCATCGCAACGCCCATCGCCGTCGTAGAAGCGCATGCTGGCGCGCCTGATCTTCCCATCACCTCCACTGGTGGGGTACGATCAGGGCTAGATGCGGCGCGCGCGTTGGCGCTAGGAGCCAGCCTGGTTGGTTTGGGGTTTCCTTTTCTGAAGGCCGCCGCAGAGAGCGAAGCGGCCGTGCGCGAGTTCCTCGACCAATTCCTGCGCGAGCTGTGCGTCGCGATGCAACTGACGGGCAGCGGCTCCATCGACGAGCTGCAGCGAGCGCCCGTCATCGTCACCGGCGCATCGCGCGATTGGCTGGAGCTACGCGGCTTTGGAGAGAAGCTGCGCCTGATAGCGCAGCGTGGGATGGATGAGCGCTAGCGCGCCGTCCCGGTCACTGCGCAATTTGGCATGTTTTAAGCGCTTGTTCACCCTTGAGGGCGAGGATCCTCACTTCCGAACAAAACCAGCGGCGCTACAGTCGAGTTTGGCGCCGAGGATGCGGTCAGTCTTCCGGGAACCGCGTTTTGCAGGGAGGAATAACGTCAGTGACAGCGCACGGCGCAACCCGATCAAGCGGCCATGAAGCCGGTTGGCGCGTGGCTGCGACAGCATGGCATTTCGGCGATCAGAAGACGGGAGAATCCGCAAGCCACACGCTTGTCGCCGCGCAAGGATGGCGGCCATGAAAGCCGAATAACCGTGCCTATGCCAGGCCACGAGAGCGTCTGGCGCCAAGACAGGAGCACGAGTTATGGGGGTGCTGAGAGTCTTATCGCATCACGGTGACGACCGGTATGAGTGGAACCAGCCTGCCGTCCTGGTAGGCGACGAGGAAGCCGAGCAGGCCATCAAGGAGGCCGAGCGGATCTTCGCCGAGCAGCGCGCGCGCGGCTCGACCGCAGTGCGCGTCACGCCCGGCAAGCCGGCCGAGCGGATTGACGCCTTCGACCCCGCCGCTCACGAGATCGTGATGATCCCGCGAGTCGTCGGCGGCTGAGTCAGGAAACTACCATGAAGAGCGCCAGTGTGCTCATCATGTTCGTCACCTTGATCGCGATGATGGTCGTGATGTTCAGAGTCTCGTCGCTGCTGACGTTGAGTCCCTACTTTCGCTCACGCATCTGGCCCTGGCTACGCACGCGCTCGTGGTGGCCAGTGCCAGCTGAGCGCACCGCCGAGGCGTTGCTGCGGCGGCTGCTCGATGAACGTGAATACGAGTTGCTGGGCTACAATGGTTACCTCGAAGTACCCAGTCGCGAGTATCCTGGCCGCCTCTACCGCATTCCACGCGGCCCAGGCCAGGTGCAGGTAGTGGAGCACGGCAGAGTCACCGAGCGCTTGTGCGTGCAACCTGCGGCGGTCGGTCTCCCCGAGGCCGATGTCGTGCTGATGCACAAACTGCTGCTCGAATCTGACGAGCGCCGCTACCTGCTGACCGCCAACCACTTCCCGCGCGCGATCTGGTACTGACGGCCATCGACATGCGATCAACATGCGCGTGCCCTGCACGCGGCCACACAACCAAACGAGGCGTCCCGCTGTCGGGACGCCTCGTTTCTACGCCATCCTGCAGGCTCCCGCTCTCCTACAGGAGAAGGGGCTGGGGGTGAGGTCGTCACACCTCGACCACCACCGGCAAGATCATCGGGCGGCGCTTGTTCTGCTCGTAGATGAACTCGCTCAGCGTGTCGCGAATCTTGTTCTTGACATAGTTCCAGTCGGCGGAGCCGCCGCGCGTCTGCGTATGCTTCTGGAACGCCTGGATGACCCGCGCCCGCGCCGCCTCCAGCAGCGCTTCCGATTCGCGCTCATAGACGAAGCCACGCGAGATGATGTCTGGCCGCGCCAGTGGCTCGCCCGTCTCGGCGTCCACCGTCAGCGTGACGACCAGCACACCATCCTTCGAGAGCGCCTTGCGGTCGCGTAGCACCACCTGACCGACATCGCCCACGCCCGTGCCATCCACGTAGACGTTGCCACACGAGGTGTGATCGGTGATGGCGATGTCGCCGCCCGCATCCACCTCGATGATGTCGCCATCCTGTGCCACCACCACGCGCCGCGAATCGACGCCCATGCTCACCCCCAGCTCGGCGTGCTGCGCCAGCATCCGATACTCGCCATGCACGGGAATCAGGCAGCGTGGACGCACCAGCGCCAGCATCAGCTTCAACTCCTCGCGGCTGGCGTGGCCAGAGACATGCACCTGCGCCTTGCCCTGGTAATAGAGGATGGCGCCCTGTCGCATCAGGTTGTCGATATTGCGCGCCACCGCCCGCTCGTTGCCGACAATCGGCGTGGAGCTCAGGATGACCGTGTCGCCCTTCTCGATCTGCACCAGCCAATGGTCGCCGCTGGCGATCTTGGTCAGCGCCGAGGTAGGCTCACCCTGGCTACCAGTGCAGATGATGACCAGCTTGCGCGCCGGAATCTTGCTGATCTCGTCCACGCTCGCCAGCACACCCGCCGGCACATGCAGATAGCCAAGCTCCAGCGCCATCTGCACATTGTTGACCATCGAGCGGCCCACCAGCGCCACACGCCGGTTCTGCTTCACCGCAACATCCACCACCTGCTGCACCCGCGAGATCAGCGAGGCGAAGGTGGCGACAATGATGCGCCCCTCTGCCTTGCTGAAGATCTCCTCGAAAGTGTCAGAAATGACGCGCTCCGAGGGCGTGTACCCCGGATTCTCGACGCGCGTGGAGTCGCCGCAAAGGACGAGCACGCCCTCCTCGCCCAGACGCGCCAGCCCGCCGATGTCGGCGCGCAGTCCATCCACCGGCGTATGGTCGAACTTGTAGTCGCCCGTGTGCAGCACCGTCCCAACGGGAGTGCGCACCACAACGGCCACCGCGTCAGGGATGCTGTGGTTGATGCGCAGCACGCTGACATCGAAGACACCCGCCTGCACGTGCTCGCCCGGGCCAATCTCCAACAGCGTCGCGCGATCCAGGATGCGCCGCTCGCGCAGCTTCACCGTGATCAGACCGAGCGTCAACTTGGTGGCGTACACTGGCGGAAAATCCAGTTGTGGGAGCAGATAGGGCAGCCCGCCGATATGATCTTCGTGCCCGTGCGTGATGAAAATACCTTTGATGCGGTCCAGCTTGTCGGCGAGATAGCTCGTGTCGGGGATGACCAGATCGACGCCCAGCATCTCGTGGTCGGGGAACATCAATCCGCCATCGACGATAACGATGTCATCGCCATATTCGATTACCATCATGTTCTTGCCGATCTCGCCCAGCCCTCCCAGCGGGACGAACCGGAGTTGGCCGCCTGTGCGGCCACGTTGGCCATCTGGCCGTGTGCGATGCGTACTCAAGTGTGTTTGCTTTGCCTTTCCTGTCGTTGTTCTATCGTTCCAGCCGCCTGTCGTCGTCCACCTCATCGCTCGCGCCCTCACGCAGATCCATCGCCGCGCCCTTGCGGAGAACGGCCTGCGATCAGCGCGACGCCAGCGTGACATGCGGCGCCTGTTCAGTTTTGCTGCCAGTTGTCTGCGGTCTACTCTATCACGCGGCGGACGCTCGTAGCCGCCAGCATGTCATGGTTGCGCCTGCTCTTGCTGCTCCAGAAAGAGCCGCCCGAGCGTGGTCATCGAGACGACGTATTCGTCGCCAATGAACGCCAGATCGATGTAGCCCTCCTCGGCCATACCGCGCAGGTCGTCCGTGACGAGCATGAAGCCCTTCACCATCCGGCTGATGTCGCTCTCTGGCAGTGGCCCCCACTCGCGCAGCTTGCGCAGCACGGCGACCTGCATGGGCGTATCGTCGTCTATCGACCGCATTGATGTGCTTCTCTTCTTGCGCTTCTCGCGCTCATGCAGCTAGCTCAGCGCGGCGTCGCTGGCTCCGGCGATCAGCGTGGCAGGCGAGCCGCCCTGAGCGATGACCAGGTTGGCTGTCGTGCGCGTCACACCGGAGGCGTCGGTGGTGGTCGCCGTGACATCGGTCGCCAGCGCCGACGAATCAGTCAGCCAGATGGGCGCATAGGGCGAGGTCACAGCGATGCCGCTGGACTGGCCGCTCAGATACAGTTTGTCGCCCTGATACGCCACGGCGCTGTTCGGTCCCAGCGCGATCTGCGGATGCGCTGAGAGCGGCTGCGACGTGACCCCGCCGATGTGCGTAGAATCGCAGCCCAGATTATAGATGGTGGTTAGGCAGAGCGTGCGCGCGGCGACGCTGGTCTGCGTGTCTACTTTGCCAATCTGCTCATAGGCCAGATTATTGCCGCTCACCGTCCACGCGCCCGTCTCGAACTGGCCATTGGGGTCGGCATAGACATTGCCAAGCGAGAGCAACTGTGACCCATATAACCCCTGATTGCCGTTGAGGACGCTGGCGATGTTCTCGTCGCGCGTGATGGGATCGAGACCGAAGGTGCTGGCGACGTTATCGAGGCTGAGCGAGTTCAGCGACGCCGTGCCGACGGCTCCGGTGGCGCTCGACTTCGCGATGGTCATGCAGGTGTAGTAGAGTGTCGTCCCGACAACCTCCACATCTCCATACGAGCGAGTCGGCCCGCAGTTGTAATCGCGAGTATCGTTGGCAGTCATGCGGAGTTGCCAGGTGCGCCAGCCATTCGGATCGCTCACGTCGTAGGCCGAGATGCCCGAGCCACCGCCCGCGATCAGCCAGTCGTCATTGAGCCAGTCGTAGGTGTGTCCATAGACGCTTCCGGTGACCTCAGTATTGTAGACCAGGCAGTTCTCCCCGGATGATGACAGGCACGAGGAGACGTTGACGTAGTAGATCTGGCCCGCGTCCCTGATCAGTTGGTCAGTGGAGAGATTCTGCACCAGCGCGAAGGCCAGCGACTTGCCGCTCGGCGACCACACCAGCGGCCCCCATTCGATGGTCGCGCCTGCCGAGAGTGTCAGCCGCGTCACCTGCATCAGACCCAGCACCCCCTTGACATGCGCCCAGACCTGATTGTCATAGACGAAGGCATAGGTGTGGTCTGGCCCCGTGGAGGCAAGCCTGGGCGGCGGCGCGGGATTGTCCGCCGTCGAGCCTTGCAGCCCGAGTGTCACATTGATCCCGCTCCCGCTGCCAGAGGCGCTGCATCCCGCCAGCGCCAGCAGCGCCAGCAGCGCCAGCGCCATCGCCTGAACCAGGGCTGCGAGCGGCCCCCGCCCGAACGATCGTCGCCAGTGCTTCTGGCTCCTCATGCAACTCTCCTCAACATCGCAGACAGCGCGCGCCCGGCTGGCATTCGCATCGCCGCAGCGCCCGCAGCGCCTGACGCGCCCTTCGTGGCGGGACGCATACACAGCGTCGCCATGCCCTGATCGTCCTCGGCCTGGCAGCGCCAGCCAGCCAGCGCGAGCGCCTGTTTCAGCGGCGCGTCCGATTGAAGCAGCGCCCACTGGACGTGATAGTGGGCGAGCAGCTTATCCCAGCCCGGCGCGACATCCGTGATTGTGATGTAATCGGCCAGGTACTGCCGACTATAGACATCTGATCGGCTGTCGATGAATACATGATACTCCGGCAGCGCCTCATCCAGATAGCCGCCCCACTCATACGGGTTGTAGCCGCGTCCGGCGGGTAGCCCATCCGCACGCAGCCGCTGCGCCGCCTCCACCGGAAAGGCGTGCGCGTCCCACTCGGCATGCAGGATGGGCTTAGCCTGCCCCGGCACGCGCCCGCCGTTCAGCACGAGCAGGGCCAGAAGCGCCAGCGCCAGCGCTGGCCACACGCCGCGTCCCACCAGCCGCTCCATCTGCGCCGCACGCTGCGAGGTGGCGCCGAGTCTGGCCCAGACGCGCCGAAGACGACGTACCGCTGCTATACGCCAGTCGGGCGCCAGTTGTGGCGTATCGGATTCGCCGCTCGCCTCAGCGATGGGCGCGGGCAAGGCATCTACCAGAAAGGGCAGGCAGACCAGCGGCCACAGCGGCACGAAGCGCACATAGAGAAAGCCCAGCGTCGTCCACAGCGCGCAGATCGCCAGCGCCAGCGGCTCGATGCGCTGCCCGCGCCGCGCCGCCAGCAGCCACAGCCCCACCAGCAGCCCTACCAGCGCCAGATAGGTCCACAGCGCCGCCAGATGGAAGTCTGGCGACTGGTACTCCTGCGTGTAGCGCGCGATCAGCGGATTGAACGTGAATGTGAGGATGTGTCGCCAGTAGCCGAGTCCCCACGGCGTCAGCAGCGTCGCCAGCAATGAGCCTGCCAGCGTCACGCCCAGCCAGAGCGGGCTGGCCACGCGACGCGCAGGTGGCGTCAGCGTGGCCAGCGCCAACGCGACGCCCAGCAGCGCGATTCCCGCGAGCCAGCCCGCATGGAAGTTGGCCCACAGCGCCGCCGCCGCTGGAAAGAGCCACAGCCGCCAGCGCTGGCCCGTACGCCAGTAGCGGTACAGCCACTCGGCCCACCACAGCGTGAAGAGCAGCGAGAAGACCTGCGCCCGCGCTGTCCACGCCATCGCCACCAGCGGCGCGCCCAGCAGCGTCAGCGCCACCGCTGGCAGCGGCGAGGCGCCGTGCCGCCGCAGAGTCAGATAGAGGCCCAGCAGGGTCGCGGCCATCAGCAGCGAGGCGACCGAGACGACGCCATTCAGCCCTCCGATGGCATAGCCCAGCGCATAGACCACCTGCGAGAGCCATTCCCACTGCACCGCTGGCTGCCCCAGCATGCCGCTGAGAAACGGCTCTGTGCGCGGCAGCCCGTGCTGCAGGGTCAGCGAGCCAAGCGCGATATTCCAGCCGACATCGCCGTCCACCCCCAGGATGCGCCCCTGCAAGCCCAGCAGCCCGACGAAGAGCGCGCAAACGAACAGGACGTCACCTAGCGACGGCAGCGCCCATGCCACCATCCGCTCGACGCGCGTCAACTGCGGCGCCTCGGCTGGCGTCGCAGGCGCTGGCGTCTCGACCGCCCGCTGGCTCATGCTCGCTCCATCTCCACGATAGGTACCCCCGCTCACCCTCATCCAGCGCGCGTTTTGGCGTTTATCTGTAACAAAGAGGACGCCGCGCACTCTATAGTATGACGGTTGAACCTCCCAATTGTCGGGGTAGTGTGCGCAAATGTCGCCGGGCGCCGCAGAGTGGCATGCGCAGCGACCCGCGCGGCATAATGCAGACAAGGTGGAAGCGCGTGGCCTGGCGCGGGCATCCGGCAAGCCAGCATCCGTAAAGGAGAGCAATCATCCCATGGGTATCTCACGACTGTTCGGGCGCACGCCCGATCCCGAAGCAAGCGAAACGCTCCCTAACGGCGCGCCGCGTCTGCCACCCGGTCAGACCCTGACGCACAAATGGCCGATTCTGACGCATGAGGCGACCCCCAAATTCGATCCGGCGGCCTATCGCTTCCGCATCTGGGGTGCGGTAGAGGAGCCGCTGGAGCTGAACTGGGACGAACTTCAGGCGCTGCCCCGTGTGCAGTTGACGGCGGATTTCCACTGCGTGACGACGTGGAGCCGCTTCGACAACGCCTGGGAGGGCGTCGCGATCCGCGAGCTGCTGGCGCGCGTCAAGCCGAAGCCGACAGCGACGTTTGTGCTGGCGCACTCCTGGACGGGCTACACGACCAACATGCCGCTGGCCGACCTCGACGACGACGATACGCTGGTCGCCTTCAAGCACGATGGCGAGGAGATCGAGCGCGAGCATGGCGGCCCCGTGCGGCTGATCGTGCCGAAGCTGTACGCCTACAAGAGCGCGAAGTGGCTCAGCGGCCTGGAGTTCCTGGAACAGGACAGCCCCGGCTTCTGGGAGCAGCTTGGCTACCACAATCACGCCGACCCCTGGACGGAGGAGCGTTTCTGGTAGCGGATCATGCCGTCTACACAGCATGACAATTGGCCAGCGTATCGGAATGGATACGCTGGCCAACGTGTTTGTGGCGTTCTGTCTCGATCACATCTAGCTGGCGCGCCGCATCCGCTGGTAGTCGGAGCTGAGCTGCGTGATGAGCTTGCGGGCCTGGTCATAGCTGACGATGCCCTCTGGCTCAGGCCGCTTCAGCGCCTCGCACAGCTTGCGGATGCTGACGAGCTGCTGCTCGGTGGCCGCTGGCTCATCGCCGCGCGTCTCACCGCGTGTCTCGCTAGCGGCGCGCTCTGGCGCCTCGGCCACTGGCTCTTGCAGCGGCGCCTCGCGGATGACGCTCTGGCGGCGCGGCGCCACCGAGGCAGCCGCAGCGGGAGCCGCTGGAGCAGCCACCCGACGAGCCGCCGCTGGTCGCCGCTCGACGGGCGCATCCACCACGCGGGAGCCTTCATCCATCTCTGGGGCGAAGGCCGTGCCATAGCCCAGACCCAGCAGCGCGCGACCGAGCGACTTCGTACTGGCCTTCTCGATGTAGTCGGCGAAGTCGCGCGCCGACTCCGAGCCATACATGACACTCTGATTGCCCAGCACGTCTCGTGCGACGGTCTTGAAGTGCGCCCATCCCGCCTCGCGGTCGAGCTCCACCAGCTCGGTCTGCACCGCATAGGGGCCGGTCGCCAGTCCGGCGGCGATCAGCGCGCGCTGGTCGCGGATGAACCATAGCAGTCGCGACTGCACATTGAGGTAGTCGCGTCCCTTCAAGCTGATGAGCTGATCTTTAGGATCGAAATCCGGCGCGATCATCCAGTTGGTTGGAAACGGCGCCTTCTGGCTCGTCTGTTCCACGATCTCATTCCTCCAGGGGGCCTGTCTCCAGGCGTCTTGGTGAGTGGATTGATGGCGACGTATGACGCCCCTTCACTCGCCATAACATTCTGTTTGCAGTTGTCGCCGCCGGTAATGCGCAGACAAATTGTGGAACATATGTTTCATGTCAAGCGTAGCATACGCTAAGCACTTTGGCAAGCCTCGCGCGGGATGCTCCGCTGCGCCAAAATTGCGCTAAAATAGAGATACCGCGCATCCGCCCGCGAGCGGAAATGCGGCGGCGCAATGGGAGAGTAGGCGCCTCGGTCGCCCGGTGACACGGCGCGGCGCTCGCTCGTCGTACATCTGGACGCATCTGCGCTCAACTGCGGCCCTACCGCCGCGACGCGGTCATCCCACACACGCAGACCTGGCGCAAAGTGGCGCCATTCGAGGAGGAACAGGCACATGGCGACCAAAATCACCATGCCCCAGCTTGGCGAATCAGTCGCCGAGGGCACCGTCGGGCGCTGGCTGAAGCAGGAAGGCGACACCGTCAAGCGCGATGAGTCGCTGGTCGAGATCATCACCGACAAAGTGACCGCTGAACTGCCGTCACCCGTCTCCGGTCGCCTCGTCAAGATTCTCGTCGCCGAGGATCAGACCGTCAAAGTCGGGGTAGACATCGCCGAGATCGAGGAGACGGGCGGCGCCAGCGCCACCAGCAGCCAGAGCGGCGCCCAGGCCGACGCCGCAACGCCCGCGAGCAGCGCCTCCAGCGCGACCAGCGCACCGCCGAGCTATCAGGCCAGCGCAACAAATGGCGCGACGCCCAGCGCTGCGGCGCGCCCCGCAGGCGCCGCCACGGCGACCGCCGAGCGTGTCTCGCCGCTGGCCCGCCGCATGGCGCAAGAGCACAACATCGACCTGAATCAGGTGCAGGGAACCGGCGACGGCGGGCGCGTACGCAAAGAAGATATCGTCGCCTTCCTGGGCGGCCAGACCAATGGAGCCGCCGCAGTCGCCGCGCCTCCCATCACCTTCGCGCCTGCGCCCGCCGCGCCGACGCCGCCCGCGCCGCCCGTCATCTTCACTGGCGAGGATCAGGTCATCACGCCGACGCCCGCCCGCCGCGCCATTGCCGAGCACATGGTGCGCAGCAAGCGCACCTCGCCGCACGCCACGACGCTGGTCGAGGTGGATATGACGCATCTGGCGCGCTGGCTGGAGCACCACAAAGACGACTTCAAGCGGCGCGAGGGCGTCGCCGTCGGCTTCCAGACCTTCGCCATCAAGGCCGTCGCCGAGGCGCTCAAAGAGCAGCCCTATCTCAACGCCTCGTGGACGGAGGACAACAAGATCGTGCTGCGCAAGGCGATCAACATCGGCGTCTCCATCGCGCTGGAGAACAACCTGGTCGTGCCGGTCATCCGCAACGCCGATACGCTCAATCTGGTGGGCATCGCGCGGGCGGTGGCTGATCTGGTCACGCGCGCGCGCGCCAATCGCCTGATGCCAGCCGACATGCAGGGCGCCACCTTCACGGTCAACAATCCCGGCGTCTTCGGTACGCTCATCTCAATGGCGATCATCAATCAGCCCAACGCGGGCATTCTGACGATGGATGCAGTGGTCAAGCGCCCCATGGTGATTGACGACGCCATCGCCATCCGCCAGATGATGTACATGTCGCTCTCGTTCGATCACCGCGTGATCGACGGGCTGACCGCCGCGCGTTTCCTGGTGGACCTCAAGCGCCGCCTGGAGACCTGGACTCCTGAAGGCGAGTAGCTCCAGGTTGCCTCGAACGGTTGACCAGCGCTGCACCGTTTGAATGAGGACAACTCCCCTCTCCCAGAGGGAGAGGGGAGGGGTGAGGGCGCTCCAGAGACGCAACAAGCCCGCTGGTCAACGCGCCAGCGGGCTTCATCGTGCGTGGATGAGAAAGATAGCTGATAATGGATGCGGATGAGACGACGGGTGAGGGGTACGCCGTTGTACGCCTTCGCCTGCGCTGACCTGAACAGTCGCCCAGCGATTCGCTTAGCTGGCGATCGCCGATGCTCGCTCTTCCTGGCCGGCACCTACGACCGCCCGCAGAAGCTCGAAATCGCGAGTGGCCATGTCTTGCTGATGCCACTCATAGGTCTTGCGGAAAGGGAGCGGAAAGTCTGGGTGGCGCGCTTCCACATAGAAGCCCGCGCCTGCGCGGCCCAGATGCACTTCCGCTCCGGTCTTGGTGTTCGCGAAATGAAGCATTACAACTCACTTCCCTCGACGATTCGTACTTCGTTTGAGGGGGCGATACTAACAGCATATTGCCCACCGCCATTACGTATTATATCGCATCTGTGAAGCCCCCTGCAGAGGTTATTCGCTCGCTTGCCAGCCAATGAGCAACCGTTTTTTCTCAGGCGTTATGCGGCCTCGCAGCGCCTGAGATGCACAAGCTGGCGGCGTCTTTTGTGCTATACTGTGCTGCGCAACATGAGTGAAAGAGGTACTAGCCCATATGACCATCCAGCCACAAACGCCCGCCCCAGACAACCAGCGTGTTCTGGTGTGCGTCGCCTGGCCCTATGCCAAGACCAGCACGCACGTCGGCCAGATCGTTGGCTCGTTCCTGCCCGGCGACATCTTCGCCCGCTACCATCGTCTCGCGGGGCATGACGTGCTGATGGTCTCTGGCAGCGACGCGCACGGCACCCCCATCACGGTCGACGCCGACAAGGAGGGTATCCCTCCCGGCGAGCTGGCCGCGCGCTACCACGCGCAGATCGTCGATGTACTCGATCAGCTCGGCGTCACCTTTGACTGCTACACCATCACCACCACCGAGAACCACTACAAGGTCACACAGGATGTCTTCCTCCGCCTGCTGGAGCATGGCTACATCTTTAAGGATACGATGGAGTCGCCCTACTGCCCGACGGATCGCCGCTACCTGCCCGACCGCTACATCCTGGGGACGTGTCCCTACTGCGGATTTACCGATGCGCGCGGCGACCAGTGCGATAACTGCGGCCGCACGCTCGACCCGATTCAGCTCATCGACCCGCGCTGCCGCATCTGTGGCAGCCTGACCAGCAAGATCGAGATTCGGCAGACGGAGCACTTCTTCCTCGACCTGCCGAAGTTCTCGGAGCCGCTGCGTGTCTGGCTGGAGTCGCATCGTAACCACTGGCGCGCCAACGTCACCAACTTCGCCCTGAACTGGATCAAAGAGGGGCTGCGCGCGCGCGCCATCACGCGCGATCTGGACTGGGGCGTGCCAATTCCGCTGCCCGGCTACGAAGGCAAGCGCATCTATGTCTGGTTCGACGCCGTCATTGGCTATCTCTCTGCCAGCATCGAATGGGCGGAGCGCACGGGCCAGCCTGACGCCTGGAAGCGCTGGTGGGAGGTCGGCGACGATGGGCTGGAGCCTTCGCGTGGCTACTATTTCATCGGCAAGGACAACATCCCCTTCCACACCATCATCTGGCCTGCCATGCTGATGGGCTACGAGGGTCTGGCGCTGCCCTACGATGTGCCAGCCAACGAGTTCATGCAGATGGGCGGACAGAAGGCGTCGAGCAGTCGCGGCAACGTCATCTGGACACACGACGTGCTGGCCCAGTACGGCGCCGATCCGTTACGCTACTATCTGGCCGCCTCGCTGCCCGAAGCGCGCGACACCGAGTTTACCTACGACGAGCTGGTGCGCCGCAACAACGATGAGCTGGTCGCCACCTATGGCAACGCCGCGCATCGCACGTTGACGTTCGTGCAGCGCCAGTTCGAGGGCAAGGTTCCAGAGCCGGGCCAGTTGACGCCTGCTGACGAGGCAATGCTGGCCACAGTGGAGCAGGGATTTAGCGCCGTGGCGGCGGCCATCGAGGCGGTGCGCCTGCGCGACGGGCTGAACGAAGCCATGAACGTAGCCCGCGCCACCAACCGCTACCTGGACGAGCAAGCCCCCTGGCGCACGATCAAGACTGACCGTGCGGCAGCCGCGCGCGCCGTCTGGACGACGCTCCAGGCGCTCAATGGCCTGAAGATGCTCTTCTCGCCGTACACGCCCTTCTCATCGCAGAAGCTGCACACGCTCCTGGGCTTCGAGGGCGATGTGACGGCCTGCGGCTGGTCGGCCCAGCGCGCGCCCGCCGGGCAAGCGTTGCCCGCGCCCACACCGCTCTTCGTCAAGTTCGATGCGCCGAAGAGCGAAGAGGCGGCTGTCAGATAGCGTCAGCGCTCAGAGCGAGCCGCCTTCACCTATCCCCCTCCATCGCGCATGGAGGGGGATTTTTGCCTGCCGATTGCATCGCTCGCCCACACGCATCGCCTGACTTCCGGCTCCCACTCTCCCTGTGGGAGAGGGGGCTGGGAAGTGAGGTCGCACGGCTGATTTTCGGCCCTACGCACATATGACTAGTCAGTCAGTTTCGAGACTGAATTCATGGTCACTCGCGAGTTTGCCGAAAGGTCGTTACGTTTCGCCGCTCGCCACGTTTTATCATCAACATGCCGCAATGGTCTTCGCAGCCGAAACGCCTGTGAGCAGCCATGCGCATGGACGCACATATGTGGGCCTCGCAGCCACGGGGCGTTGCTGAAAGGAGCTTGCGCCGACCCCTGAGGCGCTTGCGCTCAGCCCGGCTGGAGCAGCGGCGGCAATTGCCGCGCCACAATCGTACCGACGCCGGTGTTCGCGTGATGTCCGCCTCGACCCGCGTACCTCGCTTTTCTTGGTTTCCGTCATATCGTCCATCTGGCCAGGATTGACCACCAAATTGTGGCGCATCAACCGCCACGGTGGGGCGCCGGACGGCGATGGTGTTGCGCGTGGCGGCAATGCGAGCCGCCATACTCACGATCACAGTTGATCAAGGGAGAAGCATCGCGGTGAAACGTTCACGTTCTATTCTCTTCGGCTCGCTGGCCACTGCCGGCGCAGCGATTGCGGTAGCGGCGCTCGTCATGACGACTGGCGTCGGCCAAGCCAACGCCAGCCCGATTGGCCACGGCACTGAAGTCCTGCACGGCATCCATTCCATGGGTATCCGAGGCGCCAAGGCTGCCTGCCATCATAACTGCGGCGGCGGCAGCAACAACCTCACCTACCACGGTGGAACGGGCGGCGTCGGCGTCGAGACAGGCGCCGATCAGGTCTACCTCGTCTACTGGGGTTCCCAGTGGAACAGCAACGACCCCTCCGGCGAGGCCGCCATCCAGCAAAACTTCTTCAATCACGTTGGCGGCAGCTCGTGGAACAACTCGGTGACGCAGTACTGCGAGGGTGTCGCCAGCGGTACAATCACCTGCGGCTCTTCTGGCACGCATGCGGTCAATCCAACAGGCGTGCTGGCGGGCGTCTGGTACGACAACAGCGCGGCGGCTCCGTCGCGCCCGTCGCAGTCGCAACTGGCATCTGAGGCCACTAATGCGGCGGCGCACTTTGGCAATACCACTGCGTCCTCCAACACGACTGTGCAGTATGTCATCAACACAGCGACTGGCAACAATGCCAGCGGCTTTGGCACGCAGTACTGCGCGTGGCACAGCTCGGTCAGCACGAGCTATGGCAACGTCGCCTACACCAACATGCCGTACATCACGGACGCGGGCGCGAGCTGCGGCGCTGGCTTCAATGGCCTCGGCGCCAATGCCGGCATCACCATCGTCGGTGGCCACGAGTTCGCCGAGACCGAGTCGGACATCTTCCCCAATGGTGGATGGCTCGACGGCAGCGGCGCTGAGAATGGCGACAAGTGCGCCTGGATCAGCTCCGGCCAGGGCGCCTCGGCGAGCGTCAGCATGAACGGCGCATCGTTCCCGGTGCAGTCGCTCTGGAGCAACGCCTTCAACAGCGGCGCTGGTGGCTGCGTCCTCTCGTACTAGCCAGCGGCATCGCATCGAACCAATCTCTGATCCAATCTCAAGCGGGGGTGGGGCGCGCAAGCGTTCCACCCTTCTTCGTGTCCTTATGCAAACGTAGCGTTTTGCCTCCCCAGAGGCGTATCATGCTAGCACACGCGGCGCGGCTGCGCTGCCGCGCTCGTCTGGTTCTCTGATCGTGCGCGCCATCTCTCTGTGCGGCGCGCTTCTCCTGCGAAAGGGCGTGCCATGCGACGTATCGCGATCCTGGCTGACGGCAGCTTTGGACCGTTCTCTGCGAAGACCGCCGTCGGCGTCTTGCGCTACAGCCCCGACACCGTCGTCGCCGTCGTGGATGGCGCCCACGCCGGACAGACCGCCGATCAGGTCATCGGCAGCGGCATCGGCGAGGGTGTGCCGGTCGTCGCGGATGTCGCCTCCGCGCTCGCTTACCAGCCCGATACGCTGCTCATCGGCATCGCGCCCATCGGCGGCAAGCTGCCCGACGCCTGGCGTCCGGGCATTCTGGACGCCATCGAGCATGGACTGACCGTCGTCAGCGGGCTGCATTTCTTCCTCGGCGATGACCCCGAGCTGGCGCAGGCCGCCAAAGCGCACGGCGCGACCATCTGGGATGTGCGCCGCCCGCCCGACGCGCTGGCCCAGCGCATCCGCGAGGGAACACCACACCGCCCGGGCAGCCACACGGTCTACTTCTGCGGCACCGATTGCAATGTGGGCAAGATGACCGCATCCTTTGAGCTGTGGCGCGAGGCCCAGCGGCGCAACCTCTCAGCGGGATTCGCCGCCAGCGGGCAGACGGGCATCATGATCTCTGGCGCGGGCATTCCCGCCGACCGCTTCATTAGCGACTTTCTCTCCGGCGCGGTCGAGGCCATGACGCTCGACTTTGCCGAGCGCTACGACTGGGTCTTTGTCGAGGGCCAGGGCTCGCTCACGCATCCCGCATACTCCGCCGTGACGCTGGGCCTGGTGCACGGAAGCGCCCCCGACCTGCTGATTCTCTGCCATCAGGCGGGGCGCACAGTCGTACACGAATACGAAGACACGCCGCTGCCCTCGCTGGCCAAGGCGCGTGAGATCTACGAGACCGCCGCTGGCTGGCTCAAGCCCGCCCCTGTCGTCGCTGTCGCGCTCAACACCTATATGATGCCCGACGACGAGGCGCAGGCGGCCATCGCGGCAGCCGAGCGCGAGACCGGCCTGCCCACCTCTGATCCCGTGCGCTATGGCGCGGGAGCCCTGCTCGACGCTCTGCTCGCGCGCAGCGACCTGCACGCCTGACAGCTCATTTCGCCGCCACCATCTGGAGCATTCTGGAGCATTGACCACATGAACCTCACCGCTCACACGCTCGACCTGACGCTCACCACGCCGTTCCGCATCTCGCGCAGCGTGCAGACGCTCGCGCACAACGTGCTCACTCGCATCGATGGCGACGGCATCGAAGGCATCGGCGAGGCGGCGCCATCTGGCTACTACGGCGAGCGCCGCGAGAGCGTCTTCATGGCGCTCAGCGACTTTGGCGACCGCATCGACCTCGATCTCGACCTGATCGAAGACATCGTCAACGCGATGGATCGTCGCCTGCACGCCAACGCCGCCGCCAAAGCGTCCGTTGATATGGCGCTCTACGATCTGCTCGGCAAGCGCCTCGGCGCGCCCGTCTATCAACTGCTGGGGCTCAACCCTGACCGCACGCCGCTGACCTCCTTCACGATTGGCATTGACGAGCCAGCCGCGATGGCGCGCAAGGCCAAAGAAGCCGCCAAAACCTACCGCATCCTGAAGATCAAGCTGGGAACCGATCACGATCTGGAGATCGTGCGCGCCATCCGCGAGGCGACCGATGTGACGCTGCGTGTTGACGCCAACGCCGCCTGGACGCCCAAACAGGCGATTCGCGTCATCCGCGACCTGGAGCCGTACAACATCGAGTTTATCGAGCAGCCGCTGCACCCTGCCGACCTGGAGGGCATCCGCTTCGTGCGCGAGCGCGTCTCGCTGCCGATCATTGTGGATGAGAGCTGCGTGACGGAGTCCGACATTCCGGGCCTGGTCGGGGCGGTGGATGGCATCAATATCAAGCTGATGAAGTGCGGCGGCATCCACCACGCGCTGCGCATGATCCACACGGCGCGCGCGCACCACCTGAAAGTGATGCTGGGCTGCATGATCGAGAGCTCGCTCGCCATCACAGCGGCGGCGCATCTCAGCCCGCTGGTGGACTATGCCGATCTCGACGGGCATCTGCTCATCAGCGACGATCCCTGGGAGGGCGTGGGCGTGGAAGAGGGCAAGCTGGTCTTGCCAGAGCGCGCCGGACTGGGCGTGCGCCCGCGCGACCACGACGCCAAACGCCAGGCGATGGTAGCCGCCGCGTCGTCGAGTCGGCATCCGCGCCGCGCTGCGCCATCCACCGACGAGGAGGAGGAAGAGTAGCGCTATGGAGCTCAATTTCGACGAGGCGCTGGCCCTGCTGCGCGAGCATAACGCCAATGATAGCCTGGTGCGCCACGGCATCGCAGTCAGCGACGCCGTGGCCGCCTACGCGCGCAAATACGGCGAGGATGAAAATAAGTGGCGCATCGCAGGGCTGCTGCACGATGTGGACTACGAGCAGCATCCCACCATCGAGGAGCACGGCAAGGTCGGGGCGCAGTGGCTGGCCGAGCGTGGCTATCCAGAGGATGTCGTCCACGCCGTCATCGCGCATAACGACTACCACGGCGTCCCCAGAGACTCGCTGATGGCGCGTACCGTCTTCGCCTGCGATGAGCTGACCGGACTGATCACCGCCGCCGCGCTGGTGCGGCCCGACAAGAGCATTCACGGCTTAGAAGTATCGTCGGTGCGCAAGAAGATGAAAGACAAAGCCTTCGCGCGCGGCGTCAACCGCGATGACATCATCAAAGGCGCCGAAGAGCTGGGCGTCGATCTGAACGACCATATCGGCTTCGTCATCGCCGCGATGGACGCCGACGCCGAGCGCCTGCATCTGGCGGGCGTGGCGTCATAAAGCGTACCCACACGCCACGCTCATCTAAGGGATCGCCAGCGCCGCATCGCCTGGCCTGGGTTCCCCTCCCTCGGAGGGGAGGGGGTCAGGGGGAGAGGTTCCGCCCGATCATCACAGTGTCTGACTGAGTGTTCTGGAGACTGAGGAGAACGAGACGACATGCCGCACGATGCGACAGCCAAACCCGACAAGCGCTATCTCGCCACCCAGCAGTACCGCGACGCGAGCAACCTCAATGCCCGCGGTTTGCTGCATGCCCGCTTTGGGACGAACACGTATCCCTGGTTTCGCTGGGTCTTCGACCAGGCGTTGAGCGTCGCGCCCGCTATAGCCGACGTCCTGGAGGTCGGCGCGGGGCCGGCGGGCCTCTGGCGCGAGAATCTGGATCGCCTGTCCGCTGGCTGGCGTGTCACGCTGACAGATCTCTCCGAGGGCATGGTGGCCGAGCAGCGCGCCGCCCTGGCCGATCATCCCGCCTTCCAGTGCGCTGTCGCCGATGTGGAGGCGCTGCCCTTCGCCGACGCCAGCTTCGATCTCGTCATCGCCAACCACATGCTGTATCACGTACCCGACCGGCCCAAAGCAGTCGCCGAGCTGCGGCGTGTGCTGCGTCCCGGCGGCGCGCTGGTGGCGGCGACCAATGGCGCGCACAACATGCGCGAGCTGGACGACCTGATCGCCTCCGTCGCGCCCGACGCCGCCTCCGCCGAGTGGCGCGCCAGCTTCCGCCATCCCTTCACGCTGGAGAACGGCGCCGAGCAGCTCGCGCCCGCGTTCGAGGGCATCGAGGTTCGCCACTACGACGACGGGCTGGACGTGACCGAGGGCGAGCCGCTGGTCGCCTACATCCTGTCGATCGACACGCCCGTCTTCCGCCTGCCTGAGACGAGGGCGGCGTTCGAGACCCGTGTGGGCGAGCTGCTCACCAGCCACGGCGGCGTCTTCCACATCACCAAGGTGGTCGGCCTGTTTGTCGCGCGGCGTCCCTGAGCAGCCGCGCTGAGCGGCACGCGCCGTGCTCTTCTCTCGCGTCAATGCTGTACCGAGCGCAACCCAAAGCTCATCTCATTCTCAGGCTCATCTTACAAATGGCCGCTATGCTGCCGAAAACGTGGCGTCGCAGGACGCTCACACGACCGGCAAAATGAGACAGAGGGAGTTCGCCGATGAGTCAACACGACGCGCTTGCCCTGCTCGCGCTCACCCTGGGCGCGTTCCTCATGCCGCTCCTGGCTGAGCGGATTGGCTGGTTCAGCGCGCCCTGCGAGATGATCTACGGCATCGTCGTCGCCAATCTGCTCCCCCAACTGCGCTTCGACGGCCAGTTCATCGGCACACTCAGCGAGTTTGGATTTCTGCTGCTCCTCTTCCTGGCCGGGCTGGAGATCGATTTCGACATGCTGCGCCATCAAGGCGCGCGTGTGCTCCTCACCAGCGGGCTTGCCGCGCTCGGCATCCAGGCGGGCGCCCTCTGGCTCACGCTCCTCCTGCATCTACCGGTAATCTACGCCCTGCTGGTAGGCGCCATCTCCGTCACGGTGCTGATGGCCATTCTGCATGAGGCGGGCATGCTCCATCATCCGCTAGGGCAGCGACTGCTCATCATCGGCGCGCTGGGCGAGTTCTTCTCGATCATCGGCGTCACCACCTACGATTTGGCCTATAGCTACGGCCTCAACTGGCAGTTGGCCATCGCGGCGGGCAAGCTGGTGGCGCTGCTGATCTTTGGCTACGTTGGCCTGCGCGCGCTGATGGCCATCTCTACCGTCCGTTCGCACACCATGCGCCGCCTCTTCTCGCTGCGCGATAGCTCAGAGCTGGGCGTGCGCGCGGCGCTGGCGCTGATGCTCTGTTTCGCCGCCTTCGCGCTGATTCTGCGAGTCGAGGCGATCCTGGCGACGTTCATCGCGGGCGCGATTTGCAGTTTCGCGTTCCGTGGGCGCAATCTGGTGACGGAGAAGCTGACGACGATGGGGCAGGGATTCTTCCTGCCGATCTTCTTCATCACCGTCGGCGCGCAGGTGCGCTTCATGGATCTGCTCTCGCCTGCCGCCCTGACACTCCTCGTGGCCGTGACAGCGGGCCTGTTTGGCGTGCGGCTGGCGTCCATCCCACTGCTACGGCTGGCGGGCGTCAGCTTGCGACAGGCGGTTCCCGCCGCGCTGATGCTCTCCGCGCCACTCTCGCTGATGGTCGCCATCGCGCAGGTCGGCGTACGGCTGGGCGCGCTCACCACCGCTACGGCGTCGGCGGTGCTGGGCGCCTGCATCGTCTCGGCGACGCTCTTCCCGCTGCTGGCGCGGCCATTCCTGCTGCATGAGGCGCGTGGCGGCAAACGTGAGACCAGCGGCTCGACCCAGCCGCTCCCGATGCCCATCGAGCTTCCAACGATAGATCACCTCGCACACGACGAAGCCACCGCGTAGCGCCGCATCCGCTGACCGTGTAAAATATGCTGCTGGGAAGCGGCGAGGAACGGTCACATCAAGCGGGAGCAACGTATGAGCGGCGCAGGCGAGCGAGCGACACCCAGGCCCAACTTTAGCACAGATTCACTCGACCCTTCGATGGAATGGCGCAGGTTGCTTACCGAGGCGCTGGGCGCGTTCTTTCTGACGCTGGCCGCCGCTGCCCCTGCCGTCATCAGCGTGGCGACCGGGCAGAAGATCGGCCAGCCAGCCGCCGTAGTCGCGCCTGGGCTGGTAGTTATGGCGCTCATCTATACCGTCGGCGATGTCTCGGGCGCACACTTCAATCCGACCGTGACGCTGGCCTTCGCCATTCGGGATGACTTTCCCTGGCGGCGCGTCCCTGGCTACATGCTCGCGCAGTTCGTCGGCGGCATCGTGGCGGCGGGGCTGCTGCGAGCGCTCTTTGGCAATGTGGGACACCTCGGCGCCACGCTGCCCAATCCAGCCACAGGCGATCTCGCTTCGCTCGTCATGGAGTGCGTGCTGACGTTCCTGCTGGTGACGGTGATCCTGGGTACCGCGCATGATACGAAGCTGGCGGGCCACAACGCTGCGCTGGCGGTCGGCGCGACGATCGCGCTCGACGGCCTCTTCGCCAGTCCGGTCAGCGGCGCCTCGATGAACCCCGCGCGCTCGTTTGGCCCAGCGCTGGTCAGCGGCGACCTGGGCAGCGTATGGATCTATTTCGTTGGGCCGCTGGCAGGCGCGCTACTTGCCACGCTGATCGCATGGGCGCTGCACGGCGAGACGACCGATACAGCCCGTCGCACCGCAGGTGGACGCTGAAGGACTAGCGCTGCGCCCTGCCAGCCGCCGCGTAGCTGCGCCCGCGCCAGGGAACCGTCGCGCCGCGCAGCCGATACCACCAGGCGCGCGCCAGAATCGCGGTGAAGATGGCCCCGCCCAGCGGATGCGTCCATCCATAGCGCAGCGGAACGCCCAGCATGCGGTCGAGGTAGGCGCGATAGGCCAGCGTCGCGGCCACTGGAGCAGCGCCCGCCAACGTCAGCCGCCTGGAGCGCCGCAGCAGCCCACCGGCCAGCGCCGCGAATGGCGCGACGGTGATCAGCGGCAGCCCTGGAGCCAGCAGCGCGAAGCTCAACGCGCCACCCGGAGCGCCCGCGACCGCATTCTTGCTCCAGCCGTTCCAGTGTCCGGCGAGCGACCGGTACATCGTCGTCGTCACCAGCGCGCGCCCATCCACCAGCAATAGTCGCCCGCCGCAACGCTTCACCCGCCGCGCCAGCGCCAGATCATCCACCACCGTTCCGCGCAGTTCATCGGTATCGTAGCCGCCAATGCGCTCGTACAGCGCGCGCTCGATCAGCAGAAACTGGCCGTTGGCGATGGCGACGGGAACGCGCGGATTATTCACCAACGTCGGCGGATACATGAATGAGATGCACATAACGGCAACCGGCATCAGCGTTCGATTCCAGAAGCCGGGCAGGTCTTGCGCCGCGCTGATGCTGAGGAGATCAACGTGGTCGCGCTCGGCGCGCGTCACAGCGGAGCGTAGCGCGGCGGGCGCATGCTGGGTGTCGGCGTCGGTGAAGAGCAGCCACTTCCCACGCGCCAGTTGCGCGCCGACGTGCAGTGCGTGCGGCTTGCCCGACCAGCCATCGGGCAGCGCATCCACCCGCGTCACGCGCAGGCGCTCTCGACCACCGTCCGTCCGCTGGAGCTGCGCCAGGATGTTGGGCGTGGCGTCGGTCGAGCCATCGTCGACCACGATCACCTCAAACGAGGGATGATCCTGCGCTAGCAGCGACTCCACACAGCGGCGGATGTTGCGCTCCTCGTCACGCGCGGGTACGATGACGCTCACCGCAGGCGGCTGCGCTGACGATGGCTGCGGTGGCTCGCCAGGCGAAGCGCTGAGCGGCGCGGCGCTATGCAGATCGGCGACGGTACGCGCCAGATTGAAAAGGTAGAATCCCGTCACACCCGCTGAGAGCCAGGCAAGCCCCCTGGCGGCGAGCCGGGCGGAGCCATCCACTCCACCCGCTCGGTTCGCTGCGCTGGATTCGCTCGACATGCTACACTCCTCACGACTGACACGCCACTCTTTCTGGATGATAGCGAAAGCCGGCCGCCAGCGCCAACCGCCGTGCCGACGAGCTGTGGGGGAGGAAACCATGCCCGCGCGCATCGATCACGTCATCATTGCCGGGCCTTCGCTGGAAGCCCTCGAAGACGCTTTCACGCGCCTGGGCTTTTCAGTCGTCGGCGGAGGGACACACCCCCACCTTGGCACGCGCAACCGCATCATCGTTCTGGGCGAGGGCTACATCGAGTTGCTGGCCATCGCCGATCCCGAGCGTGCCTCGCCCATGCTGCGTCAGCGCGTCGCCGGCGGCGTCGCCTGGGTAGGCTACGCGCTGCAATCCGACGACATCGAAGCTGAAGCGCAGGCCATGCGAGCGCGCGGCGTGGATGTGCGCGGCCCGACCGCTGGCCGCCTCGTCGCGCCGGAAGGCTCGGCGCGCAGTTGGCGCGTCGTCACGCTGGGAGGCGATGACCTCTGGGCGGCGGCGCTGCCCCTGCCTTTCCTCATCCAGCATGACAGCGTTGGCGACACGCATCGCCGCGAGCTGGCGGGCGCTGACCCCATCGGGCCGCATCCGAATGGCGCACGGCGCCTGCTCGGCGTCATCCTGCGCACAGCCGACCCCGCCACGCTGCGCAAGCGATACGAGCGCGTATTCGGGCTGATGCTCGCCACGACGCCGACATCCGCGCGCTTCTCGCTGGCAGGCGGCCAGGAGTGGATCGCCCTGGAGCGCGCAGAGAGCGCCCCAGGCGAGGCGCCAGCCGCGATGGATGACGCCGCCGCCGAGATGAGCATCCATGTGAAGGCGCCCGACCTTGCCGCTGTGGAGGCGATGGCCCGCGCCGCTGGATTCGCCTGCGTCGCGAGCACTGATGCGCTGAGGGTCTCACTGCCCGGCGGCGGCCAGATCGAGTTCAGCGCATAACCCGTGGCCGCGCCTCAACTCTTGCGAGCGAAGAGGTACAGCGCGCCGGGGCCACGGAAGAGCGCCAGATGTTCCTCTGGCACGCCTGCCTCGCGGGCATACTGCTCCAGATCACGCCGCTCGACACTGAAGTCGGTGAAGCCAGCGGCGAAAGCCAGCGCGCCGAACTGCTCTGCGTCGTAGAAGCTGATGCGGGAAGCGGCTGGTTCTGGCGCCGCTGGTGTGCCGCGCAACTCTGGGTCGCTGCCCAGTGCGATAAATCGCCCGCCCACCGCCAGCGTGCGGCGAACCTCGCGCAGCGCGGCGACCGGATCAGGTAGATGCCCCAGCACGCCAGTCATCATCGCATGCGTGAAGGTCGCGTCGGCGAACGGCAGCTGCTCGGCGCTGGCCTGCTGCACACTCAGGCGACCCTCCGCGATGGCGTCGTGGTTCTGCTCGCTGGCCAGCCTCACCATATCCAGGCTATGATCGATCGCTGCGGCGCGGCAACCGCTCTTCAGCTCCTCGCGCAGTAGCGCGCCGCCCCCACAGCCCACCTCCAGCAGATATGACTCCGGCGTAAGGTCGAGTTCCGCCATGAAGACGCGGAAATTGGGCCAGTGATACAGCGGATCGCTGTAGATGGCGCGCGCCAGCGGGCCAGTCGGGCGGCGGGCTGTGCGGTCGATCAGCCAGTCTCCGAAGGCCACAGGAGCGGTGGCCCGCAGCAGCGGCGCAGCGATCTCGCCCGCGAACCAGCCGACCAACTCACCTGGATCACCGATCAGAGCGCCCCATCCGCGCTGCTCCAGCGTGACCCGTGCGCCCGCGCCATCTGGCTCGACACGCAGCGCCACCTCGGTCTCCAGTTCCGGCTGCCAGGTCGCCGGCCGCCAGCGCAGCCGCGCCTGCTTGCCTGGCGTCCACTCCACTACCCGGCCCACCTCGAACTCCCCCTGCGTCAAGCGCCCATTTGCCCCCACCTCGAAGCGCATCCCTACGCGGTCGAGGGCGAGCGCCAACTCCTCCATCAGCGCCTGAAAGGCCGCCTCTGGAGCGAGCGCGCTCTGCATGCTGACCGAAACCGTCGTCGTGGTAGCGTCTGGCATCCTGAATCACTCACTTTCAGCCAATATCCGCGGGTCGCCATCTCGTCAATGAGCGGCGCACAGGCTCATTCTACCTGTGCAGATGGCGAACGGTAGACCCGGGACGAACGTTTCGCAGGGCATACGACATGATGAGTCAACAGGCGCAGACTTCTGCCGACAATAGTCGCCGACTATAGGAAAATGCAGACAAAAGGCGACGCCTGCCCTGGCCTCCAATGGGGCAGGAGCAGGCGTCGTAGCGCGCGGATCAGCTAGTGCAGCAGCGCAGGGCCGCTCTCATCGCCACCTGTGAGTCGCTCTGGGTGAGCGGTGGCACTCACTCGCACCATCAGGCTGTCTGGCTCGGCGCCCAGATCGATGACCACCTCGTCGCCCGCGCGCACCTCTTCCTTCAGCAGCGCCTCAGCCAGCGCATCCTCGATGCGTCCTTGCGCCTCGCGCCGTAGCGAGCGTGCGCCATACTCGGCGTTGAAGCCACGACTGATCATGAGATCCTGCGCGCTCTCCGTCACCTGCATGGTGATCCGCTGGGCCGCCAGACGCTCGCGTATCTGGTCGAGCAGCAGCCCCAGGATGCGATGCGCCTCGCGCCGGGTCAGCGCGTGAAACAGGATGATGTCATCGAGCCGATTCAGGAACTCCGGGCGGAAGGCCCGCTCGATCTCAGGCATCACGATCTTACGCATCGCATCCTCCTCGGCGCCATCATCGTCCGGGCGCGTCTGGAAGCCGATGCCTGACCGATGCGTCAGCGCCGCTGAGCCGAGATTGGTCGTCAGGATGATGATCGTATGCTTGAAATCGACCTTGCGCCCTTTAGCGTCAGAGAGGGAGCCATCCTCCAGAATCTGCAAAAGCATGTCATAGACCTGCGGGTGCGCCTTCTCGATCTCGTCGAACAGGACGATGCTGTACGGCCGACGTCGCACGGCCTCGGTGAGCTGTCCCGCCTGGTCGTAGCCCACATAGCCTGGAGGCGCCCCCACCAGCCGCGCCGCCGTATGCCGCTCCATGAACTCCGACATGTCCAGCTTGATCATCGCGTCATCCGAGCCAAAGAGCGCCTCGGCCAGCGCGCGCGCCAACTCTGTCTTCCCCACGCCCGTCGGCCCGGCGAAGACGAAGGAGCCGATCGGCCTGCGACGGTCGCGCATATCGACACGCCCGCGCCGCACCGCGCGCGCCACCGCATGCACGGCCTCATCCTGCCCGAGCACACGCCGCTGCAGCGTCTCATCCAGATTCAGCAGCCGGTCGGAGTCATCGAAGCCCGAGAGCGTCGTCGGGATACCCGTCCAGCGCGAGACGACCTCGGCGATGTCTTGCGGCGTCAGTGTGGGCTCCTGATTCTCGCGCAACTCTCGCCATTCTGCGTCGATCTGATCCAGGCGCTCGCGCACCTCGGCCTCGCGGTCGCGCAGATCCGCCGCATCCGAATACTGCCGCGCACGGATGGCGCGCACCTTGGCGTCGTGCAGTCGCTCCAGCTCGTCGCGTAGTGCATTGGACTCTTTCGGAGCCACCGCACGCGCCACCCGCAGCCGCGCCGCCGCCTCATCCATCAGATCGACCGCCTTGTCGGGCAGCGAGCGATCCTGAATGTAGCGCTCAGAGAGCTTCGCCGACGCCGCAATCGCCTCGTCCGAGACGCGCACATGATGGAAATGCTCGTAGCGCGACCGCAGCCCGGACAGAATCTCGATCGTCTCAGGGATGGTAGACTCTGGCACCGTGATGGGCTGGAAGCGCCTCTCAAGCGCGGGATCGCGATCCATGATGCGCTTGAAGTCGTCCTGCGTGGCGGCGCCGATGACCTGAATCTCGCCGCGCGCCAGAATCGGCTTGAAGAGATTCGCACCGTCGATAGAGCCTTCCGCGCCGCCCACACCCAGCAGTCCCTGCAGCTCGTCGATGAACAGGATGACGTTCTGCGCCTTCAGCAGCTCGTCCACGACCGCTTTCAGCCGCTCCTCGAAGTCGCCGCGATACTTGGTGCCAATCGTTAGCAGGCCCACATCCAGCAGCACGATGCGCTTGTCGCGCAGCTTTTCTGGCGCCTCGCCCGCCGCGACGCGCTGCGCCAGCCCTTCGGCGATGGCGGTCTTGCCGACGCCAGCCGCGCCCACCAGCACCGGATTATTCTTGCGGCGGCGCGTCAGCGTCTGCATCACCTGAGTCAGCTCATTTTCGCGCCCGATCATCGGGTCGAGTTCGCCAGCGATTGCGGCTGACGTCAGGTCGCGGCTGACGATGTTGAGGGTGGGGGTCAAGCGGTAGCGCGCCGCATGCGCCAGCGCGAAGCCGCTGTCTGCCAGGCTCGACCGCAGCAGTTTGACCTGCGAGCGAACGCCATCGTAAGTGACGCCAAAGCTCTCCAGCACACCAGCAGCGATGCCATCGGTGTTGCGCAGCAGACCCAGCAGCAGGTGAATTGACGTCACTTCCGGGGCATTCTCGCCACTGGCCTCCGCCTCCGCATCAGCGAGCGCCTGCTTTGCCTCCGGACGCAGTGTCGGCTCCGGAACAGCGCCCGAGACGCCATGCCCCATGATGAAATCAAGCGCCTGCCGCAATCGCTGGACGTTGGCGCCCAGATGATGCATCACCTCCAGCGTCAGCGTGTCGTTGCAATCCACAATGCCGCACAGGATATGCTCGCCCCCGATTGCGCGGTGCTGCAGACGAATCGCGACGGCGCGCGCCAATGCCAATGAACGACGAGCGTCCACACTGTATTGATCGAATCGGCTCACGACGTCCTCCTGTCTGCCTGCCGCACGAAGTGAACGCAGGCGTCAACCTTTCGGCCTCGACAAAAGGGCATAATGCAAGGCATGTGCCAAAGCGCCCCGCCAGAGACGCGCAGGACACGTAGCTCAGAGCGCCGCAATGGCCTCGCTCAAGGCATCGCGCACGCGCTGTGATCGCAGCGTATCCCACACCTCGTCCACGCCCGCGATGAGATCATCCCGCTCGGCCTGCATATCCAGCCCCAGCGCCGCGAGGCCATCGTTGGCAGGTTGCGCCTGGCTCATCTCAGTCACGAGCCGCAGGGCCACCGTCAGATCCTGCACATCGCCCAGATGCGACTGCGCCGCCGTCAGCGCCTTGCGCACGGGCTTGGCGCCGTCGCCCAGCGCTACCGCAAAAATCTCCAGCGCGTAGCGCAATCGCTTGCAGGTGATGCGTAACTGATGCAGGGTTGGCGGCTCAGCGTCGGCGATGATCGTCTCGTAGCGCAACACACGCTCGTAGCGCGGCCACAGCGCGCTGCCGACATAATGGCGGGTCAGCACGCAGCCGCCATCCTTCGAAGGCTGCGCAGGCGCTGCGACAAAGCGCTCCAGTTCGGCAAGCAACTTCGCATGCTTGCGCTTGTTCAGCCGCGCCACCAGCCGCTCGTAGCCCGCCAGCCGCTGCGAGGCCAGCAGATCGCGCAGCTCTGCCACATCACGCTCCCGCTGCGCGTCGGCGCCGACCCAATCCCGCACGCGCTCCAGAAAGATATCCAGATCGCGGATGACGCCCAGCACATCGGCCACAGCGCCGAGCCGCTTGCGCAGCGCATACAGCGTCTTGTCGTCATAGAGGCCCGCGCCCTCGACCGCCTGGAGCGTGGAGCGTATGCGTCGCGTGGCTACCCGCATGTCGTGGATGGCGTCCGGATCGCCGCTCTCCAGCGCGAACTGCTGGGCGCGTCGCAGATCGCGCAGCCGCCGCCGGATGGTGTGCCGCGCCAGCGCATCGAGTGGCGTGTAGCCGTCCAGCGTCCAGCGGGCGTGACGCAGCAGAGCCAGGCCACGCGACAGCTTGGTGCGGGACTCCGGCGCGAGGGGCAGCGCCTCCATCAGCGCCAGGCGTAGCAGGTCGAGATCGGCGCGGGCGCCAGCGCCCTTCAATTCCAGCTCCAGCTCATACAGCGGCTCGTGCCGCGCGGCGGCGATGACCTCGCCCATGTCCACCGCCAGCTCACCCACCACACGCCCACTGCGTCGCACTGCCCACAGGCGCCGCTCCACCTCCACCCGCAGCAGCGGCTCCAGTGGCTCGCCCTGCGCCAGCGCCGCCACTGGCTCGCCGATCTCGCGTGGCCAGTCGCGCGGATCGAGGCTCAGCGGCCCCTCCATCTCGACCTCAATCTCTTCGCGCTCATGCACGTCGCCAGCGCCTGAATCCGGCCCCTTGAGCGTCAGGATGCGCCGCTCGCCGATGGCGCGGAGGCGCACAGAGTGGCGCGCCCCGGTGATGGCGCGCGAGGGGGTATCGAGCAGTGTATCGCTGTGCCGCTCGACGCCCGCTTCGCGCAGGGAATAGGGAGCGAGCGCCAACTTCATCAGGCGGGCCGGGTTCATCGCGCCCGTGATGGCAAACTTCGCCTCGACCTCCACGCCGACCCTCCTTTGCGGCGCGCATGACGCTGCAAGCTAGCCGCCGATCATCGACATCGAGCGGGAGGTGCGGCGGAAGCGCTTGTCGCCGATGTAGTGCTTGAGTTCCTTGTGCCAGACCGCCTGGCGCAGAGCCAGCTCGATCTCCTCGTCGCTGGCGTCCGAGCGCAGCAGTCCACGGAAATCGGTCTCCACCTGCGCGAAGAGGCAGGTGCGCAGTTGACCCTCCGCCGTCAGCCGGATGCGGTCGCACTGCCCGCAGAAGGGCTCGCTGACCGGATTGATGAAGCCGACCTCGCCCACGCCATCGGCGAAGGTGTAGCGTCGCGCCGTCTCCGATTTGTCGGCGCTCTGCACGGGAACCAGCGGGCCAAACTCCGACTCGATGATGGCGCGAATCTCGCCGCCGGTCAGGATGTCCTCTTTGCGCCAGATCTGGTCAGCGTCCAGCGGCATGAACTCGATCCAGCGCACCACATAGCCCGTGCGGCGGGCGAAGTGGGCGAAGTCGAGCACCTCCGCCTCGGTGAATCCGCGCATCGCCACGGCGTTGATCTTGATCGGGCGAATCGTCGGGCAGTCTTCCAGCGCGCGCAGACCAGCCAGCACCTGCTCCAGCGCGTCGCGGCGCGTCAACTGCGCGAATCGCTCGCGCTCCAGCGAATCGAGGCTGACATTGATGCGCGTCAGCCCGGCCTCGGCCAGCGGCCGCGCCAGCTTGGGCAGCGCGACGCCGTTGGTCGTGAGGCTGAGGCTGGTCAGGCCAGGGATCGCACTGAGCATGCGCACCAGCGTAGGCACATCGCGCCGCACCAGCGGCTCACCGCCCGTCAGCCGCACCTGCTCGATGCCGATGGACGCGGCGATGCGCGTCAGCCGCGCCATCTCCTCGAAGGTCAGGATGTCGGCGCGCGGCAGCCAGGCCAGCCCCTCGGCGGGCATGCAATAGACGCAGCGGAAATTGCACTTATCCGTCACCGAGATGCGCATATTGCGGATGCGCCGCCCGTAGCTATCGACGAGCGGCCCCTCCAGCGCCTCCGGTGGTGGCGTCTCGTGATGGTCGCGCCCGGCGGAAAGATCGCGCAGCGCGCGGCGGATCACCTTGCGATTGCCGTCTGTGTCTGTCATGCCAACATCGCCTCACTGCGTCTCGCTGCCACACGCCCACGGGCATGAATGCCCCAACCGCGCCGTGCGCCGGCTATTCATGGCCGCGACACCTCACGCACATTATCCGATGGTCTGCCCCGGCTTGATGTCCACCACCTCAACGGCGCTCAGCCCAAACTCGTCCAGCGCCTTCTTCAGCGCATCTGGCGAGCCAGTCAGCGCCGGGAAGGTCGCGTAGTGAACCGGCATGATGGCCGGAACCTTCAGCAACTTCATCGCGTAGGCCGCCTCGCGTGGCCCCATGGTGAAGAAATCGCCGATAGGCAGGATGGCAAGATCGGGCTGGTACAAATCGCCGATGATCGCCATGTCGCTGAAGACATTGGTATCGCCAGCGGCGTAGATCTTAAAGCCATTCTCACAGGTGATGACGTAACCGACGGCCTCGCCGCCATAGACGGTTGTGTCGCCGTCGGAGATGCCGCAGGTATGGTCAGCATGCGTCATCGTCACCTTGACGCCGCCCAGATCGAACGTGCCGCCTTTATTGAATCCCACGAGGTTGCCCACGCCTTTGCTCTCCAGCCAGCCAGCCGTTTCGGGGACGGCGAGCACATGCTGGGGCTGCGCGCTGGCGGCGGTGCTGACGGCGTCGCCGATGTGATCGAAGTGGCCATGCGTGATGAGGATATCGTCGAGCTTGCCGACTGTCTTCAAGTTCTCTGGGCAGGCGGGGTTCCCCTGAATCCACGGATCGAGCATGATGCGCCTGCCGCCCGGCGTGCGCACCACATACGTCGCATGCCCGAACCACGTAATCTGCGCGCCCTTCAGATCCATCGTGAGCGTCTCCTTTGACCTGTGCTGGCGACATCGAGCGCCGAGCGCCAGCGACCTGCGCACACGGATTGCCATAGCTACAAAAACTGTACCACGCGCCACCGCCAGGCGCCCAGAGCAACGAGGCGGCTGGCCCCCATCCCCAGCCCCTCCCCCGCTTTGCGGGAGAGGGGATCCAGACGGGCGCCGCCTACTCGCGGACAGCGAAGTAGACGGCAGCGGGGTTGGGGACGATGATGGCCGCGGTCGACTGCTCGGGATTCAGTTGATACGACTCTGTAAGCGTCACGCCGATGGCCTCTGGCGCCCCCAACAGGCGGAAGACGCGCTCGTGGTCGGCCAGCTCCGGGATGGCGGCGTAGCCCCAGCTATAGCGCCGCGCTGCGCCCTCTGGCAGAGCCAGCTCGCTGCGGATGCGCTCGTTGGCGTAGTCGGCCATCGCCTCGGCCATCTGCACGCTCAGCCCATGCAGGAAATAGGCCTCGGTATAGTCGCCTGCCGCCTGCATGCGCGCGGTCTCCACCGTGGCGTGTCCGCCCATCGTCACCACCTGCAGTGGCACGACCGCCGCGCGCTCGCCATCTGTCGCGTAATAGTCGGTCAGGCACAGCCGCTCGCCCTCGCCCTGGCGCGGGAACGTGAAGCGCTCGATCACCTCTGACCGCTGCTCCTGATCGAGAATCAGCAGGTCGTCGCCCTCCACACGCGCCGGGAAGTAGCCATACACCGCGCGCGGGCGCAGCCAGCCGCGCTGCCGCGCCTGCCGCAGCATGCGCTCCAGCCGTGGCTCGAACTCCTCGCGCACCAGCCGCTCATACTCCGCGCCATGCGCCACGCCGCCCCAACGGCCACGGAAGAGCGCGTTGCGGTCGAGGTAGGCCGCCACATCCTCCACCGCCACGCGATCCAGCACGCGGGCGCCCCAGAAGGGCGGCTGCACGTCGGGCGCAGCGGGAATCTGCGGGCGCTCGGCGATGCGTGGTCCACGCTCCTGCGCCTTGCGCTCGCGCTCGGCCTGCCGCTCGCGCGCCGCCAGCGCCTCCGCATTGACCTTCTCCACCAGCGTGTCGCGCTTCTGGTCGTCGGTGAGCTGATCCATCAGATCCAGCCCCTCGAAGGCGTCGCGGGCATAGAAGACGCCCGGCGCGTAGCTCTCGGTGGCCGTCTCGTCGCCGCCGAACAGCACGCGATAGCCATACGCGCGGTTGATAGCCGCCCCGCCGATGATGACGGGAATCTTCAGCCCGCGCCGCTCCAGCTCCTGCACACAGAGCGGCATCTGCTTGGAGGTGCTCACCAGCAGCGCTGAGAGGCCAATCGCATCGGCTTTGACCTCGATGGCCTTCTCGATGATCGTATTTATCGGCGTCTGCTTGCCGAGGTCATAGACCGTATAGCCGTTGTTGGAGAGGATGGTATTGACGAGATTCTTGCCGATGTCATGCACATCGCCAAAGACAGTCGCCAGCACCACGCGCCCCTTGGTGTAGCCCTCGGCGCGCTCCAGATAGCGCTCCAGATGCGCCACCGCGCGCTTCATCACCTCCGCCGACTGCAAGACGAACGGCAGAATCAGCTCGCCTGCGCCGAAGCGGTCGCCGACATCCTTCATCGCGGGCAGCAGGGTGTTGTTCAGCGTGTCCACCGCCGCGTGCGAGAAGGCACTGTTCGTCTCCCAGCCCTCTGCGGATTCACCCGGAGCGGGCGCGCCCTCTGGCCGCGCCGTGGGCGAGGCGTCCTCCGCCGATTGGCCCGCCACGCGATAGGCGACGGCGGCGTCGATCAGCGCCTCGACGCCCTCTTTCTTGCGGTGCAGAATCTGATAGTGCAGTCGCTGATCGACTGTCATTCCCTCGGTCGGGTCGGCGACCTCTTCCTTCTCGGTGGGGGTGCCGTGCTGCTCGTAATAGGCGATGAAGCGCGGCAGCGCGTCCTCCGAGCGGTTCAGCAGCAGGTCATCACAGATGGCCCGCTCTTCCTCCGGAATCTCGGCATAGGGCGTGATATCCGCCGGGTTGACGATGGCGGCGTCCAGCCCGGCCCGCACCGCGTGGTGGAGGAAGACGCTGTTGAGCGCGGCGCGCGCGTGCGGCGCCACGCCGAACGAGACGTTGCTGACCCCCAGAATCGTCAGCACGCCTGGCAACTCCGCCTTGACCCGCCGGATGGCCTCCAGCGTCTGCACAGCGCTGTCGCGCAGGTCTTCCTGCCCCGTCGTGACGGGGAAGGTCAGCGTGTCGAAGAGCAGCGCCTGTGGTGGCAGCTCGAACTCGCCCGTCGCGATATCGTGGATGCGGCGCGCGACGGCGACCTTGCGATCCGCCGTCTTGGCCATGCCCTCCTCGTCGATGGTCAGCGCCACCACCGCTGCGCCGTGCTCGCGCGCCAGCGGCAGCACGGCGTCCACACGCTGCCGACCGTTCTCCAGGTTGACGCTGTTGATGACTGCGCGCCCCGGATACGTCTCCAGCGCGGCCTTGATGACGTTGGCCTCGGTGGAGTCCAGAATCAGCGGCGCCTCGACGCCCATCTCCAGCTTCTTGACCGCCTGGCGCATCTGCTGCAGCTCGTCTCCGCGCTCGGTCAGCGCCACACAGACATCCAGCGTGTGCGCGCCACCATCCATCTGCGCGCGCGCCACCTGCGTCAGTGTGTCGTAGTCGTCAGCTAGCAGCGCTCGCTTGATCTTGCGGCTGCCCTGCGAGTTGACGCGCTCGCCGATCAGCATTGGCGCGGGATCCTGCTGCAGCGAGACCGCGCGCACAGCCGAGGCCACCAGCAGCGCCGTGCGGTTGCGCGTCTCATCGGTGAACTGCGCCAGCCGCTCGGGCGCCGTGCGCTGCCTGGCCTCAGGTAGAGCGGCGATGCGCGCGGCGAGCTGGCGAATATGCTCTGGCGTCGTGCCGCAGCAACCGCCGACGATGTTCACGCCCAGCTCCCCGACGAAGGTGGCGAGCTGCTCGGCCATCGGCTCCGGCTCCATCGGATAGATGGCACGGCCATTCTGGTTGAGCGGCAGGCCCGCGTTCGGGATGGCGCTGATCGGCACATCCAGATTCTCGGTCAGCCAGCGCATCGGCTCGCGCATGTGCTCTGGCCCAGTCGAGCAGTTCAGGCCGATCACATCGACGTTCAGCCGCCGCACGATGGTCGCCGCCGCCGCCACATCGGTGCCGAGCAGCATGCGACCGCTCGTGTCGAGCGTCACCTGCGCCTGAATTGGGAGGGTCTTGCCCGTCTCCGCGAAGGCCAGCCGCGCGCCGTGAATCGCTGCGCGCACCTCCAGGATGTCCTGGCTGGTCTCGATCAGCAGCAGGTCGGCGCCGCCATCGATCAGCGCCGCAGCCTGCTCGCGGTACAACTCCGCCAGCTCGGCGTAGGTGATGTTGCTCAGCGAGGGGTCATCGGAGGAGGGCAGCATGCCCGTCGGCCCCATCGAGCCGGCGACGAAGCGCGGGCGCTCGGCGGTGGCGAACTCATCGGCGGCGGCGCGGGCAACGCGAGCGGCGGCGCTATTGATCTCGTGGGTGCGCTCGCCCAGGCCGTAATCGTCCAGCTTGAGGCGCGTGCCGGTGAAGGTATCCGTCTCGATGACATCGGCGCCAGCGGCCAGGTAGGCGCGGTGAATCTCGCCGATCAGATCGGGACGCGAGACGGCCAGAATCTCGGGGCAGCCATCATAGCGCTCGCCCCCGTAATCGGCTGCGCTGAGGTTGAGATTCAGGATCTGCGTCCCCATCGCGCCGTCAAAGATCAGCACGCGCCGCCGCGCCTCGGCCAGATAGACGCTCTCAGGCGCCGTCTGGGGCTTTTGGTTCGTATCGCCAGTCGTCGTGTCCGCCACAGAAGTCAAGGCCATGCCCTCCCGCCACAAGGGCGCCGCGTCGCGCCGGGTCATTCACGCCAAAAGCGCGCTTCATTGTATACCCGACCGGGCGCTCGCCGCGAGTGACAAAAGTCGCACCGGCGGCCCATAGGGCGCATTTGAGCGGTCGGCGCAAGTATGGAGAGCCAGAGACGCACCGACGATTCCCAGCCCGCGCAGGCAGGCTTTGCGGCGGAACGCCCTTAGCTGCGGGTTTACCCGCCTGTCAACCGGCGGACTCTACCAGCGCGGCGACCAGCTCGCGCAGGAAATCCGGGATGTCCTCCACGACGCGCCCCCAGACCATGTTGCCCGAGCGCAGGGCTGGCTCATCGACCCACGTCGCGCCCGCGTGTACCATATCGTCGCGGATGCCGCGCGAGCCTGTCACGCGCATGCCGCGCACAATGTCGGCGGACGCGGGAACCCAGCCACCATGGCAGATCACCCCGATCACCTTGCCCGCCTGATTCACTTCGCGCGTGATGCGCAGCACATCCTCGCTGCGCCGCAGCTTGTCTGGCGCCCAGCCACCTGGGATGACCAGCGCATCGAGCGTGGCGGCATCTACCTCGCTGGCTGCCACCTCCGGCCTGGCGGTGAGGCAGTGCTTGGCCGTCACGGCGTCATGCGACAGGCCGATGATCAGCGTGCGCGCGCCCTCCTCGCGCAGACGCATCACCGGAACCCAGAACTCCAGATCCTCGAATCCTTCTGCGACGAAGACACCTACCGTCTTGCCATCCAGCCGTCCCATCGCTCATCTCCTTTGCGCGCTGCGAGGCGCTACCCGTTGATCGTGAATGCCGCGAGTATCGCATACTGAGGGCACGCCTCGTTGGGCTGACACAGCGCGCCCCCTACGAACGTTACCACGGCCTTGCTCGCCTGTGCGACGCGGAAATCCCACACGCAGTCACCGTCCTCCAGCGCGCCCTGGGCGCCAGCAGGCGTCAGCGCGCTCCCAGGGTCGATGGAATTGTGCCCCCATTTGTTGTGCTCATCCAGCCGAATCTCGACAATCTGGCCCACTGGCACGGCTGCCTCCTTCGGCCCGCTGGTATTGCGCAGGATCACGGCTGGCGTCCCTTCGCTGGCAGCAGGCGCGCCCGTGCAGGGCAGCGGAGCGCCCGTCGTCGCCGTGGCTGCCGGAGCGCCGGGAACGCCACGATCCCCCGTGCCGCCTCCCGCGCCAACCAGACCGCCACACCCCGCCACCAGCAGCGCCAACATCAACGCAGACGCCAGCAGCGCGCCGCGCCGCACGATCAACAGCCGCATCGTGGATTCTCCCTGCTCATCGCCTGCGCCCAGCTAGCGCGCATGCTTCTGCTGGCGAGACGCCGCGCGTGATAGAATAGTTCCCGCATCAACCGGGCCGCAGTGCAGATCATATGAGGATTCCTGATGATCATTCCAACGCCTTTTCCCAGCCAGATTCCCCTGTTCGACGAGCTACAGGGCGAGCGCGTTGTCGTGCGCCCGCACACCCCTGCTGACTTCGACGAACTGTGGGCGATCATTCAAGCCTCGCGCGACGAGCTTCGCCCCTGGCTGCCCTTCGCCGATCAGTCGCAAGATATCCTGCGCAACTGGCTGGCGAAAACCTCCGCCCAGTGGATCACGCGCGAGTTTATGGGCATGGCCATCGTCGAGCGCGTCTCGCATCGGCTGGTCGGCAATATCGGGCTGATGGTGAAGGAGGGATGGGATATCCGCTCGTTTGAGATCGGCTACTGGCTGGCCACCAGCGCCGTGGGGCATGGCTACATGGCCGAGGCCGTGCGGCTGGTGACGGATTTCGCGTTCGACCACCTCGACGCCCAGCGTGTCATGATTCGCTGCGACGCCGAGAATACCCGCAGCGCCGCCGTTCCCACCCGCCTGGGCTTCACGCTGGAGGGCCGCATGCGCCGCGACTTCGCTTCACCTGATGGCCACATCCGCGATACACTGGTCTTCTCGATGATCCGCGACGACAAGCGCTGGCCTCAGCCTACCGCCTGAGGCGCCTACCGCCAGGAGACGTGCGATGACCGCATCACACCCACCATCCTATCACGACTATTGGGCCGCGGCGCTCAAGTCCAGCGCCCCCTATCACGGACTGACCGGCGGCGACGCTCGCTGGGAGACGCCTGTGATCATCCGTGGCGCGCGCATCATCACGGGAGAGGACTCCGAGCCTATCGAGCGCGGCGCGCTGGTCTTTGAGGGCGAGCGCATCGTCGCGGTGGGGCGCGAGAGCGAGGTAGAGGCGCCGCGCGGCGCGCACAGCATCGACGCCGACGGCATGACGCTGATGCCCGGCCTGATCGACTGCCACGTCCACCTGAATGGACGCTGGGGATACAACCTGCTCGATGCGCTCCAGACCTCGCCATCGCTGGGACTGCTCTACAGCGTTCCCAACGCTCGCGCTACGCTGGAGGCCGGCGTCACGACGGTGCGCGACGCGGGTGGCACGCCCGCAGGTGTGCGCCAGGCCATCGAGCGCGGCTTGTTCCCCGGCCCGCGCATGCTCGCTGCCGTCACCCTCCTCTCGCAGACGGGTGGGCACGGCGATAATTTCATGCCGTGCTGCGTCGATCTCAGCGGCATGGTCGCTGGCGTACCGCTGATGCGCGACGTGCCGCATAGCGTCGTGGACGGCGTGGACGGCATGCGCCACAAAGTGCGCGAGGTGCTGCGCGCAGGCGCCGACTGGATCAAGCTCTGCACCAGCGGCGGCGTGCTCTCGGCCAGCGATGCGCCTGAATCCGCGCAGTTCACCGTCGAGGAGATCAGAGTCGCGGTGGAGGAGGCGGCGGCGCAGGGCAAGCGCTGCATGGCGCACGCGCAGAGCAATCGGGGCATCAAGAACGCCATCGTCGCTGGCGTCGCCAGCATCGAGCACGGCATCTATCTGGACGATGAAGCCATCGCCATGATGCTGGAGCGCGGTGTGTATCTGGTTCCAACGCTGGTCGCGCCGCAAGATGTGGTGGACGCCGCCGAGGCCAACCCCGGCACGCTGCCCGCCTACGCCATCGAGAAGGCCACGCACGTCATCGAGGATCACCGGCGCAGCTTCCGCATGGCGGTCGAGGCTGGCGTGAAGATCGCGATGGGCACCGACACCGGCGTCGGCCCGCATGGCGGCAACGCGCGCGAGCTCGACCTGATGTCGCGCTACGGCGGCATGAGCAGCATGCAGGCGATCACCGCCAGCACGCGCGTGGCCGCCGAGCTGCTGCATCTGGATGGGCAGACTGGCACGCTGGCCGCTGGCAAGCTGGCCGATCTGCTGGTGGTGCAGGGCGATCCACTGGCCGACCTGGGCATACTCGCGCAGCCCGACCGGCTCGCACTGGTCGTGAAATCCGGCGCCGCCGCCCGCGACCGCCTCTCTTCTCCGCGCGGTTGAATCTGGCTCGCCCTACGAGAAGGCCAGCCGTCAGATCATATCCCCCCAGCTCCCCCTCTCTCCTGCGGGAGAGGGGGAGCTGGGGGTGAGGTCGCGCCTCAAATCCGATTGATCGTCTTGCCCATGAACTTGCCGAACAGCTTATAGGCGAACTTGCGCAGGAAGTAGCGCTCGATGCGCTTCGGATTGCCGCTGGCCAGCACTTCGCCCATGTAGACCGTGCTATCGACCTTGCGAGCGCCCCGCGCGACCTTGTGCTCCTCCGCCGCCATGTGGTTCAGTCCGTTCGAGCTTCCATGATGCTGATTTGAATGGCCCTGGCTCATCGGCGTTCGCCTCCTCGTTCACACACATGTCGTTCCCATCGACGGGGCCGAAGCCATCGGACCTCGCGGCTGATGACCACACATGGCATGCTAGGCAAGCGCTCTGCCACTGTCAAACGTGGGGACGATTGGGGCGCCCCGATTGGCGACGACGGCATACGGCCCACAGGAGAACGACAGCGATGGAAACGCCAGCCTACCGTGGCTGCCCCGGCTGCGGGCTGCGCCTGCCCATCATCGACGCCATCGACGACCCGCGCTTCTTTGCGTCCCCTGAGTGCCAACGCATCCATGCCGAGTTGACCTACTACACCGTCATGCGCAGCGATCCTGACTTCATCCACCAGCATCTCGTGGACGCCTACGCCGCCCAGCACGCGAACGACGCGCAGCCGCCCATCCGCGTCGCCTTCGCGCTGGTTGGACTGTATCTGGCCTTCGAGCAGGGCGCCACGGGCAAGCAGGCGCAGCGCATGCACATGCTGCTGGCCCAGCGCTCGAAGCAGTGGCCGCGCTTCCCACGCCCCACGTACACAGGCGCGCTGACCGTGCAGGATGTCATCAGCGCGACGCCCGGCCCACAGCGCGACGCGGCGCTGATGCGCTGGGCGCGCTGCGTCTGGGACGCCTGGGCGCACGAGCGCGAGGCCGTCAAACGCCTGATCGACACTGTCATGGGCAAGTAGGCCGAGCGCCCACGGTTGTCTGACCGATTGCGAAACGTGTATGAGTATTAAGAGATTAGCGAAGCCCACACAGCGCGTTTCCCCCATCCGCGAGAGGATCGATCAGCGATGGCCCGTGACGATGCGCCTCCCGCCTCCGCCACCTGGCGCGATGGCGAGCATCCCGATGACGACCTGATCGTCACCCGCGAATCGCTCGACGACGCGACGCCTCCACCTGCGCCGTGGGAGGGCCACGGCTGGCTGCTGCATGGCGACGGCCGCGACGACGACGATAGCCAGCGCGACGTCAGCACGACCGCGCCGCTGGCCACCAGCGCGCTCATCCGCATCGTCTGGAGTCGCAGCCTGACGTTCCGCCAGAAGGCGCTGCGCGCAGGCGGCATGCTCCTGCTCGTGCTGCTGGCCGTCTATCTGGTGATCGGCGGGCCTGCCGCGACCCCCGGCTTCTTCGCTCGCGTAGGCGACGCCGTCAACGCTCGCCTGCATCCGCCCAAGCCACAGCCCACGCTGGCCGAGCGTGGCTATACCTTCATCAAATCGCCGCCCGGCTCATACAACCTGCCGGAGATCAGCATCGCGCCAGTCGTCGATCACGCCAATGCCGCCTGGGCCTGCTGGTCTTCGCCCTTCTCAGCGGGCGCGCCGCGTGGCGTCTGGAGCGCCGAGGCGTTCTACACGGATAGCGGTGGCAGCCACTGGAGCCGCCTGCCACTGCCGCAGTCCACCGGACTCGACTGCTCGACGCTCGCCGATGGCCAGAACAGCGCCAACGCGCTGATCGCGCTGGGGCAGGGTCTGGCGCCTGATGGTAGCTGCATCGCGCCATTCCTCTACCTGACCACCGACACGGGCGCATCATGGATAAAGATTCCCTGGCCGCTTGGCCCATCCGAGGCGGCGTGCCAGTTCAGCGCCGCGCTCGAAGGGGGCGTCATCTACCTCTGGGCGCCAACGCCTCTGGTGCGAGGAACCAGCCCGTACGCGTCCCCATCCGGTCGCCTGGTCGTCTCACGCGACCATGGTCAGACCTGGGCGCTGGCCGATAACGGACTGGACGACATCACTCAGCTCAACATCGTCGGCTTTCGGCCCGGCGGCTCCATCCTCGCCGAGATTGCCGATGTCCAGGGCAACGGCTCCTCGTCGCTGCTGATGGCGAGTGACGACTACGGCGCCTCGTGGCGCAGCCTCGGCGATCTGCCCGGCGCCTTCCCGCAGGTCTTTGTCTCGTCCGACCACCGCGCCGCTGATCCCGCAGGTTGGGGCCGCCTCTACGTCCTCTCGCGTACCGTCGTCAACAACTCCCCCAGCGTCCCGCCAGCCTACGCGCTCTCGACTGGCTTTCTCGGCGGCAAATGGTCGGATGTCCCGCTGCCCCCGCTGGCGGCGGGTCAGGCGTCCACGGCGACCGCCAATCAGCCGCTGGTCATCGGGGTCGGCCCGGTAGGCTCGCTGGAGGTCGAGCGCGGCATCGTGGAGTCGCACAACGCGCAGCTCAGCCCCGCGCGCCTGCTGTGGGTCTGGGATCCTCTCCACAGCGAGTGGCTGCAGGATCCGCAGGGCATCCCTGGCAATCTGGCGCTGGAGGGATCGAGCTGGCGCGCAGGCGATCAGATCATCTGGGTGACGACCCTCCAGCTCGGCGTGCCACCCGTCTTGCAGATCTACACCAAGACGTATCCTGCCGACTTACTCGCGCACATTCAGTCGGGCCAGCAAGCCAACACATAACGCGCCATAGCCAGGAAGACAGGGCGCGGCGGGCGGACGGGAGCGCATATGATATAGTGCCGTGGATTCACAGGAGTGATCGGATACGTCGATTCCCAGCGAGCGAGGCGAGAGCATGACAGCGGCGACAGACAGCGCACGGCAGTACGATGTCCTGATTGTGGGCGGCGGCCCAGCGGGCCTGAGCGCGGCTGAGGCGGCCGCCAAAGCAGGCGCGCGCGTGGCCGTGCTGGAGCGCCGCAAAGAGATCGGCTATCCCGTCCACACGAGCGGTGGGAGCTGGATCAGCGACATGCGCGCCATCGGCGTTCCTGCCGACCTCTACTACCCCATCCGCGCCGTCACGTTCCTCTCGCCCAAGCGCTCGGTGCAGTTCGACTACGACAATCCCGTCTGCTGCGTGCTGGATGTGCGCGGTGTCTACCAGTTCCTGGCCAGTCGCGCCATCGCGGCAGGCGCCGAAATTCATCCCAACTCGCCCGTCGAAGGCCCCATCGTCGAGGATGGTCGTGTCGTCGGCGTCACCGCCAAAGATCACCGCAACCGCGTCGGCCAGTGGCGCGCCGATGTCGTCATCGACGCTAGCGGCTTCTCCAGCACGCTGGTGACGCGGGCCGGAGTGCGGCGCGGCTTCCAGCGCTACGGCTACGGCGCCGAATATGATCTCGTCGCGCCCAACTACGACCAGAACATGCTCTACCTCATCATGGGCAGCCAGGTCGCGCCATCGGGCTATGCGTGGGCCTTCCCGCGTGGCAAGCAGCGCGTGCGTCTCGGCGTCGGCGTCATTCGCCCCGATGTCGTGGCCGATGCGCGCGAGTACCTCGACTCATTCACTGAGCGCCTGCCGCAGCTTGCCGACGCCTTCAAGGGCGCCAGCCCCATCGAGTATCACACTGGCCTCTTCCCCTCCGAGGGCGTGGCGGAGAAGTTCGTCGCCGATGGGCTGATCGCCACGGGCGACTCGGCGGGCCATGGATCCACGCTGGTCGGCGAGGGCATCCGCTTCGCCATTTACAGCGGCCAGATGGCCGGCTCTGTCGCGGCTGAGGCCGCAAAGGCTGCCAACACTTCCGCTGAGTTCCTGGGACGCTACGACCGCCAGTGGCGCGCGCGCTTTGGCCGCGAGATGGACATCTCGTACATTGTCAACCAGCGCATCGCCCAGTGGAGCGACGAGCAGTGGGATGAGGGCGTCGATCTGCTGACGCGCGTCACGCCTGCGCAGGCGGCAGAGCTGCTGCGCGGCGACTACAGCGTCGCCCTCTTCCTGAGCGTGCTGCGGCGCAATCCCGGCTTGCTGCGCACGGGCGCGCGCAAGTTCTTCGACATCGCCATGCAGCGCCTGGGCCGCGCTACCCCCGTCACCGACGCCGAGGTCTCCGCCAGCGCATAGGCGCTGAGCTGGCGGAGGGCGCCTACCACTCCGGGCAGATGCGCGCGAGGCAGGCGGAACCTCTCCCCCTGTCCCCCTCCCCTCCGAGGGAGGGGGAACCCCGTCGAGGCGATATCTGGTCTGGCCAGCGTAATTTCCCAGGCGCGGTTTCAACCGCCAGCCTGCCGCTACTTCATTAGGTCCTTCCAGCTCGATTCCTGCATATCGACATGGAAGTGGCGCGCCGCCTTCTCGATATTCGCGAAGGCTTGCGCGCGGTCGGCGTCCGAGACGCCCTCGACCTGATTGAATCGCGCCAGCGCGTTGCGCACGTGTTTGGCGTCAGTCAGCGGCTCTTTGCGCTGCTTCGGGAAGGCATAGGCCGAGGTGGGCAAGTCGTCGCGCTTCTCCGTGGTCAGGTCGGCATGCGTCTCGATCGGTTTCCAGGTAGCATTCGTACTCATCGGTGTGACTCCTTTCACCTGCGATGAGCCTCCGCGACTTCCATGCCACTCCGCTTCCCCCTCGCCCTGTGGGAGAGGGGGCTAGGAGGTGAGGTCGTCTAGCAGCAGTGCGTAGCGTGCGCGCAGCTCCGGCGTGATCCGCTCGTGCGCCGTCATTACCGCGTTGGCCAGCGCCGTTGCGCAGCCGCACGTGGCGCCGCTGCGGTCAGCGGGCAGCGTCCGCGCCAGCTCGCGGATGATGCGCTGGGCGTTGGCGATGTTGCGCGTGAGGTTGGCCACTACCATCTCGACCGTAACCGGCTGCTCGCTCTTATGCCAGACATCGTAATCCGTCACGCAGGCGATGGTCGCGTAGCACAGCCCGGCCTCGCGCGCCAGCTTCGCCTCTGGCAGCGCCGTCATGCCGATGATGTCGCAGTCCCACTGGCGATACAGCCGCGACTCCGCCCGGGTCGAGAACTGCGGCCCTTCGATGCAGACGTACGTCCCGCCATGGTGAAATGCGATGTCGCCCTGCGCCGCCATGCTCGCCGCCAGATGGGCGCTCAGATCGGGGCAGAAGGGATCGGCGAACCCGATGTGCGCCACCACGCCATCGGCGAAGAAGCTGGCCGGGCGCGCCTTGGTGCGGTCGATGAGCTGGTCGGGAATGACGAGGTCGAGCGGCGCGTAGTCCTCGCGCAGGCTGCCCACCGCGCTCACCGAGATGACACGCTCCACGCCGAGGCTCTTGAGCGCGTAGACGTTGGCGCGCGAGGGTACCTCCGATGGACTGAGCCGATGACCGCGCCCATGCCGCGGCAGAAACGCCACCGTCGCGCCCTCCAGCTCGCCGATGGTCAGCGCATCGCTGGGCGCCCCAAATGGCGTGCTGATCTCCACCTGCTCGACATCCGCCAGACCAGGCATGTCGTACAGTCCACTGCCGCCGATGATCCCCAGCCGCGCGTGTCGCGCCATCATGCCGCCTGCTCCTTCGCTGGCGTGACCCTGGCCGCTGTACGCCGCGTCACTGGCCCGACACGCGGCTCTCGCTCATCGCCTGGCTGCCTGGCCGCACGACGAATCGCACCTGCACGATCTGGTCGCCGCCATTGGTGCGCACCGCGATATGGCAGACATAGGGGCCAAGCGCCAGGCCCGTCGCGTCGATGCGCACGGTCAGAGGTGATGAGCCTTCGGTGAATTTCTGTGGCTCGACGGTCATCGCTGGAATGTTTGTCTCTATGCGCCCACTCAGCACGCCACCACCGCGATTGGCGATTTCGAGCTGCTGGGTCGCCGTCTGGTTGACGAGAATATAGCCAGCATCCATGCGCAGTGGCCACACATACAGGCGTGGCGGCAGAGCAGGCATGCCCGTGCGCCGCTGGCCTACCGGCGGTGGCGTCGGCTGGGTATGGTAGGGCGAGCGAATGCTGTGCGCGCTGCTGGAGGCGCTGGCAGGCGCTCCCGTCGGATGCATGCCACTGCCTGAGGGCCCGCCCGTGTGCGCGCCGCGCGCCATAGCGCCCACGCGCGACTGCGACTGTTTGCGCGCCCACTCCAGCGCCTCGCGCATCTCCTGCGCGTTGCGGAAGCGATCCTGCGGTTGCAGGTTGAGCGCCTTCAGGATAACCCGCTCGACGACCTCAGGTGTGCGCGGATTCACCTCGCGGATCGACTTCAGATTGTGGCCCGCCATGCGCAGCGGCGCCGCCTCCGGCACGCGACCCGTCAGCAGGTGATAGAGTGAGGCGCCAAGCGCATAGATGTCGGAGCGTGGCTCCGAGCGCGAGCTATATTGCTCCAGCGGCGCGTAGCCGTCTGTGCCGAGTTGCATGGTATCGGTCATGCGCGCGGGAATCAGCCAGCGGGCGATACCAAAGTCAATCAGCTTGATGTTCCCATCGGGCATCAGCATCACGTTCGCGGGCTTCAGGTCGCGATAGATGATCGGTGGGGTGCGCGAGTGCAGGTAGGTGAGGGTGTCAGCCAGCGCCATGCCCCAGGTGGTCACCTCTTCCCAGTCCAGCGCCTCGCGACGATACTGCACCAGCTCATCTTCGAGGTTGTGGCCCGGCACATACTCCATGACGAGATAGTATTTGTTCCCTTCCATCAGCAGGTCATAGACGCGCGCGAGGGCGGGGTGATCGAGCGATTGGAGCATGCGCGACTCGCGGAAAAAGTCGTTGATGGCCTGCTGCAGCTTCTCAGGCTCGATCTGCGACTCGCTCATCTCCTTGATGGCGCGCTCGGCGTCGTTCTGGAAGCTGTCGTGCGCCAGATAGACGGCGCTCTGGCCACCCTGCGCGATCTTGCGGATGATGGCGTAGCGCTTGGCCAGCATGTGCAGCGACGGGAGCAGGCCGGTCGACATGCGGGGGCGCGCTGAGGCGAGCGACGAGCCGCATGCGGGGCAGAAGCGCGCCCCTCCGGGAGCCTCTGCCCCGCATTTGGCGCAGTGAACCCTGGCCTCCATGTACCCACTCCCACCTGTTGCGAGGACAACTCCGTACGGCTGGTTTCAGCCCACGTCGTGCCGCCATTGTAACATAGGTAGATCGCCGCCACACATCACACTAGGAGATGTGTCAACCATCCCGGCAGTTGGCGTTACTGCTGAGCTTCGGATGCTGATTTCAAGCGGGTCTCGCGGGTGCGGAGCTGCCCGCAGGCGGCGGCGATGTCATCGCCCCGCTCCGCGCGGACACTGCTCGTCACACCTCCAGCGCGCAGCGTCTCGCGGAATGCGCGGATGCGCTCCCCGCTGGGCGGCTGATAGCCCGCCGCCGTCTGGTTGACGGGAATGAGATTGACATGCCCGAGCTGCTTGAGCGGCGCGAGCAACTGCGCTAGCTCGCGCGCATGCTCGTCGGCGTCGTTCACACCGGAGAGCAGCACGTATTCAAATGTCACCTGCCGCCCCGTTCGATCAGCGTAGGCGCGCACCGCCTCCAGCACCTGCTCGATCGGATATTTGCGCGTGACGGGCATTGTGCGCAGCCGCATGGCGTTGTTCGGCGCGTGCAGCGAGATGGCCAGGTTGACCTGCAGCGGCTCCTCGGCCAGCCGCAAAATGCCCGGTACCAGTCCCACCGTGGAGACCGTCATGTGACGCGCTCCAATGCGCAACCCCTCTGGCATATTCAGGATGCGCAGCGCTTTGAGCGTATTGTCGTAGTTGTGTAGCGGCTCGCCCATCCCCATGAAGACCAGATTGGTGACGTGATCGATCAGTTGGCCGTCGGGCGCGAACCAGGGACGCTCGCGTAGCTCGCGGGCGAAATACAGTACCTGCGCCACGATCTCGCCAGCGGTCAGATGCCGCTCGAAGCCCATCTGTCCGGTGGCGCAGAACGTGCACCCGTAGGCGCAGCCAGCCTGCGTCGAGACGCACACCGTCGCCCGCGCGCGCCCTTCCGGGCTGGCGGGATATAGCATCAGCACCGTCTCGATCAGCCGCCCATCGCGCAGCGCCAGCAGCAGCTTGCGTGTGCGGCCATCCTTCGAGGCCACCAGCGCGCGAGTCTGCGGGCTGGCGATGGTCGCGGTCTCCGCCAACTGCTCGCGCAGCGCAGCAGGTAGCGCGCTCATCTGCTCAAAGCTGGGCGTCAACTGGTGGTATATGGCGTCGGCAAGCTGACGGCTTCGATAGGCTGGCTCACCGGCGTCCATGAGCCACGCGCGCAGCTCATCGAACGTGAAGCCAAGCAGGTCGACGCGCGCTTCAGTCGCCGCGACAGTGCTGAGGAGGGCATCGGTGGTGGTCATAGTCGCTTTCGAATGGCTCGATTCAGTTCACCGCGTATAGATGTTACTCGCCCAGCGTCGCATGAGCCAGCGCTGGATACCCGCGCAGCGCGTCGGCGCTGGGTACGGGGCGTTTGCCCTCCAATTGTATCACCTTCAGCGCCAGCGCCCCCTCGCCGCAGGCACATGCCAGCGCGCCGCGCGTGTCGCCCGCCGCCAGAGGATAGCACGTCCCCGCCGCCAGCTCCTGCTCGCGCGCGATGGGTTCAGCCGCGTGGATCTTCAGCAGCTTGCCCTGCCAGGTGGTGAAAGCGCCCGGCCACGGCGTCATGGAGCGTATCTGGCGCGCCAACTCCACCGCCGGTCGCTGAAAATCGAGGCGTCCATCTTCTTTGCGCAGGGGGCGCGTCATCGTCGCCTCCGCCTCGTCCTGCGGGGTGGGCGTGATGCCGCCGCCCAGCCAGTTGGGCAGCGTCTCCAGCAGCAGCTCAGCGGCCAGGCGCGCCAGCCGAGCGGTCAATCCGCCCGTGGTTTCGCCGTCGCCGATCAGGGTAGCGCGCGCGGAGACAATGGCGCCGGTGTCCAGCCCCTCCTCCATGCGCATGATGGTGATACCCGTCTCGGCGTCGCCCGCGCGGATGGCGGCGGCAATGGGCGCGGCGCCTCGCCAGCGCGGCAGCAGCGACGCATGCGCGTTCAGGCAGCCGTGCGCAGGCATCTCCAGCACCTCGCGCGGCAGGATCTGTCCAAAGGCGGCGACGATGATCAGGTCAGGCTCCAACTCGCGCAGCGTCCCTTGCGTGTCTGGCCAGCGCAGCGAGCGCATCTGCAAGACGGGCAGGCCCACCTGCATCGCATACTGCTTGACGGGGCTGTAGACCGTCTGGAGTCCGCGACCCACGGGCTTATCGGGTCGTGTCACCACGCCCACCAGCTCCAGGCCAGCGGGCCAGACATCGCGTACCTGGGCGTTCTCCACCAGCGCCTGCAATGTCGGAACTGCGAAATCCGGCGTGCCCATGAACACGATCCGCACAGGCTGATCGACTGGATGCGACTGCTCAACCATGGCCATCTCCCTGAGCGCGATATGAGCGCGCCCTGCTCCATTGTATACTTTCAGCGCTCTCTCGAGGACGTCGCGCCAACGCAGGAGAAAGCCGTATGGACGCCTCTACAGCTTTGGATAGCCACGGCGGGCGCCTGCTCGCGCTGGCGCGTCAGGCCGCCGAACAGGCGTACGCGCCCTATTCGCGCTTCCGGGTGGGCGCGGCTGTGGCGGTCGTGACGTCGTCTGGCCTGCGAGTCGTGACGGGAGCCAATGTCGAGAACGCCTCCTATGGCCTCGCGCTGTGCGCGGAGCGCGCCGCCCTGGCCGCCGCCTGCGCCCTGCCCGACGCCACCCGACCGACCGAAGCGGCGCCGCGCGTCGGCAGCCATCCGGACATCACACACGTCGCGCTGGCGTGCATTGACGCGCCCGCCGACGCCCCGCCCGCCAGCCGCATGCCCTGTGGCGCCTGCCGTCAGTGGTTCGCAGAACTGGCGCCGCACGCCACGTTCTACATCGACGGCATGGCAGGCCCGTTCACGCTGGCCGATCTCCTGCCGCAGCCGTTCCAATTGGGCTCGTCTGGGCCAGCCGAGAGCGAACAGTAGCCCATCTGGGGGGCAGGTGATACCGTGCGGGCAGCCCAGTTTTACCCGGTGGAATCGTGGGAATCATCTGGATTGGGCCAGCAAACGGCTGCGCCGTGAGAGACGCGCGCATTTCGATCTGGCGCGCTGTCTGTCATACTTGGTGGCGTAGAGAACTCCTCAGCGCGTGAGAGCGCGCTCCAGTCTCGGTAGCGCCACGGAGGGAGCAGCATGCTGGCGGAAGAACGCAAGACCCCACCGCAAAGGAAGCGTGCACGGAGGCCTTCGCTCGAAGAGCCGCGCCCAACGCGCGTGATCGAAGCCATGCCTGCCCCCACTGACGAGAGCGACCAGAGCAACCAGCACACCGCGCTTGTTCCCGCCCGGAGGCGCTCGAAAGCCACCACCGCTCGGCCCCTCAACCAGCAAGAACGCCACATGATCGAGACGGCGGAGTGGATGGTGAACGCCATGCCCATCCTCGACCGCGAGCCGACCGATCTGGCCGTCGTCGAAGAGTCGCTACCGCTGACGCCCGTGGATGAGGCCCCCGCTCGCCCGCTGATCGTCGGAGGTGATTCGACCAGCAAGATGGTCGCCATGCGGGTCGGGCCACCGCCACGCAAGAAGCGCCACTGGGTGAGCGGCGCCATCATCCTGACGCTGATCGCGGCGGTCGCGCTAACCGCCATCGCCACTGTCACCCCGCTGGCCAGCGGAAAAACGGAAGGGCTGGCGGTGCATGCCGCTGGCCCGCTGGGCCTGCCTGTCGCGCTCGATGCGGCCAATAAGCCGCCCAGCGGTCAGTGGGTCGCCATGGTTGGCGCGCAGCCCAATCAGGATGTCGGCGGCGGCGCTGGCCCCGGCGTGCAGGCGCCCGGCAGCGCCGGTCTACCGGTCGCCAGCGTGCATAACGTCGTCAACACTGGCGCGCCCTCGCCACAGGCGGCAGGCGCCGTCTCAGCTCCACCACTCTCGCCCTGGCCGCCCACCAACGCCTATGCTGCGGTTCCAGGCTACGGCGCCTTTGCCATGAGTGATGTCGGCGGCTACTATTATTGGGCGTTTGGTCAGTGCACCTGGTGGGCGCAGTACGAGCGCAAAGACGAGAACCTGATGCATATGGGCAACGCGCAATACTGGGCCGGCGTGGCGGCTTCACGTGGCTACCACGTCAGTGGGACGCCACGGGTGGGCGCGACGGTCGTCTTCCAGCCAGGCGTGCAGGGCGCAGGCGGCGCCGGACACGTCGCGCACGTCGTCAAGGTCTACCCCGACGGCTGGTTCCTGGTCTCCGAGATGAACTTCTATTGGAACGGCGGCGGCTGGGGTCGCGTGGATTACCGCTTCGCCCATTCCGGCGGTGGCGTCCAGTTCATCTATTAGCCGCGAACCTCTCCCCCTGTCCCCCTCCCTGGTTCGGGAACCCTGAACCCGAACCAGGGCTTCGCTGCCACTCGCCCTTCAGGGAGGGGGAACCCAGGCCAGAATTCGTGCCGCTACTCTGGTTTGCTGACCTGAATGGCCAGCTTGCCGTGCGTGCGCCGCGCCTCCATATCCTGCTGGGCGTGCGCCGCCTCCTCCAGCGGATAGACGCCGCCCTGGACGATGCGCAGTTTGCCGTCAGCCAGCCAGCCGCCCAGCGCCTGCATCGCCTCGGCGATCATCGCGCCAGGCAGTGTGGCCAGCCAGAACCCCTCTACAGCGGCGTTGCGGCGCATCAGCCGCAGCGTATCGACGACGACTGGCTCGCCACTGGCCCGCCCAAAGACGACCAGCCGACCGAATGCCGCCAGCGCCTTCTCGCTCTGGCTATAGATGTCGCCGCCCACGGGCTCCAGAATGATGTTGGCGCCCTTGCTATCGGTCAGCGCCATCACGCGCTCCGTCAGGTTTTCGGTGCGATAGTTGATGACCTCGTCCGCGCCGAGCGAGCGCGCCAGCTCCAGCTTATCTGCCGCGCCCGCCGCTGCGATCACCTTGCCCGCGCCCAGCAGCTTCGCCACTTGAATCGCCAGCACGCCCACGCCACCGCCAGCCGCATTGACCAGCACGCTCTCGCCTGCCGCCAGACGCGCGGAGGTCTTCAGCAGGTGATAGGCCGTCACGCCTTGCACCGGCAGCGCCACCAGCTCGGCGTCGGTCGGCCCGGCGGGCGCCGGGGCCAGCAGTCGCGCCGACACCGCCAGATACTCCGCATAGGCGCCGCCCGGGCAGACACCCAGCACGCGCGCGCCCACACGCAGCCAGCCACTCTCTGGTGTGTCCGGGCCAAGCTGGACGACCGTTCCCGCCACCTCCAGGCCAGGAATGTAGGGGAACGTCGTGGCTTCCAGATAGCGGTTGTGGCGGCGCGCGATGTCGGCGAAATTGACACCCGCCGCGCCGACCTTCACCAGCGCCTCACCTTTGCCCGGCTCTGGAACCGGCAGATACTCCAGCTTGATGACCTCTGGCCCGCCAGCCTCCTGATAGCGAATCGCCCGCATCGTCGTCGGAATCGAGGGAATCGTCGAGGACATCGCCTGCTCCTTCCACCTGTGCGCGCTGCTCACAGCGCACGGCGAACGACCAAGGCGCCCGCCTGCCACTCACAGCATACCGCAGCGCGCGACCCAGAGGGAGGAGATGCGGGGATCGCAGCGTCAGCGCGGGAGGCTGAGCGCGCCTGACGCCAGCAGTCGCTCGACCTTCTCGATCGCTACGAGCAGCGCAGGCGTCATCGGCATCGTGTCGCGTGCGGCGCGCAACTCGTCCCATGGCATCAGCTCGCCGCCAGCCGTCTCCACCGGATCGAACGTGAATGGCCCATCGCTGTGCGCCAGATACAGCGCCGTCCACTCGGTCTCTTGCGGGGAGCGCACCAGCGCCGTCCCTAGCGGCGCCAGCTCAGCCGAGATGCCCAGCTCCTCGCCCAACTCGCGGTGCGCTGTGCGCAGGTAATCATCGCCTGAAATGACGTGGCCAGACGCTGAGGCGCAGTAGTAGCCGGGGAAGAGGTCTTTCGCCATCGAGCGACGCTGCAGGACGAAGCGCCCTGCGCTCGTGACCACCAGGATCTGCACGCTGCGGTGCAGCAGCGACGGATCGCGATGGGCGTCGCCGCGCCGCACCGTCCCGATGACCTCGTCGCGCGCATTCACCAGATCGAAGAGCTCGTCGGGGTTGTCGGTCGTGTGATGAGCGCCATCGCTGGCGGCAGGCGCATGTCCCTGGTCGCTCATGCGGAGCGCTCCGTCGCGTCTTCATCGGGTCGTGGCGCGTCCTCATCCAGGGCATAGCGCTCGATGGCCAGCGCGGCGCCGTCCTCGGCGTTGTCGGCGGTCACCACATCGGCGGCCAGTCGCACTTCGGGCGCGGCGGCGCCCATCGCCACCCCAAGGCCAGCCGTCTGCAACATCGAAATGTCGTTGATGCCATCGCCAATCGCCATCGTCTGCGTCAGCGGGATGTCGAACTGCTGCGCCAGCCAGCGCACACCCTCACCCTTCGACGCATCTGGAGCGAACAGCGTCAACTCAGCCTCATTGTAACTGCCCATCGGCATGATCTGTCGCCCCAGCGGGGACGCATCCAGCGCATCGAGGGCCAGCCGCAGCGCATCGAACGGCCCAAACGCGCACAGCCGGAGCATCTGCGGCGCGAGTGCAGCAAGATTGTCCGGCGCGAAGAGGGTGGTCTGCTGCTCAAACCGTTCCAGATACGAGCGCGTCCACTCCGGATGTGGCGGATCGGCGCTCACCAGCAGCCGCTCGTCCTGCTCGTTGCGATATTGCGCGATCACCTGTAATTTATGCTCACCCACTGTCTGCGCCGCCGCCCGCGCCTGCTCCGGATCGAGCGTCCGCCGCAGACGCGCCGCGCCAGAGCGCGCGTCGCAGATCAGCGCGCCATCGTAGAGAATCAGCGGGCCGATCAGGCCTAACTCCTGCGCCAGCGCCTGCGTGCCTGCCCAGCGCCGCGACGTGGCCAGCGCCACCAGGATGCCGCGCGCCTGCGCCTCGCCGATGGCGCGCTTCACCCGTAGCGAGAGCGAGCCGTCAGGCATCAGAATGGT
>DATAED010000077.1:0-5014 GCA_036258195.1 Ktedonobacterales bacterium
TGGTCTTCCTGCCGATGACCATCCCCTTCCCCGTGCCGGAAGTCAGCGCCGCCATCGAGATCGAGACGAACCAGGAGTATTGGGGCGTCGACTTCGCCATCACGGACTCCAACTTCAAGTTCGCCGACTACGTGGACGAGACGTGTAAGGTCTACTTCCTCGGCGGGCTAGGCGTCCTGCGCGGCATCACCCCATCGTTCTGAGCCTTGCTCTGATCGTGATCTGCGCTCGCTGGGCGCAGACCCTTCAAAATTGAAATTGGGGGAGTGCACGCCCCCACCGAAGGCCGGTCGGCGCTGCTTTGCCGGTCGGCCTTCGACCATCCTGAAACTGCTGATAGCAGACGGGAGGCGAACGTATGTTCTCCATCTTCACGATCTTCACGCGCTCGCGGCTGTATGCCAACCTGACGCCGGGCGAGCGGGCCTTCCTGCGCTTCCTCGCCGTGCTGGCGGGTGGCGCGTTCCTCGCGGGCGTGCAGGCGGCGGCCCCGCTGCTGACGACGCTCGACCCCACCGCCGTGCCATGGGCCTCGGTGGGCCACACCTTCCTGGCCGCCTCCCTGCTGGCGGTCTGGCTGGGGATCGGCAAGTACCGCGCCGCGCAAGGCGATCCGCCGCTGCCCACGCTGGCCCCATCTGCGCCATCTGCGCCATCTGCGCCATCTGCGCCATCTGCGCCGCCAGCCTCCTCGCTGATGAGCGCGTCTGCGTCTGATGCTGCGACGCTGGCTGGGTGATCGGCTGATGTTTGGCCAGCGGCGAGGTAGCGGTGGGATGGCGGGCGGCATCGATAGCGAGGTGCTGGCGGAGCTGCGTGGCATCCGCTCGGAGATCCAGAAGCTCTCTGAGAAGGTTGCGCAATCCGCCACACGCGAGGATCTGGATGGCTATGTCACCAAGGAGATCTTTGACGCGCATGTGGCGTCGGGCCAGCGCGCGGCTGACCTGTGGAACCGCTGGCTGCCCATCGGGATCGCGTGCTGCGCGTTCCTCTGGGCGATCATTGGCCCGTACATTCACTTCGGCGTCTGGTAGGGTCAGGGTGGGAGAGGTGAGACAGCCATGACGACCGGAACGACAGCGGGGCTGGGCCGCTCGGCCTATATCGACATCGCGGGCTATCAGCAGGCCCCACATGGGCAGGAGACGGCCTCGCTACTGGGCCTCTCCACCACGACAGGCGGCGGCTCGACGCAGCCCGCAGGCACAACCGCGCTGGTGGTCGTCTCCGCCTCCGGCAATGCGAGCTGGACGGCGGGCCCCGCGTGGATTCTGGATGGGCCAGTCAGCGAGATCGTCACCGTCACAGGCTCGGCGGATGGCACGCATCTGACGCTGGCTTCTCCCGGCACAGCCTTCGCCCACGCCCCCGGCGTCTCCGTCTCGCAGGCGGGCGCGAGCGGCTGCCTGGCCGCCACCATCCTGCGCGCCTGTGGCTGGATCGAGAACTACTGCCAGCAGGGCTCCTCTGGGGGTGATCGCTCGCTCTACGCCCTGGCGCGCACCGAGCGCTGGGGCATGCCCTCGATGCGCGCCTACCTCGACCGCGACCGCGTGCTGGCCATCATGCCGGGCCACTTCCCCATCCAATCCGTCTCGGCGCTGGCCGTCGAGTTTGGCCAGGGGCAGTCCCTCAGCCTGGACGCCACGCAGATCGAACTCCCGACCAGCGCGCGAGTGGTCGAGCTGCCCTACCTGCTGCAGAGCGGCATCAGCCTGGGCGCGCAACTCTTTCTGGGCACGCGCGGCCTCTCCCGCGGGCTGCGCCAGTGGGCCACCATCAGCTACGTCGGCGGGCCGTGTGCCGTGGGCGCTGTGCCGTATGACATCGAGCAGGCGGCGGTGTGGATGACGAGCGACTTGCTCTCGCAGCGGCAGAATCCGACGGGCGCGGCGGAGCAGAGCCTGGGCAAGCGGCGGCTGGTGCAGCGGCAACGCGGCGACGCCGTCGGTGACTCCATCCTGCTGCTGCGTGCGCATGACGCGCTGGAAGCCTATCGCGCGGGAGGGTGGGCCTGATGATCCTCACCACCGTCCGTATCGAGCGGCCCGAGGGCACGGTCGTCGCACGCGGCGTCGCGGTGCAGATCGAGGAGGCGGCGCTGGAGGAGAAGCTGGCGTTCGATGGGGCGCGCCCCTACGACCTGGTGTCCATCTACACCACACAGGGCGTCCCGCTCACGCCGATCCGTCGCCGGGATGTGCTGTACGACGAAGTGAACCTCGATCCGGAGACGGGCGCGCTGGCCAAGTATCGTGTGGCGGGGGCCGTCGAAACCTTCGCCAATGACCATCAGGAAATGATCGCCGAGCGGGTGGTCGGTTCGTAGTCGGGAGTGAGTGGGATGAGCAGGCGCAAGGGACGTCACAATCGCCGACAGATGAGCGCGCCCGCTGGCGCTGCGCCACGCACGCTGCCGCCGCAACTCCCTCCTTCCGGCGCCAAGCTGAGCGCGCAGGTCGGCTCGATGGCGACGAACCTCAGCGAAGGCTCGCAGTTCCCACCGGGCGAGCCGCTGCTGCCGACTCCCGGCCTCACCGCAGCAGAGGGCGGGCCGCGCCAGTGGTCGTACCCCGTCGGCTGGAACATCGGCTGGCGCCCACGCGCTAGCGAGCAGACGACCTTTGAGGCGCTGCGCAATCTGGCGGCGCTCTATGACGGCATCCAACTCTGCGAGCGCGTCTACTTCGATCTGCTGGGACGGCTGGAGCTGCATGTCACGCCACGCGCCGAACTGCTCGCCGAGGGCGAGGATCCACGCGCGCCGCGCTGGCGCGATCCCGCGCTGGCCATCGAGGACTTTCTGGGCTGCCCTGACCGCACGCAGGATCTGCGCTCGTGGCTGGTGGCCTTCGTGCGCGACCTGCTGGAGATCGACGCCGTGGCGGTCTATCGGCGGCGGGATCGGGCTGGACGTCTCTATGGGCTGGAGCTGGTGGCAGGCGAGAGCATCAAGCCGCTGCTGGAGGCAGGTGGTCGCACGCCGCAGCCGCCTGAGCCCGCCTATCAGCAATACCTGTACGGCGTCCCGGCCGGCTGGTACACGCTGGCTGAGCTGGACTACCTGCGCGAGACGGCGCGCACCGAGAGCGTCTACGGCCTCTCGCGTGTGGAGCGTATCATCCTGCGCGTCAACCAGGCGCTGCGCAAGCAGGACTTCGACCTGGCGCGCTTCACCGATGGCTCTACGCCGCTGGGCATCATCGCGCCACCTGCCGAGCTGGCGTGGACGCCCGAGCAGCTGCACACCTTTGAACAGACGTTCAACGGCCTGATGGTCGGCAACGACCAGATGCGGGTGCGGGCGCGGGCGCTACCGCCGGGCGCGACCTGGCAGAGCGTCATGGCGGATGATCCACTGGTCGAGTTCGACCGCTTCCTGCTCAACATCACGGTCGCCGCGTTCGGCCTGACGATGGACGAGCTGGGCTTCACCGACACCTCCAACCGGAGCGTCGGCGCCACGCAGGAGGGGGTCGTCTATCGCCGCGCGGTGGCCCCTGTCGTCGGGCTCATCGCCAACTACCTGACGCGCATCGTGCGGACGGAGATCGACGCGCGCTATACCGTCACCTTCGGCGGATTCGAGGAGCCCGAGGACTTCGCCACCCGCGCTGGGGCCCTCGCCAGGCTCATCCCTACGGGCGCCCTTTCCCCCAGCGACGCTGCGCGTCTGCTCAGACTCCCCTCGCATCAGGAGATCCCGGCGTACATCGTCGTCGGGCAGAACGTCGTGCTGGTGGATGACCTCATCCGCCATGGCTCACGCGCTCCCGGCATGGCCGCGATGCAGACCGAGGGGCAGATCGAGGGGCAGACCGAAAAGCCGATGGGGGCGGCGTCGCGGGCTTTGGAGGCAGCAGAGTGAGCGGCAGAGTGAGCGCGAGCGACAGCGAGCCTGCGCAGCGGTCAACCCGACGCATGCCCAAACGCGCCATCAGGGAGCAGCCGGAGCAGCCGAAGCAGCCGGAGCAGCCGAAGCAGATGGCGACGCAGGAGCCTCAGCGAGCACAGACCGTCGCGACCGACGTGAACGGCGAAGATCTACGCGAGCAGGTGTGGACGCTGCACCTGCGTGGGCTGTCGATGCGCCAGATCGCGCTGCGGCTCGACCTCAACCGCAAGACGGTGGCGCGTCTCATGAACGAGTGCTACCGCGAGTTTGGGGCCGAACGCCGTGCGCGAGTCAAACGCAAGCTGGATGGGGCCGTCGCCCACATGCGGCACATCCAGACGCAGGCGTGGGACGACCACGACGCCGACGACGGGGCGCAGAAGAGCGCGCATCTGCGAGTGGCGCTGGACGCCGAGAAGGAGGTCGCGCGGCTGGAGGGCCTCTATGCTGACGACGTGAGCGACCTGGCCGCTGTGCTGTTCAGCGTCGAACGCATCGTGGGCGGGGTCGTGGTTCGCTCCGGCGTCAGGCGTCAGTCTGGTGGCTCGCCTGGTGGCTCGCCTGGTGGCTCGCCTGGTGGTCAGGCGGCTCCGGCAGGGGAGCCTTCGGATGACGGATAGGATCGGTGAGCAGCGCATCCGCGTGGCGCTGGCCCTCCACGAACGGCAGTACGACTTTGTGTTCTCGCCGGAGCGCTTCAGCTTCTACACGGGAGGGCGCGGAGCTGGGAAGAGCTTCGCGGGGGCGTTGCGGGCCATCTTCGCCACGCAGGATCAGCCTGGCTCGGTCGGGCTGGTGGGCGCGCCGACGCACGGCATGGTGACGGACGTGGCGCAGCGCCTGTTCTTCGACCTCTGCCCGCCCGCGCTGATCCGCCGCCACAACAAGACCGAGCGGCACACCATCATGCGCAACGGCAGCGAGATCTTGTGGCGCTCGATGGACAAGTTCGACCGCACACGCGGCCTCAACCTCGCCTGGTTCTGGCTCGATGAAGCGCCCTTCTGCGGCTACGAAGCCTGGAAGCTGCTCAAAGCCACGCTGCGGCAGACGGGCTATCAGCAGAGCGCGTGGGCCACGGGCACGCCGCACGGCCGGGACGGCTATGCCCGCGAC
>DATAED010000078.1:0-3259 GCA_036258195.1 Ktedonobacterales bacterium
GGTGGATGCCTGGCCCTGGCTGGCGGCGCACAATTTCGTCATCGGCGCCACGACGCTGACGCTGGCTGGCCTCTTCCAGTTCACGCGATGGAAGGGCGACTGCCTGGCGCTGTGCCGCGACCCGCGCGCCCTCTTCGCGCACGGTGCGCCGATGCAGCTCCATGCGCTCTGGCGCGCATCGCTGGCGTATGGCCTCGCCTCGGTGGGGAGTTGCTGGGCGCTGATGCTGATCATGTTTGGCCTGGGCGTCGGCGGGCTGGGCTGGATGCTCGCGCTGACGGGCGCCATGCTGGCGGAGTCGGCCACGCCGAGCGCTGCGGACGCTGCGGGCGCGCGGCGGCTGATCGGGCTGGCGCTGCTGGCGCTGGCGGCGCTCTGGCTAGCGCATCCGGCCTGGCTGGTTCCCGCAGTCGCCGCTTGACGCCCCGTGGCGCCCAGCGATACGATGCCACGAAGGCGACGCCGTCCTGAGGCGCCACTGATGGGCGCGAGCCTGGCACATGAGAGGAGGCAATCCGTGGCGCGACGCGACCAGCCAACGCATCCCGGCCATATCGTGCGCGGGCGACCACGCGGCAAGCCCGACCGCCGGACACGCCACGACGAGCGCGGCCAGTCCTCTTCCTCACAACTCAGCGAATCTTTCATCTGCGGCCATTGCGGCACGCGCGTTGGCCCGCTGCCCAGCGGAGGGCGCAACCGCAACCACTGCCCGTTCTGCCTCTACTCGCGCCATGTAGACGCCGAGCGCTCCGGCGACCGCGCCAGCCCGTGCCAGGGCATGATGGAGCCGATTGGCGTTTTCGAGCGCCCCAATGGCGAAGAGGTCATCGTCCATCGCTGCCTCATCTGCGGCTTCGAGCGCTTCAACCGCGTCGGGGCCGACGATGACGAGGCTGCGGTGGCGGCGCTGCCCCGCGTCGCCCCGCGCAGCGCCCCGCGCGCCGACGACGACGGCGCGCGGTAGGCTACAAGCTCTCGGCCTTGGAAAGGCGGGCGCGCGACAGCGCAAGATGGGCATTCATGCCCTCGTCCGCACCGTGCGTCGGCCATTCATGGCCACGGCCCACTCGCCGCGCTTGTTCGCCTGTACGCGCCGTGGTATACTCGGCAAGGCATCCTTTAAGACCAGTCCAGAGAGGCTGGGAAGGAGATGAACGATGATCCTGCGCACGACCATGCCCATCAGCGAGCGCGACCGCCGCTGGCGCCTTCACCTCATCTGGCGAGATGAGCGTGGAGGTCTTTTTTTGCCCGCTGCTTCTTCGCAATCCCTTGCGCCGAAGAAAGGACTCGCCGCATGAGCGATACCAGCAAACTGAGCAACACGACCGCCGCCTCTGGGCAGCCCGCCCCGCGCGCCAGCTTCATCTCGCTGCTGCGCGGACGCTGGGAGACGACCGGCTCCCTCGTCTGCGTTGGCCTCGATCCTGATCTGGAGCGCATCCCTGCCAGCGTGCGCGGCGCCGCGCTGGAGAGCGCGGCCAGCGAGGACGACATCGAGGCGGCGCTGCTCGCCTTCACGCAGGCCATTGTAGACGCGACCGCCGATCTGGTCTGCGCCTTCAAGCCCAACAGCGCCTTCTTCGAGCAGCACGGCGTGGCTGGCATGCGCGCGCTCCAGCGCCTGATCGCCTACATCCACCAGCGCTATCCTGAGATCCCGGTGATTCTAGACGCCAAGCGCGGCGACATCGGCAGCACCAGTGCAGCCTACGCGCGCGCCGCCTTCGACGTGATGGGGGCTGACGCCATCACATTGCACCCCTACCTGGGACGCGAGGCGCTCGATCCCTTCCTGAAGCGGCGTGACCGTGGCTGCATCATCCTGTGCCGCACGTCGAATCCGGGCGCGGGCGAGTTTCAGGATCTGGCGCTGCGCGGGACAGATAACACCGAGCGGCCGCTGTATCAGCGCGTGGCGCAGGCGGTGGCGAGCGAGTGGAACGCGGGCGGCAACTGTGCGCTGGTGGTCGGCGCGACTTATCCGGAGGAGCTGCGCAGGGTGCGTGCGCTGGCGGGCGACCTGCCGATCCTCGTGCCGGGCGTCGGCGCACAGGGCGGCGACCTGGAGGCAGTCATCCGCAACGGGCTGGATGCGCGCGGCTACGGCCTCATCATCAGCCTCTCGCGCAGCGTGCTGTATGCTTCCAGCGGCGCCGATTTCGCCGAGGCCGGGCGGCGCGAGGTGGAGCGCACGCTGCAGGCGATTGCCGACCTCACCCTCTAACCCCCTCTCCCACGGGGCGAGGGGGAACCAGAAGCTCCCCTCTCCCGCACAGCGGGGGAGGGGCTGGGGGTGGGGGCCGTCCAGACAGCCATTCGACAGCAGGAGATGAGATACCGTGACTGAAGCCAGCGCCAGTGAGCGCCTGACCCCAAAGCAGCGCGCCTTCGCTGATGGATTGCTGACCAGCGGCGCCGTCAAATTCGGCGCGTTTCGCCTGAAGCTGCACGAGTCGCAGCCTGACGCGCCACTCTCACCGATGTATGTCGACCTGCGCGTGCTGCGCTCCTATCCCGATGCGCTGGACGCCGCCGTCGCCACGCTACAAGAGCTGATCGAGGCCGACCAGCTCGTCTTCACGCGCTATGCCGACGTGCCGATGGCCGCGACGCCGATGGTGGCCGTGCTCTCGCACATCACACGCATCCCGATGATCACCCCGCGCGAGCAAAAGACGCACGGCGCGGGCGGCTCGATCAACGGCTACTTCACGCCGGGCGAGACGGTGGTGGTGATCGACGATGTCGTCACCCACGCCGACAGCAAGCTCGAAGCGATTCGCACGTTGGAGGCGAACGGCCTGGTCGCGCGCGATGTGGTGGTGCTGGTGGATCGCGAGCAGGGCGGGCCAGAGGCCATCGCGGCGGCGGGCTATCACCTGCACGCCGCCGTCAAGATCAGCGACCTGCTGGCCTACTGGCGCGAGACGGGCGGCATCGCCGAGGATGTCTATCAGCGTGTCGCCGACTACTTCGCAGCGACGAAAGCGCAGTAGACCGATGCTCTATCGCCGCATCGCGCGACCCCTCTTCTTCGGCGTGGCCGGGCGCGACGCCGAGGCGATCCACGGGCGCGTGCTGGGCGGGCTGGCGGCGGCCTCGCGCTCTCCCGCGCTGACCCGCGCCCTCGCCATCGCGATGGAGGTGTCCGCCGGGCCGATCCCCGCGACGCTGGAGCGCGAGGTCTTCGGCCTGCGCTTCCCCAATCCCATCGGGCTGGCAGCGGGCTTCGACAAGAACGCCGTGGCTGTGC
>DATAED010000079.1:0-1746 GCA_036258195.1 Ktedonobacterales bacterium
CTGCTGCTGGAGTTCGCCGACAGCATCGCCATCATGTACGCCGGGCGCATCGTCGAGCGTGGCGCGAGCCGCGCGCTCTACACGCACCCGCGCCATCCCTACAGCTACGGGCTGATTCACGCCTTCCCGCCGCTGCGGGGGCCGCGTCGCCGCGCCATCGGCATCCCTGGCTCGCCGCCCGACCTGCGCGCCACGCCAGCGGGCTGCGCCTTCCATCCACGCTGCCCGCTGGCCTTCGACGCCTGCCGCGCGGTCATCCCGCTGCTGCGCCCGGCCCCGCCCGCTGTGTCTGGCGCGGCGGCGGATGGCAACAGCGTGACGGTGGCCTGTCACCTGTATGATCCGACCTACAGCCGCGCCCAGCCCACGCTGGAGACCATCGCCAGCGCCTATGAGGCCGCAGCGGAGAGGAGCGCCGCCCGATGATGCTATCCGCCTCCGACGCGCCGCGTCCTGAGCAGCCACAGCAGCCCGAGGGGCTGGGGGTCGCGACCATGACGCCGCCGATACTCCAGGCCACGCATCTGCGCAAGCTGTTTCCCGTGCATGGCGGCAATCCCTTTGCGCCGTCGCGCGCAGTGCATGCGGTCGAGGATACCTCGCTGGCGCTGACGGCGGGCCGGGCGGTGGCGCTGGTCGGCGAGAGCGGCAGCGGCAAGACGACGGTGGCGCGCATGCTGGCGCGGCTGTATGCCCCCACCTCTGGCGAGATTCTCTATGACGGGCAGCCGATCAAGCCGGGGCAAGCGGCGCTGCGCCAGTATCGCCGCAACGTGCAGATGGTCTTTCAGGACCCCTTCTCGTCGCTCAATCCCACGCACGACGTGCGCTACCATCTGACCCGCCCGCTGCGCATCTATCGGCACGCTACCAGCGATGCGCAGGCGACCGAGCAGGCGCTGGCGCTGCTGCAGCGTGTCAGCCTGACACCCGCCGAGCAGTTCCTGCGCAAGTTCCCGCACCAATTGAGCGGCGGGCAGCGTCAGCGGGTGGCCATCGCGCGGGCGCTGGCGGCGCAGCCGAGGGTGTTGCTGGCCGATGAGCCAGTCTCGATGCTGGATGTCTCGATCCGCCTGGAAATCCTGAATCTGCTGCTGCGGCTGAAGGACGAAGATCGGCTGGCGGTGCTCTACATCACGCACGACATCGCCAGCGCGCGCTACTTCGCCGATGAGACGCTGGTGATGTACGCCGGGCAGACGGTGGAGGGCGGCCCCAGCGACGCCGTGATCGAGCAGCCCAAGCATCCCTACACGCAACTGCTGATCGACGCGGCGCCCGACCCAGACCGCGCGGGCGGGCCGACGCCGCTCTCAGCGCGTGGCGAGATTCCCAGCCTGATCGCGCCGCCGACGGGCTGCCGCTTCCATCCGCGCTGCCCGCATGCCATGCCCGTCTGCCGCGAGCGCTTCCCCGGGCGCACCGAGCTGGGCGGCGGCCGCTGGACGCATTGCTTCCTCTACAGCGAGGGCGAACCTCTCCCCCTGTCCCCCTCCCCTCCGAGGGAGGGGGAACCCAGGCCAGGCGTGACACAGCCGGCCTGAGGCAGGCGGGTATGCGCTCACCCGCCAGCCTGGCGCGGCGTTGGCAGTTCATCCTCGCGGCAGCCCAACCCCAGCGCCAGAATACGCACCTGCCGCTCGCGGTCGGCCAGCCCGATGTCCTGCCACAGCGCGATGGCCTCGGCATACGCCGCGACGCCACCCGCGCGATCAGCGCTGTGCTGGAGCAGCAGCGCGCCGAGGT
>DATAED010000080.1:0-13808 GCA_036258195.1 Ktedonobacterales bacterium
CCACAGATTGTCGCGGATGGTTGGGCCACCTGCCGCTTCGGGGATCAGATGCTCCACATCCAGCGGCATCCCAAGGAACGCTTCAGGCGCATGGCAATATCCGCATCTCGCGTGGCTATCCTTGCGAATCTGCGCGCACAGCGCAGATGACGCCTTCCATCGGGCTGCCCGTCAGGCTCGACAAACGCTCGATGCGGCGATAGAGGTCGTCGGGGAGGCGCAGTGTTACCGTATCGGTCGCCATGATGTATGCCCCCCTCGCGCTCTGCAAGACCCTGGTACACGTGCACAGTGTATCATGCCAGCAGCGGCTTCCGGCACCGCAGGCGCCGTAGCGGCGCCGGGGATAGGTGAGGCATGCCGAAGCATCAGGAGCATCCCAAGACTAATGCGATGCGCGCGCTCGACCAGCGCCACATCGCCTACACGCCGTTCTACTACAGCGACGCCATCCACTCGGCGGCGGATGTGGCGCCGCTGCTGGGCGTTTCCGCCAGCGAGGTCTTCAAGACGCTGGTGGCGCTGACCGATGACGGTCGCCATCTGCTCGTCGTCACGCCGGGGGATCGCGAGCTGGATCTGCGGCTGGTGGCGCGCGGCGTGGGGGCGAAGTCTGTGCACATGGCGCTGCAACGCGATGCCGAGCGGCTGACCGGGCTGAAGGTGGGCGGCATCTCGCCGCTGGCGTTGCTGGGCAAGCGCTTCGAGGTCTATCTGGATGCGCCGGGAGCCGCGCTCGATAGCCTCTATATCAATGGCGGGCAACGCGGCGTCAACATCCACCTGCGCGTGGCCGATCTGCTGGCCGTCACGGGCGCGCGGGTGATTGAGGCGACGCGGGCGCCAGAGGAGGGGTAGGCGGCTGAAGGGGTCGCGGCCTTGAAAGGGCTATCCTCTGATCGATGGAGCTTCGCGCAGGGCGAGACCCTCACCCCAGCCCTCTCCCAGAGGGAGAGGGAGCGGAAGGTGGCGGCAGGCGCCGCGCCGTCTGGCTCCCCTCTCCCGCACAGCGGGGGAGGGGTTGGGGGTGGGGGCTAGCTCGGCGTCACCGCCAGCGCCTGCAAGTCGGAGAGGTGCTCCTCGTAGTGCTTCCAGGTGTTGCCCGCCAGCAATTGCCACGGCGCTAACCCCTCTGGCGCCTTCGCGATCAGCTGCGGATCATTCATCTGCTCGTCGCTCACCTGCGCGACCTCCGCGCGCATGGCCAGGAAGACACTGCGCGCCTCTTCCAGCACGTCATCCAGCGTGCGGTCGCGGTTCGCGGCGTAGACGGCGGCGTTGCGCTCATCCTGCGAGAGCCGCCACAGCTCGGAGCCGACCAGCTCGCGTCGCTGGAGGACGCCGATCATCTCGCGCTCGGCCCAGCTCACATGCGCCACGATATCCTTCACGCTCCAGACGCCCGCCGCGCCCGGCGCCTCCAGCCGCTCAGGGCTGATATGGCTGATGGCCGCGTCAAACGCCGCGCGCTCACGGTCGATGTGTTGCAGAACATCCTCTGTTCGCATCAGGTTTTCCTCTCTCCTGTCCCTCTTGCAAGGCGACCGCGCCAGGTAGCCACTCGCCAGTGTCTGTGCTATTCTGCGCTCAGCGATGCGGCAATGCGGGCGCCTCGTGTCAGGGTACAGCGTGCAGGTATCCAGCGTCTACATGACATGCCCGGGCGCCGCAGTCGATGGGGAGTCGAAGGAGCCAAGCATGCCAGACGCGATCAAGTCGAGCGACCTCAGCGCCCGCCCCAGCAGCGCGCAGGAGGCCAGCGCATCGAGCAGCGGCGCCAGCGCCGCCAGCGAGAGCAGCGCCGCGACCAGCGAGGATGACTTTCGCGCGACCGTCGCTCACCTGCGCGATGTCGCCTGCGAGCGCGCCCGTCCTGCCGTCAAAGCGGGGGCCGCGCCGATTCGGGTGATGGCCCACATGGTCAACGATCTGATCGCCGAATGCCGCGCCGCTGGCATCCCCGAAGCGATCATCGCCAGCGAGGTCATCAACCGCACTATCGGCGATATCGACGTCCGCCGCATCTCCGCCACCGACGACGGCCCGCGCTATGTCTCCCTGGCGGATGACATGGGGCTGGCGCTGCCTGGCGAGGTCTTCGACGGCGGCTACGTGGCGAAGGGCCGCACCTATCGCTGGATTCAGCGCCGCATGCAGGAGATCGAGCGCGAGCTGCTGGCCGAGCGTGTCGATTTGCGCATCTACGATCTCTCTGGCATCGGCGCGCTGCGCCTGCGCGAAGCGCTGGCCGGGCACGCCCAGCGCGTCTGGGGCATCAGCTTTCCCGCGCAGCAGATCCACGCCAGCCTCGGCTCGACCGATGGCCTGTGCAAGCTCTGGATGGGGTTGATCGACTCATGGCGCGCACAGGGCATGCGCGACTTCACCATCTTCTTCCCCACGCCCGGCTTCAATGTGCCAGAGTGGCAGGCGGTGAATATGGGCGCCAGCTCCGTCGCCATCCGCACGCGCGCCGAAGACCACTTCAAGGTGACGCCCGCGACCCTGGCGCAGGCGCTCGACAATGCCCCGGATGCGCGCGCCATCTACCTGACCATCTCGAACAACCCCACGGCGTTTGCCTATACGCCGGAAGAGATTCGCGCGCTCTACCGCATGCTGGATGAGCGGGGCAGCGACCTGATCGTGGTGGCTGACCTGGCCTACATCGGCACCGGAGACCCGGCGGCGGATCGCGAGCGCATGCGCGCTCTGACCGAGCCCAACGCCCGCGCGCGCTCGGCCTACGCCTTCACGTTCTCGAAGTCGCACACGCTGACGGGCGACCGCCTTGGCTGGGTGGCGCTGGGCACGCCAGAGCTGGCGCAGACGGTGGCTGTCGGCTGGAGCAACACCGCAGCGTCGCTGCCCGCCGACTGGCAACTGCGCTACATGGCGCTGATCGAGCTGTTCGCGCGGCGCCCGCGCGTGGAAGCGCGCGCGCGGGCGCTCTATCGCACGCGACGCGCGCGGCTCATCCGCCAGCTCCGGGCGCTGAGCGCCGCGCGCCCCGCCCCGATCTTCGCCGACATCAGCATGGATGACGGCGGCACGATCTATAACTGGAGCCAGCTCGCGCCCGGCGAGGATGTCTTTTCCTTCTTCAGCATGACGGGTATCGCGGGGGTGCCGGGCAGCGCCTTTGGCTACTCGGATGACTACGTGCGCCTCTCGGTCGGCTGCATCCCCGTGCCGGAGGTGTGAGCGCATGCAGGGGATCGTCTCGCTGCTCGACGACACGAGCGAGCAGGCCGTGCGCGCGCTGTGGGTCGAGCTGGAGACGCGCTATGGTCTGCGAGCGGCGCCGCGCGCTGTGCCATTCCCGCATTGCTCCTACCAGATTGCCGCAGACTACCATCTGGCAGGGCTGAGCGAGCTACTCCCGCAGGTGGCGGCGCAGTACACGCCCTTCTCCGTCGTGGCGAGCGGGCTGGGCGCATTCGAGGCGCCGGAGCCGGTGCTGTATCTGGCCGTCCAGCGCAACACCGCGCTCGATGCGCTGCACGCGGCGCTCTGGCGAGCGCTGGTGGAGGGCGGCATGGCGCGCGAGTGGTCGCCGCTCTACGCGCCCGACACATGGATTCCGCACATCACGCTGGCGCAGCTCGATCTGACGCTGGAGGGGCTGCGCGCGATACAATCAGCCTGGGCCGACCGCGATCTGCGCCGCGAGATTCAGTTCAGCGACCTGACGCTGGGCGGGCTGGCGCCAGGCGGGACGCGCCAGCGGCCGCTGGCGCGCTACCCGCTCGGAGGCGTCGGTAGCCCGGCGAATTGAGAGGAGCGCGCATGCTGGCGTATGTCTTCTGGCACTGGCCGCGACCGGGTGTGGCCTACGACGACTATGCGGCGCGGCAGTTGGCCTTCCATCAGGCGCTGGCGACGCGCGGCCCGGCGGCGCTGGAGGCGTCGTATATCTGGCGCGTGATCGGCGCGCCGTGGACGCCTGCCTCAGTGGCCTACGAGGACTGGTACCTGCTGGGCAATAGCGCTGGACTGGACGCGCTCAACGCCGCCGCCGTCTCCGATTCGCTGCGCGAGGTACATGACGCCGCCGCAGCGCTGGCCGCTGGTGGCATGGCCGCGCTCTACTCACCCAGCGGCCCGCGCGTGGGCGAAGAGCCAGCGCTCGATGGCTCGGTGGCGCAGTGGTTCGCCAAGCCCGATGCGCTGCGCTACAGCGCGCTCTACCAGCGACTGCGTCCGCAGCTGGGGCGTCTGTGGACGCGCATGATGGTGCTTGGCCCAACGCCAGAGTTTCTGCTGCTAGGCGACGACGTGTCTGGCCTGCCGTCTGAGTGGCGCGCGCAGGTCACGCACCGCGAGCGCCTGTGGCCACTCGACGACACACTTGATAGCACGGCCATCCACTCCATCCAGGAAAACTAAGCCCAGGAGAGCTACCCGTGACATCCTTTCGCGTGCGCCCCGCCACGGCATCTGATCTGCCAGCGGTACATGCCATCTGGCGGCACAACGACGCGCCAGACGAGACGCCACAGCTGCCCGCCCCGGCTGATGTCCTCTCTGGCTTCGTCTATGAGCAGCAGCACGGCGCGATGTGCGTGGCGGAGACCAACACAGACCGCGTGATCGGCTTCGGCGGCAGCGTCACCTGGGATGGCCCGCGCGGCTCGCTGACCTACCTCGCCGACCTCTTCATCGCGCCAGACATTCAGTCGCATGGCGTGGGGCAGGCCATCTTGCAGGCGCTGCCGCTGAGCGGCCCCCGCTGCGTGCATGCCAGCACCGATCCACGCGCCACCGCGCTCTACATCCGCACGGGCATGCTGCCGCTCTGGCCGAATCTCTGGCTGGTGGCCGACGCCGAGCGCCACCCAGCGCTGCGGCTCGACGCGCTGCCCGGCGCCGACCTGGAGCTGACCCCGGCGGCGGCGGATGATGCGACGCTGGCGGCGTGGGATGCGCGCCACTTCGGCTATCGGCGCCCGCGCGATCTGGCGTGGCAGGTGGCCAGCCGCGCGGCGCTGCCACTGTGGTTCCGGCGGGCAGGCGCGACCATCGGCTATGGCTACATCCAGCGTCACTGCGACGAATCGCTCTCACGCCCCGGCGCGTGGACAGTAGGCCCCATCGGCGCCGAGACGCCAGAGGATGCGCGCGACTGTGTCTGCGCCGCCGTGCGCTGGGCCGCTCAGCGCTCGCCCGCCGCGCGGCTGGGCGTGCCAGGCCCGCATCCCGCGCTGGCGCCGCTGATCGCGGCAGGCTGCCGCCTCGTCTACAACGAGACATTCCTGGCCAGTCCCGGCGCGGCGCTCCCCGATGTCACGCGCTACCTGCCCAGCGGCGTGTTCCTGTAGCGCAGACGTCCGCTGGCGATGAGAGAGACCGAAAGGATGTGACACATGCCGCGCTTTTGGCCATTCCGGCGCTCATCAAAGGCAGAGCCAAGCGCGTCCGCTGGCGCCCGTCGGCGACTCTTCGGGCGCGAGTATATCGCCGGGACGCCCTATGCGCTGCCCTCTGACCTGAGCGAGATGAATCGACTGGACTTCCAGCACTACATGCTGCGGCAAGCCTTCAAAGGCATCTACGCGGCGCCCATCAGCGTCCCCAGCGACATTCTGGATGTGGGCACAGGCACAGGGCGCTGGGCGAAAGAGATGGCGACACTCTTCCCGCAGGCGCGCGTCACCGCGCTGGACATCAAAGATCCAAACGAGAGCGCGCCAGGCGAGGAGGCGCCAGAGCAGCGTTCCAACGCCTATACGTTCGTTCGTGGCAACATCCTGGAAGGCTTGCCATTTCCGGACGCATCGTTCGACTTCGTCCACCAGCGGCTGCTCTTCTTTGCCATCCCGGGGAACCACTGGCAGTTCGTGGTGAATGAGCTGGCGCGTGTGACACGGCCCGGTGGGTGGGTGGAGGTGGTCGAGGGCCACTACGGCTACGAGCCGATGGGGCCAGCGGCGCAGCGGATCTCCGATGCGATGCTGCCTGCGATGCTCCAGCGCGGCATCGACCCGCGCCAGAGTGACAACCTCGCCCAGTTCCTTCAGGCGGCGGGTCTGCGCGATGTCCGCACGCGCACCGTCAACGTGCCCGTCGGCGATTGGGGCGGCCACATCGGGCATCTGGCCCTCACCGATGTGATGACCTTCAGCCAGGCGGCGCGCCCGCTGCTGCTGGCGCAGGGGATGTCGGAGAGTGACTTCGCGCAGCTCGTGGCGACCATGCGCGACGAGTGCGAGCGCCTGCGCTACACCTGGCCCTTCTACATCGCCTACGGTCAGCGCGCCTGAGCGTAGGACAGGACGCGAATTGTCGTCGTCGCGCGAGGAACGGGCGGCTGAAGCCGCAGGCTAGGTGGCCCTGCGGGGCCGAAGGCCCGTAGCCGCGGGTTTACCCACCCAGGCTCACGACCACGCGCACCCCAGCGGCTCAGCCACCCCGCCGCCGCATAGCCTGCTCAATTTCCGCATCCAGCGCCACTCTCCGTATTTCATCCATTGCAGCGTGGTGTGCGCATGCTCCCGACCTGCGCGCTGCGTCAGTTGGGGCAGCCGTATGGCTATCCCCTAGCAGGGGACGGTTATCATGACCGCCCCATGCTGTGCAGAGGAGAGTATTTGAAATACGCCCCTCTGAAGAAAGTGCCGAGCACATCTGGACATTCCTCCCATCGCCTTCTCTTTGCCTTCTCGCTCGCGCTATCATCCTAGACTGGCGCGCTGTGCGCCGTGGGGATGACTGGCGCCGCGCTGATGACGCGCGAGGGGCAGGGGATTCGTGGCGAAGCGAGATGGGCGCGGGGGCGCGGCGGGCGGGCTTTCTCCGCGTGTGACGCTGGAGGATGGGCGCAAGGCGCTGCGTGTGGGCGGCGTGATCCAATCGGTGGCCGTGGATGAGCGCTACACTCCCGACGTGTGGGACGCCATGCTGCCACTGCGGCAGCCCGCCAGCGCGCTGATTCTGGGTCTGGGCGGCGGCTCCATCGCGCAGTTGATGACACGCCGCTGGGGCGCGCTGCCGATTGTCGGCGTGGAGCTGGATCCAGCAGTAGTCTGGCTGGCGCGGCGCGAGTTTGGGCTGGACGACCTGCCGCATCTCAGCATCGACACCGCCGACGCCTTCGCCTGGGTCGCGCGCTGCGACCAACGCTTCGACGCCATCTGCGTTGACCTCTATACAGCGGGCAAGATGGCGCATGGCGTGCTCGGCGCGGGCTTCCTGCGCGATCTGCGGCGGCTGCTCACCCCGCATGGCGAGGTCGCCTTCAACCTGTGGCGCTCAGCCTACCTCGCCGACCAACTGCGCCGCATCGAGCGCGAGTACAGCGTCGTCGCGCTGGATGAGGCCGACGACAACCTCATCGCCCACGCCGTCCCGCGCCACGCATAACCCCACAGCAAGCCAATTGCGACACAACTGCGACGTTTCCACGATGGCTCTGCGATAGGCAGGCGCTACACTGGCTCCAGACGAGCACTCATGGCTGGCGGGACAGCCACTCTGGAGGAGTCATCCACCATGTCGCAGCGACAGCGCACGCGCTATTTCTGGCTGATGCTGGCTGTGGTCGGCGCGAACTATCTGGCGCAGATACCGTACTATCTGCATCTCTATTACTTCCCGCATGGCGCGCTGCCCTCGGCGCGCGGCGTGGCGCTGCTGGGCTTCACGCTGATCTGGTTCGTGGCGGGCATCATCGGGCTGGCGCTGCGCCGCGCGGCGGGCTACTGGCTGCTGGGGGCATACCTCGTGACCGTCGTCGTCTTCTATCTGCACGGCCTCATCAACCAGGTGATACACGGCTACCCACCCGCGCTTTTCCCGCATCTCAATGACCCTATCCTTACGGTGGTCTTCGCCATCGGCTACCTCAATCTGCTGCTGTGCGCGGTGTTCGTCGTCATTCTGGCGCGCTATCGTCGTGACCTGGTCGCGCCCTGGTCGCGCCCGTCTCCGCCGCGCCGCTAGCGTCGGCATAACCTCTCTGGCGACGACCTCACCCCCAAACCCCCTCTCCCGCGAGGAGAGGGGGCTTTAGGATAGCTCGTAGCTCCATTCTCCAACCCAGGCAGGAAAGACGTTGGGGGCGGGGACTGGACGCGCTGCGCTGGCCGCTGATACGATAAGCTGGAGCGCCTGGCATTATGTCGTGTGTAGTGACGTGGAGCGGCGGCGTGCCACGGCTGGCGCGTGCGCCAGTCGGCAGGCGACTTGCGTCAAGCGCATGCGATGGTACTCTTGTGGGCCGGGGTTGTGTGGCGTCACGCCCTGCGCGACACTAGGGGCTATGTTTGTCGTGGGTCGTGGCCGACGACGCCAGAGCAGGCGGCGAGGCGCGCGGTATCTGTTCCCTGTTTTCTCCCCATCCTGAAAACTTCAGAGGAGTCCTGGTTCAATGCAGGAGATTCGCACTCCGGGCATGCAGAATGTCGTTCTGTCGCAGAAGTCCCTCGCGGACTATGCCCCCGTCGCCGGGGAATCGGTGATCGCCGACATCGAGCGCCTCGCGCGCCCGCTGCAGGGCGCTCGTGTGCTGCACATCTCCTCGACCGCGTTTGGCGGTGGCGTCGCGGAGATGCTCCATACGCTCATCCCGCTCATGCGCAGCGCCGGACTCGACGCCGGCTGGGCCATCATCAATGGCAATGACGAATTCTTCACCGTTACCAAGAGCATGCACAATGCGCTCCAGGGCATGGATCTGGAGCTGACCAACGCCATGCGCGCAGCCTACCTGCACGCCAACGTGGATAACGCCGTCTACTTCGAGGGTGACTACGACTTCATCATCGTCCACGATCCACAGCCCGCGCCGCTGCGCACGCTGCGCCGCGCCGATGGTGGCAAGTGGATCTGGCGCTGTCACATCGATTTGACCGCCGCGAACCAGACCTACTGGTCGTTCCTGCGCCCCTTCATCGAGGCGTATGACGCGGCCATCTTCACCATGCCCGCCTACGTGAAGAATGATCTGCATGTGCGCAAGCTGGCTTTCATCCCGCCGGCCATCGACCCACTCAGCCCGAAGAATGCGCCCATGAGCGATGCGCGCGCCTCCGAGATCGTGGGCATGTATGGCGTGGACGCCAGCCGCCCGCTGCTGGTGCAGGTCTCGCGCTTCGACCCGTGGAAAGACCCGCTGGGCGTGATCGATGTCTATCGCGCCGTGCGGGCCGAGTTCCCCGGCGCGCAGCTCGCGCTGATCGGCTCGATGGCCCACGACGATCCTGAGGGCATGGAATACTATCAGCGCACCAAGGAGTACGCCGAGGACGACCCGAACATCCACCTGCTCTCCAATCTGGATGGCGTGGGCAATATCGAGGTCAACGCCTTCCAGCAGGCGGCGTCGGTGGTGATGCAGAAGTCGCTGCGCGAGGGCTTCGGCCTGACCATCGCCGAGGGGCTGTGGAAGGGCAAGCCGGTCATCGGCGGCAATGTCGGCGGCATCCCGCTGCAGATCGAAGATGGCGTCACGGGCTACCTCGTCGAGAGTGTCGAGGAGGCCAGCACAGCGGCGCTGGCGATCATGCGCGACCGCGACAAGGCGCGCCGCATGGGCGAGATCGGGCGCGAGGTGGTGCGCGAGAAGTTCCTGACAACCTCGAATCTGCGCAACTACCTGCGTCTCTTCAATGACCTGATGGAGCAGGAGGCCAGCGAGTCGCAGGCGCGCATGGCCAAGCCCGTCGCCTGGTAGACGACCTCACCTCACCCCCTGACCCCCTCTCCCACGGGGAGAGGGGGAATCAGAACGATCCCCAGAGGGTGGCGCTCGTGTTCAATCGAACCGAGCGCCGCCCTCGACGTATATCTGGCATGGGAGCGCTCGCATGGCGCTTCAGGGCTGTGTGGCTTCTGATGCGCTCCAGGGAAGGAGGCGATGGCGGTGAGCTGGGGAGTTCTGCTGGTCGCGCTGATCCTGTGCGTGATCGGCTTGGCGTTTGTCTTCGCGGGCTATCGTCTGTTTCGCGCGCTGATCCCCATCTGGGGGTTCATCGTCGGGTTCGATGTGGCGGGCATCGTCGCGCATGATGTCTTCCACACGCAACTGCTGGCCTCATTCCCCGGCTGGATCGTGGCGATTCTGGTCGGGCTGATCTTCGCGGCGCTGGCCTATGTCTACTATTACGTCTCGGTCGTGGCGCTGGCGGCCTCGGTGGGCTTTCTGGTCGGCGAGGCGCTGGTAGCGGCGTTTGCGGCCTCGGCCACGACCATCGCGCTGATCGTGGGGATCATTCTTGCGGTGGCGCTGGCGGCGCTGGTCATCCGGCTGAACGCTCCGAAGGGGCTGGTGGTCGCGCTGACGGCGCTGGGCGGGGCAAGCGCCGCCATCACCGGCGTGCTGCTGGCGCTGGGCACGGTCAGCCTGGCGTCGTTGCAAGCGAGCGCATCGGGCGGCTCGCTGGAGGTTATCCGCTCGACGTGGTGGCTCTCGCTGCTGACGCTGGCGCTGGCGCTGGCGGGGATCGTGGCGCAGGCGGGCTGGCTGCGCGCCCGCCCCTACACGCACTCCTACGTCCCCACCCGCGCGCCTGATGGCCGCCCGCTCTGGCCCGGCCCCCGCACAGTGTGATAGCGGCTGCCAGCGACCGCTCACCTCGCCGCCTGCGCCTCCACGGAGGTGGCTTTGGCCCGTGACGCCGCCAGTTGGAAGAGTCTGCGGGCAATCAGGATGTCCCATACCAATGCGGGCGCAAGTGAGACAAGCGAGAGGACCAGGCCTACACTGCCAGCGGTCGCGGGGATGAGCATCAGCGCGCCCGTGAGCAGTCCGATGTAGCCTGTCGCGCGACCAAAGACGGCGCTCCGCAGCATCACGACCGCGATGATCAGCATGGCTACCCCGCCAAGGACATAGCCGATGTCATAGGAGCTTCCCTGCCAGATCGCCAGTGTCGCCTGCCCTGCCGCCAGCAATTGTGATCGCTCCGCGTCGGTGGTGGCGGCATCGTATTGGCCGCTGAGGGCGAGCATGTTGAAGGCGGTATTCGAGGCGAAGTAGACGGCGACGCCAACCAGGCCGATGATCGTCCCCAATGCTATCAGTGGCCGATTGGCCCGCCTGAGGGCGCCAAAGAGGGCGATGTAGATCAAGCCCGACATGGCGATCCCGATCAGCATCAACAGGTCGAGATCGAGCAGCCCGACGAACGCGTTCTGGTGAAAGAGCGTGAACCAGTCGAGAACAGTGGTTGGCGGCGGGCTTATCAGATAGATGGGAACGGCGATGACAATGGCCGCAATCGAGATCAGGGCCGCCATCCCGCCCATACGATACATCGGCTTCCAGTCAGCTTCGACCCGCGCTGCATCCGCATGTGCGTCGCGAGCGGCGGAAGGTTGCTGAAGAATGGTTGTCATGGCTGTACCCCTTTCGCATCCATCACGAGACGTTATGCCTCAGAGGTACACATAGCGCTCCAGCCTCACCGCCTCATCTCGCGGCGGGAGAGCGCCAACACCAGCGCGTCACAGCCGCGACCTATGAGCATGTGGGAGCCTGTCGCCAGAGCAATGCCCCAGCATGAACTACCCCTCCCCTTGCGGGAGAGGGGTTGGCGGTGAGGTTCCGTCGCCGTCAGTCGTCAATCGCCTGATAGGCGCTCGTCCAGCAGTCGGTGAAGACAGCGGGCGGGATGGGCGATGTCCAGGCGCGTGCGGTCATCAGGATGACCACCAGCTCCTCGGCAGGGTCGGAGCGCCAGCGCGTTCCCATGCCGCCATCCCAGCCAAACGCGCCAACGCTGCCCGTCAGGTCGTCGCGGCGGGTGACGACGGACATGCCGAAGCCCCAGCCGTGGCTCTCGAAGAAACCCTCGACCAGCCCCGACCTGGCCTTCTGCTCGGCGGTGAGCTGGTCGCTCGTCATCAGCTCGACCGCTGGCCGCGAGAGCAGGCGACCTGCGCCGTGCTGCCCCTTGTTCAGCAGCATCTGGCCAAACGCGAGGTAGTCGTCAATGGTGGAGACCAGACCGCCCGCGCCGGATGGAAATGCGGGTGGACTGCTCCATTGGCCGCCGCGCGCCGCATCATAGACTTCGACCGCGCCCGTCTCTGGGTTGGTGAAATAGCTGTCGGTGAAGCGGTCGAGCTTGTCGGCGGGAACGCTGAAGTCGGTATCGTGCATCCCCAGCGGCTCGAAGATGCGCTCGCGCAGAAACTGCTCCAGCGGCAGCCCAGACGCCCGCGCGATCAGCACGCTCAGCACATCGGAGCCTGTGTTATACATCCACTGCTCGCCGGGTTGATGCAGCAGCGGCAGCGTTCCCAGGCGGCGCATCCATTCATCGGGCGCAGGCGGCGTGCTGGGCGCGGGCATCCCCTGGCCCAGCTGCAGCTCGTTCACGGCGCGGACGATAGGGTAGGCGTCTGGCGGCCCGAACACGATGCCGAAGCCCATGCGGAAGGTCAGCAGATCGCGCAGGGTGATGGGGCGCTGCGCGGGAACGGTCTCGTCCAGCGGCGCATCCAGCCGCCGCAAGACCTGGCGGTCGGCCAGCTCTGGCAGCAGGCGATCAACCGGGTCATCCAGCCGCAACTTGCACTCCTCCACCAGCAGCATGGCCGCCACCGCTGTGACCGGCTTGCTCATGGATGAGATGCGAAAGATGGTATCGCGGCGCAGCGGCTCGGAGCCGCCACTGGCCGTCACGCCGAGGGTCTGCACGTGCGTCTCGCCGCGTCGGCTGACCAGCGCCACCAGTCCCGGCGGGTCGCCACGCTCCACATGGTTCGCCAGCGTCGCGCGCATGCGGTCGAGCCGCACGCTGGAGAATCCCCCTGTGCTCATCCTATACTCTCTCCTCGCTCATTCACCCAGGGGCCATCGCGTCCCTCACATTATTCGCGATAGCCCCAACGCGGGCGGCAATCGGCGCCTCATGGCGCGAAGGTCGGCGATGAGATGGCGGAGCGCGATGCAGTGTTCTGGAGGGTGTAGGGTGTGGTGGGCGTCTCCGGCGTATAGCGCCAGCGTACCGCGCCAATCTTGGGATCGAGGGCCGCTATCTGCGTGCTGACCACGTAGAGCTGGCCTGGCCCCACAGAACCAGCGACGAGCACGGCTGAGGCGACGCCCCCGCCAAGCGTCGCCGTCGCGACATCGCGCCGCCATTGGACAACGCCTCCCTGCGCATCGATCCGCTCCACGGTGGAAAGGGGATCGAGCAGATAGGCTGCGCCGCCCATCGGAACCAGCGCAGTCTGCGAAAAGTGTCCTGGTGGAGCGTTAGGCGGCGCCTGATATGCAGTGTCGTCGCGCCACAGCACGCTTCCGCGCTGCGCGTCAAAGCCATACAGCGTGATCCCTGGCTGGTACTGCGACCAGGCGACGGCGAGATAGATTCGACCACTATCGTACACGACCGTCCCCTGGGTCTGGATGAGCTGACCATATCGCTCTGATGCTCCATCGGGCGCCGCCGTGCTCCACAGGAGGGCGCCATCGCGCGCACGCAGCGCGACCACATGCGGCGTGGCCTGGCCGCTGACGCTCGACGCGACTGGCATGCGTGTTTCCAGATAGACGACGCCATTCGCCACTGTGAAAGCGCCGGGCGTCGGTTGGTCGCCTTTCATCGTCAACTGGTAGCGCCAGAGGGTTGCGCCGTCCGCGACGGCATGCGCGACCAGATAGTATTCTGTCGATGGCAGATCCACTTCTTCGTCGTAGATGACGCCAGGGCCGCCCAACTGCAAGCCGCCGTCCTGCGCGCTATCGAAGGGATTGCCGGGATAGCCGATGGACAACGGATTGATGGTCTGCCAGAGCAGGCGCCCACTTTGGCTGTCGAGCGCGGTCAGGTGTGGCCGGAAATTGCTATTGGCCAGAT
>DATAED010000081.1:0-1859 GCA_036258195.1 Ktedonobacterales bacterium
ACCCCTCCCCCGCTTTGCGGGGGAGGGGGGCTTTATGTGCTGAGATATGCTGTGGGGGCCAGCAATCCGATTGGTTTGGCGATCACGCCTGCGCCGCTGCAATGGTGGCGTCCACCGCTGCCTTGCCGGCGTTCTGCAGGACGACGTCTTCGATGGGCGCGTTGACCAAGCCAGCGCGCACATCGCGGAAGATGCGCTCCAGCGGTTTGCCGCGCTGGAGACCCTGCCCGCCCGCGATGCGCAGCGCGATGTCGGTGATGCGCACGGCGTTGGTGGTGGCGATGACCTTCACCAGCGGCCCCTGCTGGCGCAGCGCTGGGCGCGCCTCCGCTGGCGCGGCCACCCAATCCGCCGCCAGGCCCAGCGTCACGCGGCGCGAGGCTAGCAGCAGCGCGTCGATCTCGCCCAGGTGCGCGCGCACGTTCGGCAGCTCGCCCAGCGGCTTGCCCAGCGCGGTTGGCTTGCGGGTCGCGGCGAAATGGACGATCTCATCGCGGGCAGCCTGCGCGGCTCCGTTATAAACCGCCGCCAGCGTCAGCGAGCCCCACGGCAGGCCCAGCGCGGCGCGCGGATCAGGCTGGCCAGGCGCACGCGCGCCGAGCAGCGCATTCTCGCTCAGCAGCACGTCGTCGAGCACGACATCGTGGCTGCCGCTGGCCCGCAACGCCAGCGCATTCCACGTCTCCTCGATGCGCAGGCCGGGGGCGTCGCTGGGGGTGAGGAAGTCGCCGATACGTGGCGGCTGCCCATCCTCCTGGATGGTGGCCATGACGATGAAGTAGCGCAGCCCCGGAGCGCCGGTCGTGTAGATCTTGCGCCCGTTGAGTCGCCAGCCGCCGGAGGGATCGCGCCGGGCAGTGGTGGCGGGCAGCCCGCCGTAGCTGGGGCTGCCCATCTCTGGCTCGGCCTGCGCGGCGTTGAGCATGGCGCCATCGCGCGCTGCCTCGCGAAAGAGCGTGGGCGCGTGATCGGGCCAGAGGCCACCTTCGGCGATCTGGCCGATGTTGCTCAGGCTCATGCCGAGCGCCAGCGCGGTCGAGGCGTCACCCCAGGCCATGCGCTCCAGCGTCAGCGTGTACTCTAGCTCGTCGGCTCCCATTCCGCCGCACTCCTCGGGCGCGGTCAGGCCCGTCAGCCCGGCGGCGCGCAGGTCGGCGAAGTTCTCATGCGGAAACGAGCCAGCGGCGTCGTGCTGGGCGGCGCGCTCGGCGAATCGGCGGGCCAGCGGCTCAGCCAGCGCCAGAAAGCGCCGCTGGCGATCGGTCAAAACTCCATCCACGCAGGTCTCTCCACAGGTTGTGATCAGGTACAGGCGCTTACAGCGTGCGCACGCCGTCGATGCCGGGATCGCGGCGCGCGGCGGCGGCGATATTGGCGCGATAGTCGCGCGCGTAGGCCAGGTAGTGCGCGAGGCCGTTGCGCATGCGCTCGCGCTCCTCGTCCGTCACGGCGCGCACGATCCTGGCGGGGGAGCCGAGGGCGAGCTGGCCATCGGGAATGGCCTTGCCCTCCGGCAGCAACGAGCCTGCCGCCAGGATGGCGCCCGCCCCGACCCGCGCGCGGTTGAGCAGCGTGGCGCCCATGCCGACGAGCGCGCCATCGCCGATGGTAGCTCCGTGCAGGATGGCTGCGTGGCCCACGGAGCAGTCGGCGCCAATGATGGTCGGCGCGCCTTCATCGGAGTGGATGACGGTGTTGTCCTGGACGTTGGAGCGCGCGCCGATGCGCACCGCTTCGGTGTCACCGCGAATGACCACGCCGAACCAGATGCTCGCTTCCTCGCCGATCTCCACATCGCCGACGATCACGGCGCTGGGCGCGATGAAGGCCGTCGGCGCGATGCGCGGCCATTTGCCGCC
>DATAED010000082.1:0-5517 GCA_036258195.1 Ktedonobacterales bacterium
ACCCCTGACCTTCTGCATGCCATGCAGACGCGCTCCCAGCTGCGCCACAGGCCCTCGCGCGCGGGTCTGCCCCGCGAGCCTCCGTATGATACCACGGGGGCGCATCGTTTGCAAGCGCGATGTCATGCGCTACCCGCGCGGCGTCGGCTACTCGGCGTAGCCGTTCGGATGCGTCTGACGCCAAGCCCAGGCGGTGGCCAGCAGCGTGCGCAGGTCGCTGTACTGTGGGCGCCAGCCCAGCTCGCGCTCGATGCGCTCGGAGGCGGCGACGGTGGCGTACTGGTCGCCTGCGCGGCGCGGGCGCTCGATGACGGGCAGCGCGCGTCCCGTGACCTCGCGCGCCATCTCGATCACCTGACGCACCGAGTAGCCGGTTCCAGAGCCAACGTTATAGGTCTGCACTCCTGGCTCGCTCAGCCCCAGCGCCAGCAGATGCGCCGAGGCCAGGTCGCGCACATGGACGTAGTCGCGCACGCAGGTTCCATCCACCGTGGGGTAATCCGTCCCGAAGAGGGAGACGCCTTCGTCGCGCTCGGCGGCGCGCAGCACCAGCGGCATCAGATGCGTCTCTGGCTCGTGCGCCTCGCCATTGCGCTCGGTGGCGCCAGCGGCGTTGAAGTAGCGCAGCGACGTGCAGATCAGGCCATGCACCGGCGCAACCCAGCCCAGCAGTTGCTCCACCATCAGCTTTGAGGCGCCATAGGCGCTGCTGGGGCCGGTCGGGGCGTCCTCGCGCAGGGGCAGCGGCGCATCGTCGGCGTAGACGGCGGCGCTGGAGCTGAAGACCAGCCGCTTCACGTCCATCTCGCTCCCGGCCTCGATCATCGCCCGCACCACACTCATGCTGCCACCGACATTGGTCTCGAAGAAGGCAGCGGGATCACTCGCCGAGAGCCCCACCTCGATCAGTCCGACCATGTGGATGACCGCTTCGATGCGCTGCTCCGCCAGCGCGCGCGTCAGCAGCGCGGTATCGCGGATGTCGCCCTCGACGACGGCGACGCCCGCTGGCAGCGCCGCGCGATGGCCCTTGACGAAGGAGTCGTAGACGATGGGTGTATGCCCCGCTCGCTGCAACTCCTCCACGATGACGCTGCCGATATAGCCTGCTCCACCCGTCACCAGCGTGCGCACGCGCGACCTACTTTCTCTCTCATCTCCACGAGTCCGCCAGAGTACCGCACGGATACCGCAGCGCAGTATAGTGGCGCGCTCCATGCTCAGGCAAGCCCAGTAGGAGGCCCGACGGTGGTCGCCCCGTCGTCTTGACGCCCTCTGCCACGCGCCGATACGATTGCTGAATGGGCAGCGCATCCATGTACGCCCCCTCATATCGGCGCGCCACCTGCCGACGACCCTCTGGAGTAGACGATCTATGTGGAGACGTTTTCTGTCACGGACTCGACAGACGAGCCTGTCCATGCTCGCGCTGGCAGCGCTGTTCCCCATCATTGCGCTGGCAGGGTGCAGCAGCCTGCTCTCGAACGCCGGGGGCCCGACAACTGGCCAGAGTTCCCCTACCGCGACCCCTACCCGCGTTCCCACGCAGGCGCCGCCGCCCGTGCGCTATGTGGCGATGGGCGCGTCAGACGCGGTTGGAGTGGGCGCCAGCAATCCGAATACCACTGGCTACGTGCCGATTCTGATCTCGCGTCTGCCCAAAGGCTCCTACGCGCTCAATCTGGGCATCGATGGCGAGACGCTGAGCCGCGCGCTGAATGACGAGCTGCCACAGGCCATCGCCGCGCACCCGTCGCTCATCACCATCTGGCTGGTGGGGAATGACTTCAAGAACTGTGTGCCACTGCAACAATACGGCGCTGACCTGAATACGCTGCTGACGAAGCTCCAGCAGCAGACGACCGCGCGCATCTTCGTGGCCAACGCGCCTGACTTCAGCGCGCTGCCCGCTGTGCAGGCGCAGGCGGCGTCTGGGGCCTTCTGCGGCACAGCGGCCACGCCAGCCGCGATTCGCAGCCTGTGCGTGCAGTGGAACCAGGTTATCGACGCGGCAGTGGCGGCGCACCACGACACGCTGGTGGATCTGCTCAACTCCGACCTGGTAGCGCACCCCGACTTCGTCTCCAGCGATGGCTTCCATCCCTCCGACCGAGGCTATCTGGCGCTGGCGAATCTCTTCTGGGCGGCCATCACGGCACAGGGGGCAAACACGGTAGGGTGAACGGCGGCAGCCCCACCCCCGGCCCCTCCCCCACTTTGCGGGAGAGGGGAGCTACATGGCGCCCGTCTATAGGGTAGCGGCGCGGGCAAGGGCGAGCTTGTGGTAGTTCCCCTCTCCCGCCTTGGCGGGGGAGGGGTTAGGGGTGGGGGCAAAAAGAAAACCGGGGCGACAGCCAATCTGGCTATCACCCCGGCTGAAACCGCGCAGGCGGGGAAAAACACCCACCGTCGTGCCGGTTAATCGCACTCGACCCGAAGATCGCTTGCGGGAGTTTCCACTAGACAAATGCTAGCGGGCGTACCCCTCAAGAGATTCGGCGCCGTGAGTATTGCAACCGCCTGCGCGGCTAGAACGTTCACTCACTGCACATCACCTCCTTTCGTTGACCAGAGCATAGCACGTGGATGACTGCGACGTCAACTATTTGTGTTCGATTGCGCTCAGGTCAGGCGTCAAACCGCTCGCGTCGCCATCCGTATGCTCGGCGAACAGCTCCGGATGGATGAGGCGGGCAAGCAGCTCCAGGCTCTCCACCAGGCGTGGGCCGGGGCGGCTAAAATAGGCGGCGCCATCTACGAAATGCACGCGGCCAGCGCGGGCGCAGGGCAGCTCGGCGAAGCCGGGATAGGCGCACAGCAGCGGTTCATCCTGCCGCGAGCGCTGCTCGGTGAAGCCACACGCCGCGATCACCATCACCTCTGGCTGGTAGGCGGCGACCTGCGCCCACTCCACCTGCTGCGAGCGCTCGCCCACGCGGCCTATGCCATCCTCGCCGCCCGCCATCGCGATCAGCTCAGGATTCCAGTGGCCGCCGCAGAAGATCGGGTCGATCCACTCGATGAAGGCGACCCGTGGCCGCGACTGCGCCCGCGCGACGCGCTCGCGCACCGCTGCGATGCGCCCACGCAGGTCGGCGAGCAGCGTGGCCGCCGCAGCCTGGCGCCCGGTGGCCACGCCCACGCGCTCGATGTCGACCAGCACGTCAGCCAGCCGCTCTGGCTCCAGATTGATGACCGCTGGCCGCGTCGGCAGCGAGCGCACGGCCTCCAGCACCTCATCGTAGGCCACGGCGCAAACTTCGCAGAGCCGCTGCGTGACGATCAGCGTGGGGGCAATCTCCGCCAGCAGCGCGCGGTCGATGGTGTAGAGGCTGTGCGCGTCGGCTCCCAGTTGCTCGCGCACGGCGGCGTCGATCTCGCCACTGCTCAGGTCGGGCGCGAGCAGACTGCGGGTGATGTGCGGCTTGCCGAGCGCGGCAACGGGATAGTCGCACTCATGCGTGACGGCGCATACCTCGGCGTCCAGTCCCAGCGCGAAGAGCATCTCTGTCGCGCTGGGCAGCAGTGAGACGATGCGCTGCTCTGTCATGTTGTCACGCTCCTTCCGCTAGTCGCAGTCGTCCAGGCGCTCCAGGTGGGCGCACTCGGCCCAGGCATCCATCGAACCGCACACGGCGCCATCGCGCGCCTCCAGGCGCAGCCGCGTGATGGCGCAATTGGGGTTCACCGGAAATCCGCCATCTGCGCCTATCGCGCTATTCGCGCAGAAGCTGTTGACGGTGGCCGCAAGATTGCCGCCGTGCGCGACGATGATCAATTGCTGGTCGTGGCGACCACCCAAGACATCGAGCAGGCCCTGGCGCATGCGTTGGGTCAGCGTGGTCAGGTCTTCGCCGCCAGGGAAGCAGGACGATGGCTGCCCGCTGAACCATTCGGCGATGATGCGGTCGTGCAGCGCCCAGTTCGCCTCAGACGGCGGCTCCAGCTCCAGCGCGCCCACGTTGACCTCGCGAAACGCCTCAACCGTCTGCACGGGCAGATCGAGCGCCGCGCCGATGATCTCGGCAGTCTGATTGGCGCGTCGCAGGGGCGACGAGTAGATGGCGGCGATAGGCTGCTCGCGAAAATGGCGCGCCGTAGCCCGCGCCTGCGCCACGCCGCGCGCCGTCAGCGGATAGTCCACCACGCGATACGAGAACTGGCGCGTGAGGTTAGCCGGATTCTCGCCGTGACGCACGAAGTAGACGGTATTCAATGCTCTCTCCGCAAAAGGCGCCGCTCAGGCCAGCAGCGTCGGGCGCGCCCATTTCATCACGCGGCGGGCGGCTTTGAGCAGCGCATCCGCTGTCTCGCCGCCCACCTCGTCGTCGGCGTCCTCCGCCGCGACACGCTCCAGATAGACGCTGGGATGATAGGGGTTGATCATATCCAGGTCAGCCAGAATCTCCGCTGGCGCGCCGACCAGCTCGCCCAGCGCGCGCAGATCGTGATTGTAGGGGGCGCGCGAGTCGTGGCCCAGCACATAGAGCGCCTGGAGCGTCTTTTCCGCCGCCTGATTGCACAAATCGGCGGTATTGTAGTGCATGCCTGCCGCATTCGAGAGGCCCGCGCCGACGAGGTCTTGCGCCGCCTCGGCGTAGATGCTCAGCGCTTCGTCCATGCTCATCGTGATCGCTCCATCGCCCCCTCCCCCGGCCCCTCCCCCGCTGCGCGAGAGAGGGGAGCAAGAGAGCGCGTCGTTCCGAAAGCCGCCCTCTCCTCCACGCGCGCAGTTGCCAGAGGAGAGGTTCCGAAAGCCCCCTCTCCCCGTGGGAGAGGGGGTTGGGGGTGAGGTCGCCCCCGCTATGCCAGATCGGCGGCCAGCACATCGCGCAGCTCGGCGATGTGAACGAAGCGCTGCTCCATCGTGTCGCGGTCGCGGATGGTCACCAGCTTGTTTTCCAGGCTGTCGAAGTCTACGGTGACACAGTAGGGCGTGCCGATCTCGTCCTGGCGGCGATAGCGCTTGCCGATGCTGCCGCCCGTATCATCATACTGCGTCAGGCCGAGTGGGCGCAGGCTATCGTGTACCTGATGCGCCAGCGCTTGCAATTCGTCCTTCTTCGAGAGCGGCATCACGGCGACCTTCACGGGCGCCAGCCGCTTGTGCAGCCGCAGCACCACGCGCGTCTCCTCCTTGACGACCTCCTCGTCGTAGGCGTCGCAGAGAAAGGCCAGCGCCGAGCGATCCGCGCCCACCGATGTCTCGATGACATACGGGATGTAGCGGCGCTTCTCGATGTCATCGTAGTACGAGAGGTCTTTGCCGCTGAACTCGGTATGGCGGCGCAGGTCGTAGTCGGTGCGGTCGTGGATGCCCTCGATCTCTTTGCTGCCAAACGGGAACTCGTAGTACACATCCATCGCCGCGCGGGCATAGTGCGCCAGCTCATCTGCGCCGTGGGGGTGCCAGCTCAGGTGCGACTCCGTCATGCCGAGGTCGAGATACCACTGGCGGCGCTGCTCTTTCCAGTAGTCGTACCAGCGCTCTTCCTGCTCCGGCGGGATGAAGTACTG
>DATAED010000083.1:0-7512 GCA_036258195.1 Ktedonobacterales bacterium
CGCGCTGCGCTCGAGATGAGACCCAGGCGCAGCGCGACTTGCTTCAGGACTTTGGACTATTCCTGGTCGCTACCAGCTCGAATACAGAACGGCGTAATACATCGTCTGGACCGAGTGGGTGAAGCTGGTCGTGGTATACCAGTACGCGCCGTTGGTGTCGCTGTAGCTCACATCGGCGCTCCAACTGGTGTCTTCGTCGGTGAGGTAGCAGCCGTGGCAGTAAGAGGGCGTCGGCCCGGTGTAGACGACGAAGTGCGTGCCGCCGGGCATCAGGCCGCACTCGCTGCCCGCGGAGACACCGCTGGGAGCGCCCAGCGACGACTGCCCGATGCTGGGGCAGGTGGAGAGCAGCTCATCGTTGTTGCTGGCCATCGATGTCCAGTCTGTGCCGCCGTAGCCCTGTGGATTGCGCGCGAACCCGCCACGGAAGCTCGTCGAGTTCATGTTGGACATCAGCGCGTTCGTGCGCTCCATCTGCGCCACCTCGACGCAATTGCCGGGGCAGCCCTGGAACGTCTCCCAGGTCCACGCGGCGCCCGGCGGCAGGCCCTGGTGCGGCGTGCCAGCGGTGACGACATCGCTGACCATCAGGTACGGCGGGAACGCCCCCACATATGGCGTATCGTTCATCGCCTGGCGGATCAGGATGCCGCCCATGCTGTGGGCCGCGACCGCGACCGTCACGCCGTGCGCGGTGTAGGTGTCCCAGATGTACCACGCCAGCAGACAGCTCGTGTGGCGGATGTCCTCGTTGACGGTGCCATCGTTGCTGCCACTGTCATACCAGCCGGCGCAGTGCGATTTCTCCTGCTTGAGGTAGGCGTTGCAATTGGAGTCGCCATTGTAGTAGCCCAGGCTTGGAGTACTCGCAATCCCCTGGCTGTGGAAGAACGACTCGATGTCGCCAAACATGGAGCTGGTGTTGCAGTTTTGGGCGGAGCTGAGGCTGAATCCGTGCACCAGCAGCACGGGATCGCTACTGGCGCCCGCCTGCGCGTGTTGCGGCGCGACGAGCGTGAGCCCGCCCAGGGCGATGGCCAGCGCGGCCAGCAGCAAGGCGACGTGTTTCGATAGCGTGCGCATTGTCATCTTCTCTTTCGACAGAGCCGCTCCACTCGCACCGTGGATGCGGGAACGGCCATGCGGACAGGGAAAGGAAGCGAATGGAAGCGAATGGACGCCAGCGCATCCCAGATGGCCAGATGTCGCGGCGGTCAGGCGTCCAGCCAGATCACGTGACCCTGGGCGTCGAACGACCACAGCCGCGCGCTGTGCTGCGGCCCGCTCGCTGAGAGGAAGGCGATTTGCTTGCTGGTGACCTTGCTCCAGGCGCCATTGCGCACAGCCCAGGAGCCGTCGCCGCGTGCGATGACGACTGCGCGGCTCCCGGCGGCGATGAACACCCCCTGGATCGGCGCGGGCGCTCCAGTGAAGGCTGGCAGCGCGGCCCAGGTCGCTCCACCATCGTTGGAGATGGCCACCTTCGCGTTGTCCGTCGAGGTGGCGACCACAGCGGCGTCATCATCGGTGGCGGCGTCCGGGATGAGCGTGGCGCCCGGCTTGGCGCCTGGCGTGACGCTGGGCAGCGCGCTCCAGTGCTGGCCGAGGTCGCTCGTCGCTGCGCCCATGGCGTTCTGCGCCGACGACCCATCATCGCCCCACACGATCATTTTGCCCTGGCGGCCAGTCAGCAGGCGCAGATGCGCCACCGATACGCCATTGATCTTGCCATTGGCATCGAGGTGAGCGCTGGCGCCGCCTCTGGGGAAGGCGACTACAGCAGACGACCCCTGGAGCTGGGCATCGAGCTGGAAGCCGACGAGGAACGTCGAGTCTGACCAGCCGATCTTCGACACCATGCCGGTAGTAGGCAGCGTCGTCGTCTGCGCTGACCACGTGCGCCCGCCATCGAAGGAGCGCTCGAAGGTATAGGTTCCCACCGTCGGCGCATATGCCGAGAGGACGACCACATCGCGTGGATCGTGCGGATCAGTGGCCAGGAAGTCGCCGGTGGGCGCTTGCAGGGTACCCGCCTGGCTCCAGCTTGTCCCATGATCGGTCGTGGAGTAGACGGCCTGCGTCTGCTTGTTGATGAAGGCGACGGCGTACCCCGTCGTCGGGTTCGCGTCCGAAAAGGCCAGGGCTGTCACCTGCGAGGGCAGGCCCTTCGCCAGCGTCCAGTGTTCGCCAGTGGAGGAGGTGGTGGACTGGACGCCACCGGGTTTCGCGGGGGGCTGCCCAGACGCGGGCGTGTTCTGCGTGTGGCGGGTGAAGGCGACGATGCCCAGCACCACTACCGCCATGACCAGAACCGACCCCACCGCTGCGCCGCGCGCTCGCAGCCGGGCGGCCCGCGCTCGACGCCTTCCGTGCCGATCTGAGTTCGTGTGTGAGCCGCGCATCATGTCCCTCGTGCTTTCTCGCCATTGATACTTCCACGCGGTTGGACTGTGCTGATCGCTCTCGTTGCGCTCTCGTATCGTTCGCCGCTTCGACGGCGCCTTGGTGGACGCCATCATACAGGCGAGCGCGCAAATTGACAAGACCGTCGCGTTGCCTTTGCGCAGGTGAAGTCGAGCGTCGCAGGCCTACACTCGTGCGTGAGCCGCGCTTGCCAGCTTTTTGGCGGCTGTGCTACACTGCGCCTGATATCATCGCCCCTGATGCGCAGGTGAAGGACGGGTGTAGTGGGAGGTCGGTATGCGAGCAGCGGCAGTCCTGGCGTCCGGCGGGCGGCGTGGAAGGCGTCCCATCCTCGCGGTGTTGCTGCTGGGGAGTCTGGCGCTCTCGCTGCTGCTGACCGCGTGCGGCGAGCTAACCGTCTCTGCGCCCAGCGGTCTGCTCACCTCTGGCGTGCTGACCGTCGGCAGCGATACCACCTATCCCCCGCAGGAGTTCCTCGACCCCTCGACCCACCAGCCCGTCGGCTTTGATATTGATCTGATCGACGCCATCGCGCAGAAGATGGGGCTGAAGGCGCGCATCGTGTCCGCCCCGTTCGGTAGCCTGCTCAGTGGATTGGTGGCCAGGCGCTACGATGTCGTCATCTCCGCGATGACCATTACCTCCGCGCGGCAGCAGCAGACCGATTTCATCCAATATCTGATGGCGGGCCAATCGCTGCTGGTGGCGAAGGGCAACCCGCACAACATCACCAGCGTGGACGATCTGTGCGGCCAGGCGGTGGGCGTGCAGGCTGGTACCATCGAACAGGGCGTCTTGCAGAGCGCCAGCGACAACTGCCTGGAGCAGGACAGACCCGCCATCAGCATCATGGCGCTGCAAGACCAGACCGCCGTCGTGCAACTGCTGGCCGCCAATACCGTCGTCGCCACCTATCAGGACTCGCCTGTCACCGACTACTACGTGAAGCAGCAGCCCGACCAGTACGCCGCTGGTGGCCTCGTCGTCTTCCCCGCTCCGGAAGGGATCGCCGTGCGCAAGGGCGACACTTCGATGGCCATCGCCGTCGACGATGCCTTCAGTTTGCTGCAGGGCGCTGGCGCCTACCACAAGCTCATCGAAAAGTGGGGGCTGGCCAGTGAGGCGCTGACAGCGGATGTTCCCCGCCCCGCCAGCCGCACGTAGCGGCCCGACGCCGCGCTACCCGGCCCGCTCGGCGCGGAGGATAGCCAGCGGGTCTGAGCAGGACGTGTGGTAGACTGCGGCGAAGGGAGCGCCTGAATCGTGGTTGAAAGGAGCGCCGATGTCAACGATGTCAGCTCCATCAGACGAACCTATCATCAGCCAGCGCCAGCGGGCGTTGCTTGAGGCGTGGGCCGCGTGCTACATCTGGTGGAAGCCAGTTCCAGACGCCATGGGCTACCCCAGGCGCATCATCGCCCAGGTGATGAACATCGGCGACTACGAGGATGTACAGGCGCTGATCGAGGGCTTTGGCGAGGAGGCGCTGCGCGACGTGGTGCGCCACGCTGAGGCTGGCGAGTTCAATGCGCGTTCGTGGGCGTACTGGCACTATCGCCTCAGCCTTGTTTCATTGGATGCGCGAGCGCCCATGCCACCGCTCCCCACGCGGCATGTCTCCCAATGACGCCGACCCGCTTCGCCTACCTCGCCCGCTCGGCGCGGATGACGGCGTATTCCATCGTCCAGCTTGCCAGGCGCCCATCGGCGGCGGGGGTGATCGCGAAGTAGGCGCGGGCCTCGGCGGGAGCAGCCAGCATGTCGGCCTCCAGCGTGGCAGCGTCGTCGGCGGGCATCTGCGTGCGCGCAGCCCACGGCGCGAAGGTGATGACCTTGCGCCCCACCTCCTCGTGCGTCAGCCGTAGCCCGGCCTGCGCGAGGTATGCGCGCCACTCGGCCAGCGTGTGCGAGCGGATGTGGCTGGGGTCGCGCCGCTGCTCCCACTCATTGAGCAGCGCGTCCAGCGCGGGGTCATCGGGCGCGATGTTGTCGATGAAGACCAGCCGCCCGCCGCGCTTCAACACGCGCGCCATCTCGTGCGCCGCCCGCGCCGCATCGGGATAGTGGTGCGGCGCGATGCGTACCGTCACCAGATCGAACGTCTCATCGAGGAAGGGCAGCCGCTCGGCGTCGGCGATCACGTAGTCCACATTCGCCGCGCCCTGGGCGGTGAGGTGGGCGCGCGCCGCCGCCAGCATGCGCGGGGTCAGGTCGCTGGCCACCATGCGCCCGACCTGTGGCGCCAGCGCCAGCGCCGTATGCCCGCCGCCGGTCGAGACATCCAGCGCGTGATCGGTGGGCTGCGGCGCGGCCAGCTCTACCAGCCGCGCCAGATCGGCGCCGCCCGCGTGGCTCTCGCTGGTCACGTAGGCTTCGGCGTTGGGCGCGAAGGTCTGCATGACGCGCTCGTGGGCCACGCGCTCCGTGTCCTGCTCCACATCGCCCGCGAAGAGTTGCTGAAACTCCAGCCGATTGCCGAAGGGGTCGCGCGTCTCGAAGCGCGCCCGACCCGGCAGCGGAACATCCTCGCTGATCGCCGCGCCCGCCACCTCCAGCCGCGCCCGCAGCGCTGCGAGATCATCCACTCGGAAGGCCGGGTGCCCCTTGCGTTGCGGGCGGAAGTCGTCCTCCACGCCCAGGTGCAGCTCGCGGTCGCCGCAGCGGAACCATACCCCGCCGCGCCCTGCCAGCGCCGCTGGCTTGGCCAGCTCAGGCAACCCCAGCGTCTCGCCGTAGAAGGCGCGCGCAGCCTGCTCGGAGCCGCGCGGCATGGCAAGCTGCATATGGTCGAATCCCAGGATGGCTGGCGTCGTGGCCGCGTGTTCGTCCCTCATCGCCCTGTCTCCTCATCGCTGTGCTGTGGCTCCCGCTCCAGTGGAGGCGCCGCTAGTGATGAGTGTAGAGGGTCAGCGCCTCGTAATCCAGCCACGCTGGGGCATACCTGCTATTACATTTTCCGATACACCCGGCTACGGCATGAGCGTTTTGAACGCGAGGCGCCGTCCCTTGCCCTGGCCCAGCGCCAACGCAAACCACAGGCTGGCCACTGCGTCCACGACGCCTACCTTGTCGGGGCCGCCGACATAGACCGGGCGCAGGCCGACATCGCCGATGAGCTGCTCTACCGTCGCGCGCGCGCCGCTCCCCGCGCCGTCATCTGGGCCAGCATAGAAGAGATCGGCCTGCACACCGTTGAAGACCGGGTCGGCGAAGTTCTCCCACCCCAGCGAGTTGAATGCGCGGTAGACCTGCGCGTGGGGCGCGACGGCGCTGATCGCCGCGACACTATTCATCGACGCGCTCCCCATACGGTTCGTCGCGTCCACGACGACCTTGCCGTCGAGCTGGCTCGCAGAGGAGGCCAGCAACTCGTCGATGGCTCCGCCGGGGATCGCCAGCACGACGACCGCGCTGGCGGCCAGCGCCTCGGCGATTCCACCGATGGTGGCGCCCTGTCCGAGGTCGCTGCGGAGCGCCTGCGCCCGTGGCGACGCCGCATCGGTGACGCCGAAGGCCACCTGATGTCCGGCGGCGACCCACTTGCGGCCAAGCGTGCCTCCAATGTTTCCTGCGCCGAGGACGGCGATGCGTAGTGTAGTCATCTTTGCTCCTGTTGTGCTTTGCCGCTCCTTGCGGCGAGGCGCCTCGTTATCGCGCGCTTCGCGGTCACGGCCCCTCATAAGCCATCCCTGGACGCGGACGAACGAGAATATTCACGTCATACGCACAGAGACCGCCCGCTGCGCAAGTGTGGCCGCATAGGCGTCACATTGTCGCGCCCGACATGTGACCGGGAGATTTGGGTGAACGTTCTAGTAATTGGAACATAAGTTCTATAAACTAGAACAAATGAACAAACGAGAGGCAAACGGCGCGGACTGCGAAATGTGGAGGGCGTGGCTGGCAGGCCCAGCGATCGACCGGTCAGACAGATCGGTGGCAAAGGCACAGACAGGCGCAGACACTGGAATGCAAGGGGTAGATTCGGACATGATGGAGGGCAAGACCATGGGTTGGCTCTGGAATGGGCGCGGCCATCGCTCGCGGACGCGCCCCCGCGTGGCCAGCGCTGTCGAGGCGGCGCGGCTGGCGCATCTGAGCGCGCAAACGACCTTCGGGCGCATGACGCCCGCGCTCTCACTGGGGAGCGCGGTGGTGGCGACGGAGCGGATTGGCTGGGCGCACGCGGCGCCCGCGCAACGCAACGCCGCCTACGAGACGTATCAGGCTGAGTATGCCGACGAGTATGCTGAGGAGTATGTCGCCAGCGGCGTGGCCAGCGGCGGCATCGGCGCGCTGATCGAGCGCGCCGAGCAGACCGCGCACGACCTCGGACGCAGCCGCTCGCAGATGTGGGAAGAAGCCCTGCGTGCCTGGCTAGAGACGCAAGGCGAAGAGCCACATCCCGCGCCGCGGCCGTGGCTCTTCGAGGCGCGCCGCCAGCGCACCTGGGGTGAGATCGAGCAGACGCTAACCTCGCTGCGCACCGCGTGATGGCATAGCGTGAGGGTATCTCCGCTCAGCGGCGTCGTTCCCTTTCTGGCGAGGGAGCGGCGCCGCTTCTCTGTACACGCGGTACACGCGCCAGCCTGCACCCGCGAGAGATATACTGACACCACCACACTCCCCTCGCCCGCGTCGAGCGGCTAGAGCTCCCTTCTCCCCCACAGCGGGGGAGGGGCTGGGGTGGGGCCATCTGGCGAAGGAGGCGTCAGTGGGCGAGCAGCCAGAGCAGCCAGAGCGGACAGATCGGCGGAATCTGCCGGGATTCCCTGCATCCGCGCGCTTTGAGGGCAATGAAGACGACCACGGCGACCACGCAGACGACGATGCGCTGCATGTCAGCGCGCTGGACGCCGACCAGTCGCTGTGGCGCGCGTCACGCCTGTCGCGCCTGTCGCCCGCGCTGCGGCGAGTCTGGCGGGCCAGCGGCGTCGTGACGGTGATCGCGCTGGTGGCCGTCGCCGTGGCGCTGGTGGCGCCGCACCTGCCGCAACTCCCCATCGCGCATCGGCAGATCCCCTACACGGCGCTGCAAGCGCCAGATATACTGGTGAACTGCCTGGCGGGCGCCTCGTGGTCGCGCGA
>DATAED010000084.1:0-11034 GCA_036258195.1 Ktedonobacterales bacterium
AAAGGCGGCGCTGAGTTGATCCGCTGTGCCAATGACGCGCACATTCAGCGGGTCGCTCGGGCTGCCATCGCGCGCGAAGTTGGTGGGCGGGATGACCTCGGCTGGCGAGACGGAGGCGCGTCGCCCGGCGCGGCCAGCCCACCACAGGCGCGCGGAGACGCTGCCCACGATGATGAGCAGGCTCAGCAGCGCCACGAGGAGCACTAGCGCCGCGATGACCAGCGCCTGCTCGCCCGCCGTCAGCCCCAGAAAGAGCGAGATGAGGTCGCTGACCTGCACACCCATCGCCTGTCGTCTCCCCTACTCTCGCCAGCGCTGCACTGCGCGGCGGCCACCGCGAGCAAGTATACATTACGCGCCTGGCGCCTGGGGAGCGGCCCAGTCCGCGCAGGCGGCAGGCGGAGCCGAGCTTCGCGGCCCCGCAGGGCCTCCCAGGCGCGGTTTCAACCGCCAGCCCGCCTGCTACGCGCCCTCTGGTGGCGAATCCTGCGGGCCGGCGACCATGCGCATGCCGGGCTGGGCGTCTTGCAGCATGCCCTCGCGCATGCGCGCCACCACCACGCCGATGTTGTCCTCGCCACCGTTGGCGTTGGCCTCGCGGGCCAGCAGCTCCACCGCCTGGCGTGGATTGGCCGCGCCGCGCAGAATGTTGGCGATCTGCGGGTCGCGCACCATCTCCCACAGGCCATCGCTGCACAGCAGCAGCTTGTCGCCCGCCTGTAGCTCCTCCTCGAAGGTGTCGATCTCCAGCTCAGCCTCCTCGCCGCCCAGGCTGCGATAGATCTGGTTGCGGCGCGGGTGGATGTAGATATCCTCTGGCCGGATGACTCCCGACGCCACCAGCGTCGCCACCACCGAGTGATCGCGTGTGATCTGGCGCAGTCCGGTGTCGGGATTGAGCAGGTACGTGCGACTGTCGCCGACGTTGACGATATAGGCGTGGTCATCCACCACCAGCGCTGCCGTGATCGTCGTGCCCATGTCGCTGTTCTGCTCTTTGTTGCGCCGCTGCAACTCCTGATGCGCCAGCCGCACGCCCTCCACCAGCAATTGTCCGAGCGATGAGCGGTCGAAGGGCTGCGATGAGTTGAGCGTGTGCGCCACCGTGCGCGCCACCGTCTCGATGGTGAGACGGCTGGCGAGCTGGCCATTCAGGTGGCCGCCCATGCCATCGGCCACGATGAAGAGGCCGTAGGGCTGCATCCGCCCCACATCGGCGCGCACGCCTTCCAGCGCAAAGATGTTGTCCTGGTTCGGCTCGCTGAAGCGCTTGATGCCCGGATCGATCATGCCGGCGCTCTGCGCGGTGAGGATGGAGGTCTTGCGCGGGGCGGTTGTGCGGCGTGGCGCCACCGGTATGTGCGCAGTGGCCAGATCGGAGATGGAGGGCGCGCCTGTCGGCGAGCCAGCCATCGCGCCAGCGGCGGCCAGCGCGTTCTGCAGCTCGATGCTGGAGATCGGGCGGGTTGGCTCATCGTCCTCTGGCACCGCGTCGAGCGGCATATCCGGCGGCAGCAGGTTCAGCTGCGCCTCCTCCGGCGGGATGAGCGCCTGCGCGGGCTTGCGCGCCCGCCGCCGGGTCAGCGCCAGGATCGCCACGAGCAGTAGCGCCAGCAGCAGCGCGCCCGCCACGATCAGGATCATTATCAGCTTGCCTGGGCTGGTTCCGGGAACGCCCTGCCCGCCAGGATTGGAGCCGCTGCCACCGCTGGGATTGGTCAGCGCGGGGATGTCGCCGGAGTTGCTGGCCGCCGCGCTGGCGAAAGGCTGCACGCCGCCGAAATCCGTATAGCCGCTGGCCAGCGCGCTGAAGGCGGTTCGCGCGGCGGAGTATTGCGGCGGCGAGGCGTAGAAGGCGTCCAGCCCCTGCTTCCAGTAGGTCATCAGGCGCCCGGACTTGCCCGTCACTCCGCCGATGGCGCGCTGCAGATCGCTCGCGCTGTAGAGGATGTGATTGCCCCGGCTGTCGGCCCCCACCATGCCGATCAGCCGCCCGTTGCCATCCACCTCGACCGCGCCGAGCGAGAGCTGCGCGGCGGTCTGCTGCTGCTGCGCTGAAGTGGTCGCCGTGGGGCTGGCTGCGCTGGCGGTTCCCGTCGCCGTTCCCGTCGCGGCGCTGGTAGCTGTGGCGGCGGGCTGGTCGGCCCCCGCGAACGCCTGCGTAGCGGGCAGCGCCACCGGATAGAGCGTCGCATTGAGTTGATCGGGCGTCAGCGCGGAGGCGTTGAGCAGCGCGCCGGTCGAGCCGGTCAGATCGATCAGCGTGTTCTGCGTGGGATCAGGCGGCGCGTCGGAGGGCTGCGGCGTTTCGAGCGTGGGCAGGTCATGGTTGGGCGAGCCATTCTGCAGGGCCAGCGGCAGCGCCAGCAATTGCGGGCCAGCGGGCGCGCCCGTCGTGCGAATCTGGCCAGGGTCGATGCTATACGTGACGCTGCCCTGCTGCTGCGCGCCGATGCCCGTGTAGGCCACGTTCAGATCGACCTGGATGCGGATCAGCCCCCAGTTGGCGGCCTGCCCGTTGAACTGCTCGAAGGCAGTCTGCACGCCCTGGCAGGGTGTAATGGGGTTGACGAGCGCCGTCGGCAGCAGCATATAGCTGTAGGAGTTGAGATTGGCGCCTGTCGTGCCGATCAGCGCGGCGTCGCCGATGCAGGGGCTGAGCACCGGGATCGGGCCAGAGGTGGTCGTCTTGCCGTAATAGTAGGTCAGCACACGCGCCACCGCGACGCGCGCATAGGCCACCGCCTCAGTGGGGCGGGTCGCCTGCGGAGTGGCCTGCCGTGCGGTCTGCGCGTTGGCGAGCGCCGTCGTGGCGCCTAGCGTGGCGAGCAGCGTCAGCAGCAGCGCGGCGAGCGAGGCCAGCGCTGCTCTACGCACGCTCCCGCGCCCCAGCCTGGTCGCCCGCTGCGATGTCAGCGCATCCCCCGTCATGCCTCGTGGCCTCCCGCATGTACAGCGATTCAGATCAGATAAGGGTCAAGGGTTGAGAGTTGAGATAGGCGTGTGGCGCGCGGAACCTCTCCCTCAGCCCCCTCCCCTGCGAGGGAGGGGGAACCCAGGCCAGGCGATGTGCGCGTGGCAAGGCATGCCCACTGGCAGGCGTCTCTCAGTCTGCGCAGGCGGCAGGCGGAGCCGAGCTTCGCTGCGGCGCAGCCGCCTCCCAGGCGCGGTTTCAACCGCCAGCCGCGTCTCTCCCCACAAGTGTAACGCGCCAGCGGCCCATTTGGGGGACAGGCGCGCTTGCTGGCCTAGTGCGCAGCGTCGTAAGGAGCGAGCCGCTTGACCGCTTGAGCCGCCTGCCTGCTGATTCGTCCCAGCGCGCTTGACGTGGGCGCTACGCCGGTTCTATACTGAGTTGGTGTGGGTTCGCATGAATCCACGACGGGGTGTAGCGCAGTTGGTCAGCGCGCATGGTTTGGGACCATGAGGTCGCCGGTTCGAATCCGGCCACCCCGACCGCATAGCGCCGCAAGGGTTTTTCATCATTCTGGCGCTAGTGTTCCGCCGTGTTGGGCGGCCTTCCCCTGTCGCACGCCTCGGACGTCTGGCTCGCCAGCCATCAGCAGGATGTGGAACGCAGCATGCGTGTGAGCGCATGGCCAGGGAAACGCCGCTATCGCTGCGGAGTTGGAGGAACAATACCGTCAATGGACGCTGGCTCAAGTAGTCAACCAAGCATCATCTTTCGAGACATCGCGTCTGCGCGTTCGGTCGTCATCCGCCTGAGATAGCCCCTCCCCGATTCCCCGGACTGGTGAGGCGCTCCCGCCAGGCCCGACGCCACTGCGCGTCGGCGCCTGTCTCCATGAAGGGAGCCGCCTCATGGAGCAGAAGATTTCACCTGGCGTGCGCGGCCTGACTGGCCCGCTGACCGGGTCGTTGTCTGGCCCCGCGCTCTTGGCGCAGCGCGCCATCAAGCCGATCAAGCCCATCATGCGCCCCGTCATGCGCGGCGGCCCGACGCTGGCCAAGCGCTGGCGCGCATTCCGCAAAAGCCCCGTCCTCCGCCCCTTCATCCGCCCGCTCACCGCGCTCAGCTTTCTGGGGCCGGGGTTGATCGCCGCCAACGCCGGCAACGACGCCGGTGGCATCACCACCTACGCCGCTGTGGGCGCGCAATATGGTTATGGCCTGCTGTGGATGCTCATCCCCATCACCATCAGCATGGCCGTCATCCAGGAGATGTGCGCGCGCATGGGCGCCGCCACCAACAAGGGCCTCTCTGATCTCATTCGCGAGCGGTTTGGCGTGCGGGGCGCCGCCTTCGCCGTGCTCACCCTCTTCATCGCCAATGCGCTGCTGACCATCTCAGAGTTCGCGGGCATCGCCGCCGCCGCTGACCTGCTGGGCATCCCCCGGCTGATCGTGATTCCGCTGGTGGTGATTGGCCTGTGGATGCTGATCACGCGCGGCTCGTACAGTCGCGCCGAGAAGATTTTCCTCTTCATGACGCTGGCCTTCTTCGCGTATCCCATCGCAGCCTTCATGGCGCGGCCCGACTGGGGCCAGGTGGTCCTGCAGGTCGTGCATCCCACCGCGCACATCACCAATGCCTATATCCTGCTGTTCGTCGGCACGGTCGGCACCACCATCACGCCCTATATGCAGCTCTTCATTCAGTCGAGTGTGGCGGAGAAGCGCATCCCGCTGGAGAAGTATCCACAGGAGCGCACCGACGCCTACACCGGCGCGATCTTTGGCGACATCATCTCGGCGTTCATCATCATCGCTACGGGCGCGACGGTCTTTGTCGCCAGCCACGGCGTGGGCGTGCAGCTCCAGTCGGCAGAGCAGGCGGCGCAGGCGCTCACGCCATTTCTGGGCCAATACGCCACCATCATCTTTGCCATCGGGCTGATCGGCGCGTCGGTGCTGGCGGCGGCGGTCGTGCCGCTGACGACGGCCTACAACGTCTGCGAGTCGTTCGGCTTCGAGCGCGGCGTTTCGATGTCGTTCCGCCAGGCGCCCATCTTTCACGGACTCTTCATGGGCCTGCTGATCGCGGGCGCGCTGATCGCGCTGCTGATCCCTGCCAGCATGCTCGTCTCGCTGATCATCGTGGCGCAGGTCATCAACGGCGTGCTGCTGCCGATTCTGCTGGTCTACATCGTGCTGCTGGTCAATGACCGCAACATCATGGGCGACATGGCGAACGGGCGCATCAACAACGCCATCGCCTACACCACAGTCGTGCTGCTCAGCGCGCTCTCGCTCATCATGATCATCAGCGTCGTGCTGCCGCTCTTCGGCGTGCCATTCCTGAGTTGAGCCAGCCCAGAATCTATCTTCCTTCCCAGCCAGAGAAAGGAGCGCCGCCATGGCGTCGTTGACGGAATTGCTCGATAAGCCCATACGCGTGCCGACCGGCGAGGAGGTGGCGCTGCTGCAAGACCTCGTCGTGCGCATCCCGGATGAGAGCGCCATCGAGGGACCAGAGGTCTACCCGCGCGTAGTGGGGCTGGTGGCCAAGCTCAAGGCAGTGCGCGGCTCGCGCAAGGTATTCATCCCGTGGGATCGCGTCGGCGAGATGACCACGGCGGGCGTGCGGCTGAAGTCGCCCGCGCTGAATCTGAAGCAGTTCGAGTTGCGCCCCGGCGAGCTGACGGTGAAGAGCCTCTTCGACCGCCAGGTGGTAGATGTCGAGGGGCGGCGGGTCGTGCGCATCAATGATCTCGACCTGGCCGCCTCGGACGGGCAGTATCGGCTGGTCGCGGTGGATGTCGGCCCGAACGCGATGCTGCGGCGGCTGGTGGGGCCACGGCTGGGCGACCGAGTCAACCAGCTCGTGCGGCACGAGCAGAGCAGCAGACCGCAACTGATCGATTGGGCGCAGGTGGCGCCCGCCGCCGACAACGCCACGCTGGATGATCTGCGGCTGCGCGTGCCGCGCGAGCGGCTGGCGCTGATGCAGCCCGCGCATCTGGCGCACATCGTGGAGCAGCTCACCCCGAAGGCTGGCGCCGCGCTGCTGACCGAGCTGGACGACGCCCACGCCGCCGATGCGCTGGAAGAGATGGACGACGAGCAGCGAGGCCGCCTGCTGCGCGAGATGGATCCGGAGTTCGCCGCCGACGTGCTGGAGGAGATGGAGCCGGACGAGGCGGCGGACGCGCTGCAAAATGTCACCAGCGAGGAGGCCGCCGACCTGCTGGGGCGCATGGAGCGCGACGAGGCCGAGGATGTGGCGTCGCTGCTGGGCTATCCGGAGGACAGCGCGGGCGGCATTATGACGACGGAGTATGTGGCCGTGCCGGAGTGGACGGCGGCGGGCGCGGTGATCGAGGCGATGCGAGCACAGACGAAGGCAGCCGCGTCGGGCGCCGAAGACCCGCTGCCCGACGCGCTGCCGGAGCTCTACGTGGTGATCGAAGACACGCCGCCGGCCCGCGTGGCGCCTGCACGGCGCCCCAGCATGCGCGGGCGCAACGGCGTGCGCGCGAGTCGCCCGCGTCCCAGCCAGCCACCCGTCGCCACGCAGGAGGCGCGTGCGTTCACCCTCTGGACGGAGGGCCGCCTGGTGGGCGTCGTCTCGCTGCGCGATCTGCTGCTGGCCGACCCGCAGGCGACGATGGAGCAGGTGATGCGCCCGGTGGAGTGCATCGCGCGGCCACTGGATGAGGAGCGTGACGTGGCGCGGCTGATCGCCGATGAAGACCTGGTAGCGCTGCCCGTGGTGGATGACGACGGCAAGATGCTGGGTATCGTCACGGTAGACGACGCCATCGACGTCATTCTGCCGACGGCGTGGAAGAAGCGCATGCCCCGCGCCTTCCATTAGCGTCTGTTAGCGTCTGTCCGGCGCATCACGACCGGAGCGCGCACACGTGGCGCGCATTGGCCCTGGCGCGTAACCACGTACCGTAGTTCTCTTATCGCCGTCCTGGATCCTCCCCGCGCGACGATGCGCGCAGTGGGCCAAGGAAGCAAGCGCCCACGTCGGTCTGGAACGGCAGATAGGAGGACACCGCATGGCACAGCGTCGCACTTCGCGCCCTGCATGGACGTTCCCAGCGATAGCCCTGGCAACCGTCCTCGCTGCATACGCGACCTTCGGAGCACAGGTCGCGTATGCTGGCTCACTCGCCTCTCCGTATCTCACGCGGTTCCACACGATAGGTGTCGTAGCCTCGACGGTACCCGCTAATGGCGATATCAACCCCTACGGCGTCGCGGTGATCCCGCGCAGCGCGGGCGCGCTCACCGCAGGGAACGTCCTCGTGAGCAACTTCAACAACTCCGCCAACGCGCAAGGTACGGGCACGACCATCGTCCAGGTAACGCCCGGCGGCGCATCGACGCTCTTTGCTCAGATCAATGCCGCCACGCTGCCTGGCGCTTGCCCTGGCGGGGTTGGCCTGACCACGGCGCTTGGCGTGCTCCAGCGTGGCTGGGTGATCGTCGGCAGCCTTCCCACGACCGACGGCACAGCTGCCACTTCAGGAGCTGGCTGCCTGCTTGTCCTGGACAGCGCCGGACAGGTGGTGGAGACATTCGCCGACTCCAACATCAACGGCCCGTGGGATATGACACTGGCGGATAACGGTTCGATGGCCAGTCTCTACGTGACCAACGTACTCAACGGCACGGTCGCCGCTGGCGGCGCTGTTGTGCACGGGGGAACCATCCTGCGCATCACCCTCGGTGTGCCCCTGCAAGGCGCTGGCACACCCAGCAAGCTTGCGGAAACGGTGATCGGCTCGGGCTTCCCCGAGCGAACCGACCCAGCGGCGCTGGTGATTGGGCCGACCGGCCTCGCGCTGAGTGGCAGTACGCTCTACGTCGCCGACAGCCTCGACAACCGCATCGCCGCGATCGCCAGCGCGTCAACAATCAGCGCCAGCGCAGGGACGGGGCACGACGTCTCAGTCGGAGGCGCGCTCGACGATCCGCTTGGCCTGACGCTCGTCCCCAATGGCGATCTGGTGGCTGTCAACGGCAATGATGGCAAAGCGGTCGAAGTGGCGCCTCGATCGAAAGCGCAGGTCGCCGTGAAGGTGCTCGATAACACGGTCACCCGTGGCGGCAAGAACGGCGGTGGCACGCTCTTCGGCCTCGCGCCGATACCAGGCGGCAGCGGCCTCTACTTCGTGGACGACGGCTCCAATACGCTCAACCGGCTGCAGTAATGCCCCTCCGACAGGTCACAAGTCGAGCCAGATGAGGAGTAGCGCAGGCAGGCGCTACTCCGCACGCCAGAGGGTGAGCGTGGCGTCAGCTTCGTCGATTGCCGCCAATGAGGCGCCGCTCGGCGACCAGGCAATCTCTGGCAGAACGCCAGGGTTGTAGACATTCACCACTGTGCGGGGAATCGAGAGTTTGGTGACCAGCGCGCCCGTCTGCGTGTTGAAGATGGATACCTTGGCGATGGGCTGGGCGAGGTTGAAGTCCTCGTTGGGGAGCATCGTCGCCAGCTCGTGTCTATCGGCGCGCCAGGCGATGTCCATCTCGTACCACTGCGGCGGCTGGCCTTGCGCTGCCCCCGGCGCGACCCAGCCTTTGATGGCCGCCGTCAGCGCCGCGCTGAACGCCATATCGAGCGGGGCGACCGGCGTGGCGTTGCAGAGCTGCGCACACCCGGCGACAGGGTAGGCGTGTGGGCCAGCGGGCAGCCGCACCGCCAGGCTGACTGGCAGCGCGAGATAGCGGTGATCCGGCGACCACTGAGGGATGTTAGTGGAATAGACCCAGTCTTGTGGCACGTATTCATCTGGCGGGCCCTGGACGTTCTCGTTCGAGGCCAGCGCGTACACCGGCACGATGGTTCCCGTCTGCCACACCGACACGACGCTCTTCCCCGTCACGCCTGTGACGGCGGGCGCCAGCGAGCCATCGGCGCCCCAGATATAGGCGCCGGTGGAGGGCAGTGAGACTCCGGCGCCCCAGGGATGGACAGCGTCGGGCGCTATCGTGTGAGCCAGCGTGCCTGATGCCATGTCCCAAATGCGCGTCGCGCCGTCCATCGTCGCGGGCAGCGGCGCGGGATCGGCGATGTAGCGCGCCGTGTCATGCGCAAGGGTGATGGTGATGAGGCCGTGCGGCGCGCCCGGCGCCGGAGCCTGATAGTAGGTGTAACCGACAGTGAAGGACAGCGACGCGCCATCTGGCGACCACGCGAAGGGCGAAGGGATGAGCGCGCCGGGCAAGCCCTGCTTCGGGAGCAGCGAGTAGAGCGTGACGCTATGCGTGAGCTTGCCCGTGCGTGTGTCGAAGATGGCCAGCTCCGGGCCGCCCGTCTGCTGATTGCCGCAGTCGCCGAGCGTCGCCCAGAGCGCGATCTGCGTGCCAGCTGGCGACCACTGCGGATCCATCGGGCAACTGAGGTTATAGGCGCCGAGGTCGATACTGTTCACCGGCGGCATCTGCGGCGGGGGCAGCGTCGCTTTGCCAGCAGGCTGCCTGTTGTGCAGCGCCCACGCGCCCGCTGCCAGGATCACGATCACCAGCGCCGCCATCGCCAGCCGTCCTGCGGCGCTCTGCTGGCGGCGCGGCGAGCGCAGGCTGCGCGCCACGGAGGCGGCGCTCTGCAACGGACGCTGCTGAGGTCGCTGAGGCCGCTGGGGGCGATTGGGCGTGGCGACGCGCGGTCGTTTCAGCGTGTCGTCCTGCTCAGGCAGGGCGCTGGCCTGTCCCGGCTGCTGGGTGAGGTCGCGCAGCGCCGCCAGACGCCGCTGCCGTTCGGCCTGCTCACCACCGCTCCATTGGTTGCTCTGGCCACCGCGCCCATCGTCTGCCATGCCGCATTGCCTCTCTCGTCGCTCTCGTCGCCTCTGCGCGCCGCCATGATAGCAAAGAAGCGCGCAGCCAACAAGTGACGCCTGCGTCCAGACGTTATCCGCACAGCATCGCTTAGCATCTCGGCACGATTTGCGCGTGATCTCTCAGCGCGCACAGCGCAAGGACGGTCGCGCCAGCGACGCCCTCGATGGATGGAAAGGATATCCGAGGACATGAGCGAGAAGAGCCGGCAAGGCAGGACGCAGCATGCAGATAATCGTGTCGCAGTGATCGCGACGGATGGCTTCGAGGAGGCGGAGCTGACCGAGCCGGTCAAGGCCCTGCGGGATGCGGGCCTGTTTGTCGACATCATCGCGCCGCATGACGGAGAGATTCAGGGCTTCAGGCATCACGACAAGAGCATCACCGTTCCAGTGGATCGCACGCTCGATCAGGCCGACCCCGAGGACTACATCGCCGTCGTGCTGCCGGGCGGCGCGCTCAACGCCGATGCGATGCGCATGAACACGGAGGCGCAGGACTTCCTGCGGGCGATGGACGACATCCACAAGCCAATGGCGGTCATTTGCCACGCGCCGTGGGAGCTGGTCTCCGCCGGGCTGGCGCGAGGTCGCACGATGACGAGCTGGCCCACCTTGCAAGACGACATCCGCAACGCGGGCGGCCAGTGGGTGGATCGCGAGGTGGTGGTGGATGACAACCTCATCACCAGCCGCAAGCCGGACGATCTGCCCGCCTTCAATCGCGAGCTGCTCCAGCGTGTGAGCCACCAGCATGCTTCCGCCGCCGCTGGCGATTGGCCCGCAGGCGACGCAGCAGGCGGGCGCGCGGCGGCCAGCGACCGCCCGCAGAATCGCCGCCGCGAGGGCGCGGGCAAGCAAAAGGCTTCGACTGCGCAGTAATGGCAAACCCTCACCCCTGCCCCTCTCCCAGAGGGCGAGGGGAGTTGCTGGTCGTCACAACTTTGCGGCGAGGGGCAGGGCTGGCGCGAGGCGAGACGCGGCTAGCCCCTCTCCCGCTGCAGTGGGGGAGGGGTTGGGGTGGGGCCTCGCCGGGAAAGAGATCAGCCCACCCCTCGGCGCGCAATCCGAGGGATGGGCTGCTGTGCATGCGACTGGATTGCATCAGGGGCCAGCGCCAGGCTGCCTGGCCTGGGTTTCCCTTCCCCTCGCAGAGGATGGGATCAGGGGGAGAGGTCGCCTCCTCAGATGGTGTAGACGCCGGGGTCATCCGGTGGCAGCGGGGAGGCGGGTTGCTCGCCTTGCCGCTCGCGCGCCTCCGAGGCCAGAACCCGCTCGA